>JBJMMQ010000065.1:0-34873 GCA_045804705.1 Chloroflexota bacterium
TCCTCGCCGTCGACCCCGCCGTGGCCCAGCGGATGTCGCTCGCCCGACTCGACGCGTGCTTCGACGATGCGGCGTACCTGCGGCACGTGCCGGAGGTCATCGCCCGACTTGACTCGCTCGCCGACGCGCTTGCTGCCCGGGCGCCGGCGAAGGTGACGGTCGATGCTCGCTGACGCATACCTTCGGTCGGGCAAGGTCCGCGACCTGTACTCGCGTGTGGACGGCTCGCTCATGCTCGTCGCGTCCGACCGCATCTCCGCATTCGACGTCGTGCTGCCCACAGAGATCCCGGACAAGGGCCGGATCCTGACAGGCCTGTCGCGACACTGGTTCGCGACGACGGGTGACATCGTCCGCAACCATCTCATCTCGACCGAGACCGACGACAGGCACCTCTGCGGGCGGATCATGATCTGTCGCCCGACGACGGTCATTCCCGTCGAGGCGGTCGTGCGCGGCTATCTCGCGGGGTCGGGCTGGAAGGAATACCAGGCGAACAGACAGGTGTGCGGCATCGGACTCCCGACAGGTCTTGTCGAGAGCGACCGCCTTCACGAGCCGATCTTCACGCCCGCGACCAAGGCCGACGCGGGCGAGCACGACGAGAACATCGACTTCGAGACGATGGTGACGTTTGTCGGGCGCGATGTGGCCGAGCGCGTTCGCGATCTCGCGATCTCGTTGTACCGGCACGCGGCAGCCGCCACGGAGCAGGTCGGCATCCTGCTCGCCGACACGAAGTTCGAGTTCGGCATCGACGAGGCGAGCGGCGAGATCATCCTCATCGACGAAGCCGTGACGCCCGATTCCTCGCGGTTCTGGGACGCCACGACGTACGCGCCGGGTCGCGCGCAGGCGAGCTTCGACAAGCAGTTCGTTCGGGACTGGCTCGAGACGCAGCCGTGGGACAAGACGGCCCCCGGGCCGGCGCTTCCGGAGGATGTCGTCGCCGGGACAAGGGCACGCTACGTCGAGGCGTACGAGCGGATCACCGGCGCGAGCTTCGCGCGCTATCTCGAGGAGGACGTGATCGCCCCATGACGAGCTTCCGGTTCGCGGTCAACGTGACGCCCAAGCCAGGCATCCTCGACCCCGCCGGGCGGGCGGTCGAGGGCAGCCTCGGTCATCTCGGCATCGACGGCATCCACGACGTCCGGATCGGGCGGCGTGCCGAGATGACGGTCGAGGCGGCAGACGAAGCGACCGCGCGAGACATCGTGGACCGCCTCGCATCGGAGCTGCTGTCAAACCCTCTGATCGAGGTCTTCGCGATCGAACCCCTCGGCGCGGCGTCGTCAGCCGTCAGCGCCGGCGTAGGCGAGGGCTAGGAATGCCGGTTCGCGTCGGGGTCGTCGTCTTTCCGGGCAGCAACTGCGACCGGGACACCGTCCACGCGCTCCATCTCGCGGGGGCCGACCCAGTCGTCCTGTGGCATGAGCAGGTGACCCTCGAGGCCGTCGCGGCGGTCGTCCTCCCAGGTGGATTCGCGTACGGCGACTACGTCCGGGCAGGCGTCATCGCGCGGTTCAGCCCGGTGATGCGGGCGGTGACCGCGTTCGCCGGGGATGGCGGCCTCGTCCTCGGCATCTGCAATGGTTTCCAGGTCCTCGCCGAGGCCGGGCTCGTGCCGGGCGCGCTCCTGCGCAACGCCTCGCTCCGGTTCGTCGGCCAGGAGGTGGCGATCTCGGCAGAACGACTGGACACGCGGTTCACCCACGCTCTCGCCGGTCGCGGACCTCTGCGGATGCCGGTCGCGCACGGCGAAGGGCGCTACTACGCCGACGACGCGACGCTCGATTCGCTCGAGGCGGACGGCCAGGTGATCTTCCGGTACGTGGCTGAGGACGGCGAGCACGCGGCACCGGACGACCAGGCGAACCCGAACGGCTCGCTCCGCGCGATCGCCGGGGTCATGAACGCCGCGGGGAACGTGGCCGGGCTCATGCCCCATCCGGAACGCGCATCGGAGGCGCTCCTCGGCTCGGCTGACGGGTTCGGCATCGTTCGGTCGCTGGTGGAGAGCGCGGCACGAGCGGCCAACGGCACGGCCGTCGCTGTGGGGTCGCGATGACGGTGGCGGAGCGAACCATCGAGCCGCTCCATCGCCGGCTCGGCGTCACCGACGACGAGCTCGACGCCATCCGCGATCGTCTGGGCGGCCGAGAGCCGAACGACCTCGAGCTCGCGATGTTCAGCGTGATGTGGAGCGAGCACTGCTCCTACAAGAGCTCGAAACCGCTCCTTCGCACGCTCCCCACGGCGGGCGAGGGTGTCGTCGCCGGTCCAGGTGAGAACGCGGGCGTCATCTCGATCGGCGACGGCCTCGCGGTCGCGTTCAAGATCGAATCGCACAACCACCCGTCCGCCGTGGAGCCCTACCAGGGCGCCGCGACAGGTGTCGGCGGGATCCTCCGCGACATCTTCACGATGGGTGCGCGGCCGATCGCGGTCCTCGATGCCCTTCGGTTCGGCGACCCCGGCGACGCGCGGACACGACACCTCGTGGACGGGGTGGTCCGCGGCGTCGGTGGGTACGGGAATTGCGTCGGGGTGCCGACGGTCGGTGGCGAGCTGGTCTTCGACCCGTCCTACCAGGGCAACCCGCTGGTCAACGTCATGGCCGTCGGGCTCCTCGAGGAGCGACTGCTCACCCTCGCGGCGGCGCCCGGTCCCGGGAACCTCGTCGTCCTCTACGGCTCCGCGACCGGTCGCGACGGCATCGGTGGCGCGTCCGTGCTCGCGAGCGCGACCTTCACCCATGACGACCCGTCGAAGCGGCCGTCGGTCCAGGTCGGCGACCCGTTCGCGGAGAAGCTGCTCATCGAGGCGAGTCTCGAGCTCATCGAGCGCCGCCTCGTCGAGGGGCTGCAGGACCTGGGGGCCGGCGGGATCACGTGCGCGACCTCGGAGACGGCCGACCGAGCGAGTACCGGGATCCTTGTCGACCTCGACGCGATCCCGCGACGGGAGCCGGGGCTCGAACCGTTCGAGGTGATGATCTCCGAGTCGCAGGAGCGGATGTGTGCGGCCGTCCTGCCCGATCGCTGGCCGGACGTCCGTGAGGTCTGCGAGCGCTGGGGATTGCCTGTCGCGATCATCGGACGGGTAACCGCCGACGGGGACATCGCGATCATCGAAGGCGGTCTCGACGCGGATGGCCGGCCACGTCCCGGCGCACGTGAGATCGCGCGGGTGCCGGCCGCCGCGTTGACGAGCGATGCCATCGTCCACGATCGCATCGCCCAGGCCCCGACGCACACCCGCGGTGCACCGGCACCCGGAGCGCCGGCGACCGTCAGCGACCGGCTGCCCGAGCGGGGGATGGACCCAGGCGCGGTCCTCCTGGCACTGCTCGGCTCCCCGAACCTTGCATCGCGCCACGCCGTCTTCCACCAGTACGACTCGACGGTCGGCGCGGACACCGTGGCGGGACCGGGTCGTGGCGCAGCCGTCCTGCGCGTGAAGGGCACGAAGAAGGGTCTCGTCGCCACGACCGACGGGAATCAGTCCGTCGGCGCGCTCGATCCGTGGCTCGGTGCCGCGCTGTCGGTGGCCGAGGCGACCCGCAATGTCTCGATCACCGGCGCGCGGCCGCTCGGCGTGACGAACTGCCTGAACTACGGCGACCCGACGCGGCCGGAGGCGTTCTGGCAGCTGACCGAGGGGGTCCGGGGGCTCGCCGATGCGTGCCGGGCGCTCCGACTGCCCGTGACGGGCGGCAACGTCTCGCTGTACAACGAGTCCCCGGCGGGCCCGATCGCTCCGACCCCCGAGATCGGTGTCGTCGGCCTCATCGAGGACGTGACGACGCTCATCGGCCCTGCCTTCGTCCAGACCCACGACGCGATCGTGCTCGTCGGTGAGACCGTCCCAGGACTCGCGGGGTCGGCGTACGCGGCGCTCGCCGGCGGCGCCACGGAGGACGGTCCGCCGGCCCTCGACCTGTCACAGGAAGCGGCCGTGCAGGCATTCATCCGCGAGGCCGTCGCGCGCGGCCTCGCCGCCTCGGCCCAGGACGTCTCGGGCGGGGGATTGGCGGTCGCGCTGGCGGAGTGCGCCATGTGGGGCGGCCTCGGAGCCTCGGTCCGGATCGGTGTCACCCATTCCCCTGCTGTCGACCTGTTCGGCGAGGGTCCATCGCGGCTCGTCGTCACGTGCCGGCCGCGGTACGGCCCCGCGCTCGAGCTGCTCGCCCGCCAGCACGGCCTGCCGGTCGAGATCGTCGGCTCGGTCGGCGGTGACAGGCTCGTGATCGAGCTGGCTGCCGGCGTCGTCGCGGGCTCGGTCGAGGATCGTGGTGGGCGCGTGGCCGATGCGCTCGAGGTCCCGCTCCGCGACCTCCGCCACGCATGGGAGCACGGTCTCGGCCGCGCTCTCGGCTGGGAGGGCTGACATGTGCGGCGTGTTCGGGGTCGTGCTCCCGGGCGGCGAACCGACCGAGGCGGCCTCGATCGCTGCGCTCGGCCTGTTCGCACTCCAGCACCGGGGGCAGGAATCCGCCGGACTGGCAGTGAGCGACGGCGAGCAGCTGATGCTCTACAAGGACCTCGGGATGATCAGCACGGTCCTCGACGAGCGCCGGCTGCCGAGTCTCCGTGGCCAGCTCGCGATCGCCCATTGCCGGTATTCGACGACTGGATCGACCATCTGGGAGAACGCCCAGCCGACGTACCGTCTCGGGCCGCGCCGGGCGCTGGCGATCGGTCACAACGGCAACCTCATCAACACGCGCGACCTGCTCGGGTCGCTGCGCGGCGGTCGCGCACGCCTTCCAGCCTCGACGGACACGGAGCTCCTGACCGCGCTCCTCGCCGACGAGCCGGCGACTGACACCGTCGAGGCGCTGCGCCAGGTGCTGCCCCGGGTGCGCGGCGCGTTCAGCCTCGTCGTCCTCGACGAGCGGCGGGTCATCGGTGTCCGCGATCCATTCGGCTTCCGGCCGCTCGTCCTCGGCCGCCTTCCAGCCGCCCGGTCCGACGGCGACGACGGCCTGTGGCGGGGCGACGACGCCTCCGCCGGTTGGTGCCTCTCGTCGGAGACGGCCGCTCTCGACATGGTCGGTGCCGAATACGTCCGGGACGTCCAGCCCGGCGAGATGGTCATCCTCGAGCCCGGGGTCGCGCCTCGGTCGGTCCGGTTCGCCGAGGCGACGCCGGCGCTGTGCGTGTTCGAGCTCATCTACTTCGCGCGGCCCGATTCGTACATGGAGGGACGGAACCTGTACGAGGCCCGCCGCAAGATGGGCCTGCAGCTCGCGCGAGAGCACGCTGTCGACGCCGACCTCGTGATGCCAGTCCCCGACACCGGTGCACCGGCAGCGGCCGGGTTCGCGGAGGAATCCGGGCTGCCGTATCGCGAGGGCATGTACCGCAACCGGTATGCCGGTCGGACCTTCATCCAACCGTCGGCCGGCCTCCGCCACCGCGGCGTGACCATCAAGCTCAACCCGTTGCGCGAGGTCGTCAACGGAAAGCGGCTCGTCGTCGTCGACGATTCGATCGTCCGCGGGACCACGACGAAGCGGATCGTCGAGCTGCTGCGCAAGGCCGGTGCGACAGAGGTCCACGTCCGGATCAGCGCGCCGCCGATCTACCACCCGTGCTTCTACGGAATCGACACCCAGGTCGAGACGGAGCTCATCGCATCGACCCACACCGAGCCCGAGATCCGCGACTTCATCGGCGCCGATTCGCTCGGGTATCTCTCGATCCGTGGCGTCCTCGCCGCGCTCGAGCTGCCCTACGAACGGTTCTGTTTCGCCTGCTTCGACGGCCACTACCCCGATCCAGTCCCGTACGACGCGGCCAGCCGCAAGTTCATGCTCGAGGAGGCGGGGGTCGGCCGATGACCCGAGCTGGCGCGAAAGGGGCGGCCGGCCGGGACGCGTACCGCGCGGCCGGCGTCGACGTGGCCGCCGGGGACCACGCCGTCGAGCTGATGCGGGCGCACGTCGAGTCCACTCGCCGACCTGAGGTCGTCGGTGGTCTCGGCGGGTTCGGCGGTGCGTTCACGATCCCTGCCGGCTACCGCGAGCCGCTCATCGTCGCCTCGACCGACGGCGTCGGCACCAAGACGGAGCTCGCAGTCGCCCTCCGACGCTTCGACACGATCGGCGTCGACCTCGTGGCGATGTGCGCCGACGACGTGGTGTGCTGCGGCGCCGAGCCGGTCGCCTTCCTCGATTACGTCGCCGTCGGTCGAGTCATCCCGGAGACGGTGGCCGAGATGGTCGGATCGATAGCGACCGGCTGTCGGGATGCCGGCTGCGCGCTCGTCGGTGGCGAGACCGCGGAGCATCCCGACCTGATGACCAACGACGCGTTCGACCTGTCGGGCTGCTGCATCGGCGTCGTCGAGCGGGACGAGGTCATCGATGGGTCGGCGGTCCGTGCCGGCGACACGATCCTCGGGCTCGCCTCGACCGGCCTCCATTCGAACGGGTACTCGCTCGTCCGGTCGCTCCTCGCGCAGTGGGAGCTCGACCTCGGGGAGCCGTACCAGGCACGGCTCCGGCGGTCGCTCGGGGACGCCGAGACAGACTTGATCCTCGCCGCCGCCCCGAATGAAGCGATGGCGACGCTCGGTGAGATCCTGCTGACGCCGACCCGGATCTACGCCAAGGCGGTCCTGGCGGCGCGGGCAGCGGCACGGTCCCTCGCACTCGATCTGCACGGCGTCGCCCACATCACGGGTGGTGGCCTGCCCGGCAACGTCCCACGGGCCTTACCGGAAGGTCTCGCCGCCCGGTTGGATCCGGCCTCATGGGCGATGCCCTCGGTCATGCGCCTGTTCGGTGCTCTCGGCGGCCTCGACGACGCCGAAGTGCGCGCGATCTTCAACGGCGGTCTCGGGATGGTGATCATGCTGCCCGGTGGCGCCGTCGCGGCGGCGGTCGAGGCGATCGCGGCATTCGGCATCGAGGCGATGGTCGTCGGCGAAGTGATCACGCTCGACGCGACCGGTGGCGCCCGTTACGTCGAGGGGCCGCTCGAGGACGCCGGTTGAGCGGTCGGATCGCGGTCGGGGTGTCCGGCGCAGGCTCGAACCTGCGCGCGCTGTCGTCCGCTGTCGGTCGCGGCGAGGTCGGGGGGGAGATCGTCCTCGTGTTCGCCGACCGGAGTTGCGCAGCTCTCGACTGGGCGGCGGAGCAGGGGCTCGAGACGGCGCTGGTCCCGGGCGGCGACGACCGGACGCTCGCCGAAACGCTGCTCGCAGTCGGCGTCGATGTGGTCGTGCTCGCCGGGTATATGCGGCTCGTGGGACCGGTCGTGCTCGCGGCGTTCGACGGGCGGATCCTCAACACGCATCCGTCCCTGCTGCCGGCCTTTCCGGGTAGGCATTCCGTTGCCGACGCGCTGGCCCACGGCGCGGCGGTGACCGGTTGCACGGTCCACCTCGTCGATGCGACCCTCGACGACGGGCCGATCGTCGCGCAGGAGGCCGTCGAGATCCTGCCCGGTGATGACGTCGCGGCCCTCCACGACCGGATCAGGACGGCGGAGCACCGGCTCCTGCCGCGGGCCGTCGCGCTGCTCCTGGCCGGCGCACTCGTCGTCGACGGGCGCCACGTGACCGTCGATCTCGCCCGTGCGGACGCGACCGTCCCCGTGCCTCGCCGCGCCCTGCTGTCCGTGTCCGACAAGACCGGGCTCGTCGACCTTGGCCGCGGGCTCGTCGCTCGTCGTTTCGAGCTCGTTTCGACCGGCGGGACAGCCCGGGCCTTGCGTGACGCCGGCCTGCCGGTGACCGACGTTGCCGCGGTGACCGGGTTCGCCGAGATGCTCGACGGCCGGGTCAAGACGCTCCATCCCCGGGTCCATGGCGGCATCCTGGCCGACCGGCGGCTCGACGACCACCGGCGCCAGCTCCTGGCCGGGGCCATCGCGCCATTCGAGCTCGTCGTCGTCAATCTCTACCCGTTTTCGGCGGCCCTCGAGCGCCCCGGGATCACCGTCGACGAGCTCATCGAGGAGATCGACATCGGCGGTCCATCGATGGTCCGTGCTGCCGCGAAGAACCACGCGAACGTGGCCGTCGTGACATCGCCGAGCCGCTACGACGAGGTGCTTGACGCGCTCGACGTGGAGGATGGACTCGACGTCCGGCGCCGCCGTAGGCTCGCGCTCGAGGCGTTCGCCCATACGGCTGCGTACGACGCACGGATCGCGTCGGCATTGCCGGACCGGATGGCCGCTGCAGGTCTGCTGGATCCGCCTGATGACACGTATCCGGCGGTCCTGACGATCGGCCTCGAGAAGGTCGAGACCTTGCGCTACGGGGAGAACCCACACCAGCCCGCGGCACGCTACCGCCGCCCTGGATCGACCCTGGCGGATGGACCGTTCGGCGTCGCCCGTGGCCCTCTCCAGGGCAAGGCTCTCTCGTACAACAACGTCCTCGATGCCGCCGCGGCGTCCGCGCTGGGTCGTGCGTTGCGTGGCCCGGGCGTGGTCATCGTCAAGCACACCAACCCGTGCGGTGCGGCGGAGCGCGATTCTCTGGCCAAGGCCTGGGACGCGGCCCTCGAAGCCGATCCGGTGAGCGCCTTCGGCGGTGTCGTCGCGCTGACCCGGCCGGTCGACCGCACGACCGCCGAGCGGCTCGTTTCGATCTTCCTCGAGATCGTCGTCGCGCCCTCGTACGACCCAGCTGCCCTCGAGGTCCTCGCCACGAAGCCGAATCTCCGCGTCCTCCTCGATGAGGCGCTCGCCGACGGCGATCCGGCCGACGACCGGGCTGACCCGACGGGGTCGATCCGGACCGCGGGCGGTGCGGTCCTTGTGACTGCGACCGACACGACACGGGACGACCCGACGACGTGGACCTGCGCGACGCGGCGTGCGCCGACCGAGGCCGAGCAGCTCGACCTGGACCTCGCCTGGCGTCTCGTCCGTGGCGTCACCTCGAACGCGATCGTCCTCGTCCGCGACCGCCGCCTGGTCGGGATCGGCAGCGGCCAGACCTCGCGCGTGGACGCGGCCCGCCAGGCGGTCGCGAAGGCGCACGCGCTGCTCGGGACTGCTTCGACCGAGGGCGCCTCGTGCGGTTCTGACGCGTTCTTCCCGTTCCCCGACGCAGTCGAGGTCTGCGTCACAGCCGGCGTGACGGCCTTCGCCCAGCCGGGAGGCTCCGTCCGCGACGCCGACGCCGTTGCCGCCGTCGATTCAGCCGGCGGGACGATGCTGCTGACGGGCGTGCGCCACTTCCGTCACTGACCCCCATGGTCGCCCCATCGCCCCACCGCTTCGTATCGGGTACGCTCGTGTCCGATCTCCCCACGCGAGGTTCGGATGGTCTGTTCGGCCTGCGGCACCGAGAACGATGCCGGGCGCCGCTTCTGTGACACCTGCGGCGCGCCGCTCGCGGTCGCCTGTCGCACGTGCGGATCGTCCAACCGGCCGACCGCGCGCTTCTGTGGGGATTGCGGGACGCCGCTCGAAGGTGGCGGGGGAGCGGCGACGCCGCGGATCTCCGGCCGTGCCACGACCGAGCCGCTCGCCACCCAGGCCGAGCGCCGCCTGGTCTCTGTGCTGTTCGTCGACCTTGTCGGGTACACGACGCTCGCCGATGGCTGGGATCCGGAGCAGGCCCGCGACCTTCTGACGCGGTATTTCGAGACGGCGCGGGACATCGTGGAACGCTACGGCGGCACTGTCGAGAAGTTCATCGGCGACGCCGTCATGGCGGTCTGGGGCGCCCCGACGGCCCACGAGGACGACGCGGAACGCGCCGTTCGGGCAGCGCTCGAGCTCGTCGACCGCGTTCCCGGTCTTGAAGCGTCCCTCCACGCTCGTGCGGGCGTGGTGACCGGCGAGGCTGCCGTGACCGTGGGCGCCACGAACCAGGGGATGGTGGCGGGCGATCTCGTCAACACGGCGAGCCGGCTGCAGTCGGTGGCGCCGCCCGGGACGGTCCTCGTCGACGAGGCCACGGAGCGGACGGCCTCGAAAGCGATCGCCTTCGAGGCCGCCGGCGAGCAGCTGCTCAAGGGCAAGGCCAGCCCGGTGCCTGCATACCGTGCGATGCGTGTCGTCGCGGAACGGGGTGGCCGGAAGCGGAGCGAAACGCTCGAGGCGCCGTTCACGGGCCGTGACACGGAGCTGCGCCTGCTCAAGGACCTCTACCTGTCGACCGGCCGTGAGCACCGGATCGGTCTCGTCTCCCTGACTGGCCAGGCAGGTGTCGGCAAGACGCGCGTCGTCTGGGAGTTCGAGAAGTATCTCGATGGCCTGGTCGACCAGGTCTACTGGAATGTCGGCCGGTCACCTGCGTATGGCGATGGCATCACGTTCTGGGCGCTCGGCGAGATGGTCAGAGGTCGCGCAGGCCTCCTCGCGACAGATGACGAGCCGACGACACGACAGAAGGTCGCCGAGTCGGTCGCCACATGGGTCCCCGACGAGGCGGAGCGGCGCTGGGTCGAGACCGCGCTTCTGGCGCTGCTCGCGGTCGAGCCGGCCCCGCCCGGCGGCCGAGAGAGCTTGTTCGCGGCCTGGCGGACCTACTTCGAGCGTATCGCCGCCAAGGGCACGACCGTCCTCCTGTTCGAGGACCTCCATTGGGCCGACCCGGGGCTCCTCGACTTCATCGACCACCTCCTCGAGTGGTCGACCGGCGTGCCGATCCTGATCGTGACGCTAGCCCGGCCGGAGCTGCTCGAGCGTCGTCCCGCTTGGGGTGCGGGCCGCCGGAACTTCGTCGCCCTCCACCTTGATCCGCTGTCCGATGTCGCCGTGGGAGAGATGCTCGACGGGCTCGTTGCGGGCCTGCCGGAGAGCGCCGCGCGGACCATCATCCGTCGCGCCGACGGGATCCCGCTCTATGCCGTCGAGACGGTCCGCATGCTCGTCGCCGACGACCGCCTCGCCGAACGTGACGGGCGGTACGTTCCTGTGGGCGACCTCACCGAGCTGGCCGTCCCGGAAACCTTGCACGCGCTGATCGCCGCACGACTCGACGCCCTGGATCCGACCGACCGCGCGATCCTCCAGAACGCGGCTGTCCTCGGCCAGAGCTTCACGCCGGCTGGACTCGCTGCCGTCACTGCCGCAGACCCGGTGGACCTCGAGCCGCGGCTGCGCGGGCTCGTGCGCCGGGAGATCCTCGTGCTGCAAGGCGATCCTCGGTCGCCCGAACGCGGCCAGTACAGCTTCGTCCAGGCGCTGGTTCGGGAGGTCGCGTATTCGACCCTCGCGAAGCGCGACCGTCGAGAACGCCACCTGGCCGCCGCGCGCCATTTCGAATCGCTTGGCGAGGACGAGCTCGTCGGTGCCCTTGCCGCGCACTACCTGGCGGCGTTCGAGTCGTCATCGCCGGGTCCCGAGGCGGACGCGGTCGGCGCCCAGGCGCGCATCGCCCTTCGGGGAGCCGCCGAACGTGCAGCTGCGCTCGGATCGCATGAGCAGGCCATGACGTTCCTGGATCAGGCGCTGCAGGTCACCACGGATCCGGGTGAACAGGCCGATCTGTTGATCCGGACGGGCGAAGCAGCCTCGGCGGCCGGACGGCACACGAGGGCCCAGGAGGTGCTGCGTGACGCGATCGAGCGGAAGCGCGAGACCGGCGACCGGCTTGGCGCTGCGGCGGCGACGGCTGCGCTCGGACGGGCGATGCTCGAGTCGTTCCGGACATCGGATGCGCTGGCGGTGCTCGAGCCCGGGGCAGTCGAATTCGAGGACCTCGCCGAATCTCCCGGTGGGATCGCACTCCGGGCGCAGCTTGCACGGGCCTACTTCTTCCACGGTGACTCGATCGAAGCGATGCGCGTCGCGGATCTGGTGCTCGCGAGCTCTGAGAGGGAAGACCTCGTCGCGCTGACCGCCGACACGTTGGTGACGAAGGGCACGTCGCTGGCCGAGGTCGGTCGCGTCCTCGAGGGCAGAGGCGCCATCCAGGCGGGCATCGACATCGCGGAACGCTCGAGCTGGCCGCAGATCTCCCTTCGGGGCCGGATCAACATGAGCTACATCCTCGCGCTGCGGGATCCACGACAGGCCCTGGCCACGGCCAAGGCGGGCTTCGAGGATGCCCAGCGACTCGGTATCCGGCCGCTCCAGGCGACGCTGTATCAGAATGCGGCCGACTCGGCGATCAGGGTGGGCGAGTGGGACTGGGCCGTCGGGGTCGTCGAGCGCCTCCTCGTCACGGAGCTCGAGCTCGAGGACCGTTCCTCGCTGATGAGCGTCCTGTTGACGATCCGGGCCTTGCGCGGTGAGGTGACAGGGGCGGACATCGACGCGCACGAGGGCGCGCTGGAAGGCAATGCCGATCGCCAGATCGGCGTCGGCAAGCTCATGCCCCGGATCCAGGCCGACGTGGCGGGCGGCCGCTGGGATGACGTCGAGAGCAGGTGTCTGGAGCTCCTGTCCCTCGATCGACTCGGAGGCACCGCCCACCTGTTCCTTGCCGCTCGGGTTGCTGTCTGGCGGCGGGATGCCGCCGCGCTGCGCCGGATGATCGATCGGCACGAGGGGCTGCGCGTCCACGGCCAGGCGATCTCGATCGAGCGGATGGCGATGCGGTCGGGTCTCGCCGCACTCGAAGGTCGAACGCCGGACGCACATTCGGGATATCGCGACGTGCTCGAGGGATGGCGTGACCTCGGGCTCGACTGGGACGAGGCGATGACCGGGCTTGACATGGCGGTCCTCCTCGCGTCTGGCGAGCCAGATGTGATCGCGGCGGTCGCCCGGGCGAGGGAGATACTCGAGCGCCTTCGCGCACAGCCCTTCCTCGATCGTCTCGCCGAGATGAATAGCGTGCCGCTCACCACCAGTTCGGAAGAGCGAGGATCGATCCCGGTCAGGGCGACGGCGACGACCGACTGACGGTGTCCGCTCGCCCGGCCCCCCGGGTCCAGGTCCAGCGTCCGTGGCACGTCCCGATGACGGGACGCGACCCGACCGACACGCACCGCGCATCGACTCCGCTCGAGCTCCTGTTCGACCTGTGCTTCGTCGTTGCCGTCGCGAGCGTGGCCCACGCCCTCCACGACGACCTCGTGGCCGGCCAGCTGTGGCACGGGATCGTCAACTTCCTCGTGATCTTCTTCGCGATCTGGTGGCCGTGGATGAACTTCACATGGTTCGCCTCGGCCTACGACACGGACGACGTCCAGTACCGGCTGCTCACGTTCATCCAGATCGCGGGCGTCCTGGTCGTGGCGGCGGGCGTCCCTGCGGCCTTCGACCAGCAGGACTTCACGACGATGGTCGCCGGCTACATCGTCATGCGCGTCGCGCTCGTGGCGCAGTGGCTGCGGGCCGCGCGCGAGGATCCGGTGCGACGCGTTGTCGCGATCCGATTCGCCGCCGGGATCACCCTCATCCAGATCGGCTGGGTGATCCGCCTCGCGGTCGGCTGGTCGGAGATCGGCTACCTCACCTTCATCGTCCTCGGCCTGTTCGAGATCGCCGTCCCGGCATGGGCGGAGCGCGCGGGACCCGAGACGCCGTGGCACGCCGGTCACATCGTCGAGCGCTACGGTCTGTTCACGATCATCGTCCTGGGCGAGTGCGTCCTGGCCACGACGACCGCCGTCCAGACGGCGTTCGAAGCGGGCGGGCTCGCGGCGCCACTCCTGATGGTCGCCGTCGGCGGTCTGCTGCTCGTGTTCGCGCTGTGGTGGGCGTATTTCAAGCGTGACCCCGACATCGGCCACCACCGCTCCCTTCGCACGATGCTCGGCTGGGGCTACGGGCACTACTTCGTCTTCGCCGCAGTCGCAGCGCTGGGAGCGGGCCTCGGCGTCGCCGCGGATACGACGCACCTGCCGACGGACCTCAGCGCACAGGCGGTCGCGGCCACGGTCGCCGTTCCGGTCGGCGTCTACCTCGCCGCGCTTGCCGTGCTCCACGCGGTTCGCGGGCCTGGCCTCCTCCGCCAGGTCCTCGTGGCGATCGCGCTCGTCCTTGGCGCTGCATTCGCGGCGAGCTGGATCGGCGCGCCCGCGGCGGTCCTCGTGACGGCCGTCATCGTCTGCACCCTCGTCGCCGCGAACATCGCGACACTCAGCCGGCCGGCGACCTGATGGCCTGACCGAGGAGGACGAGCTCGACGAGCGTCGCCGTGTCGACCGGCACCGTCACCTCGTTCGTCAGCGCATCGAGCCGCTCGTACGCATCCCCGAGGGAGCCTTTCGCCATGAGCGCTCGGACAGTAGCGACGTCCTCGGCGGCCAACGATGGCGAGAGCCGGTCGAGGAGTGCCGCGAAGCGCGGCGGGACCTCGTCGGGTCCGATCGGGTCGATCCGGTAGGTCGGTCCGCGTTTCGCCATAGCGGTATCTTGGGCCTTCCCCGCAGCGGATGGGGGCGGGCGACACCGAATGAGAGGAGTCACAGCCGATGGGACAGTTCCTGGCGGTCACCTTCGACGGCGCGGACGACGCCGAGTCGGCCCTCCGCTCGATCCGGTCCGTCGAGCACGCGGGCAAGATCGGGCTCGAGGACACCGCCGTCGTGCGCAAGGACGCCGACGGCAAGGTCACATTCCACAACGAGATGTCGAGCGGGACGGAGACGGGCGCCGCGGTCGGCGCGGTGCTCGGCGGTCTCCTGTTCGTGGTCTTCCCTGTGGGAGCGATCGTCGGCGGCGCCATCGCAGGCGGGCTGATCGGTCGTGCCGCAGCACCCGGCGTCGACGGTGGCTTCGTGAAGCAGGTCGGGCAGGATCTCCCGGCCGGCGGTTCCGCACTCTTCCTGCAGCTCAAGGACGGCGATCCCGGACCGCTCGTGGGCGTCCTCGGCCAGTTCCACGGCCGCGTCTACCAGACCTCCTACGATGACGACATCGAGCAGGCCATCGACGACTCGATGCGCTGACGCGCCCGGCTCGGAGCGAGCCGACTGCTACCATCGCGCCTGATGGCCGACCGATCACTCGACGCGACGCCCACGATCGAGTCGGACCCGCCGCGACTGACCATGCTGGTCCCGTGCTGGAACGCGGCGGCGACGATCCAACGGGCGCTCCGATCGATCCTCGACGAGCGCTCGGTTCCGTTCGAATGCATCGTCATCGACGACGGATCGACGGATGGCACCGCCGACATCGTGCAGAGCATCGCGGATGAGGACCCACGCGTCAGGCTTCTCCGGCTTCCCGAGAATGGCGGCGTCTCGAAGGCCCGCAACCAGGGGCTCGCCGCGGTCCGGACCGAGTGGGTCGGTTTCCACGATGCCGACGACCGGATGCTCCCGGGTTGGCTCGACGCCTTGATGGACCCGACCGCGGACCCCGACGTGCGTGCGGTCGTCGGTCAGCGGATCTGGACCGACGGCGAGCGGACCTGGCTAGGGCCGAACTACGACAACCCCGACGTGCGTGAGCCGGGCCGGAAATCGATCGCCGCGAACCCGGGCCTGCTCTTCTTCGCCGCGTGCACCGGCAAGGTGTTCCATCGGTCGCTGCTCGGTGGCCTCCAGTTCGAGGGACGCGTCCTCGGCGACCAGGCATGGACGATCCGCGCCCTCCTTCGCGCCGGCCCGCACATCGAGGTCGTCACTGACACCGTGTTCGAATGGTCGCGTCCTCATCCGGACGATGCCGTCGAGACGATCACGACGCAGGCCCGTGGCTCCGCCGCCGGCGCGACGCGGATGGCGGTCATGGCTCGGACCGTCTTCCTTGCGGTGGCCGCCGAGGTCGACGCACTGGTCGAGGATGAACGAACGCGCGAGACCATCAAACGCGCCTACTTCGATCGATTGATCCTGTCCGATCTCGGCGGCCCGGTGCGCGCCGCGGCCCAACGCGGTGACCCGGGCATGGGTGGGTTGTTCGATGCACTCGTCGACTTCCTCGACGTCGTCCCACGATCGATCCTCGCGACCTCGGTGGCGTTGCCGACACACCTCCTGCGGCCGCCGGGGGTCCATTGGACGACGCTGCCGTCTGGGGCTCGACGAGGCTACTGGACGTTGGTCCGTCGGGGACTCCGTGCCGACCCGCGGATGTCGCGCCGGATCGCCTGGCGCCGCCTGATCGAGCCTGCGTTCGTCTTCGCCCGCGTCGGCCCACCCATCGGTCCGGCCGCGTCGACTGCCGTCATGGCCGTCATGTCAGCCGTCGACAGGGTCATCCGACTGGCCCGACGTTCGTGACTCAAGAGTCGGCAGGGCGGGCGAGCGATCGTCCCGGCAGCGATCGATCCGGCCGCCCGTCCACAGCACGCGTTGCCGCCATCGTCGCGCTGGGAACCGTCGTCGTGGTCAGTCTTGCTCTCCATCTCTGGGGCCTCGCAGGAGATCTACCGTACGCGCCTGACGTGGACGAGCCGATCTTCGTCCGGGCGGCTGTCGACATGCTGCATCGCCACAGCCTGGACCCCGAATGGTTCGGCAATCCGGGTTCGACGATCATCTATCCGATCGCGGCGTTGGCCGAGCTCTGGTATCAGATGGCGAAGCACCTTCCACCGTTCGCCCACGAGATGCCCGGGATCCGGCGAGAGCTCATCGTCGACCCGATGCCCTTCTACGTGATCGGTCGCCTCGTGTCGGTCGCGTATGGGGTCGGCTCTATCGCGGCGACGTGGCTCCTGGGGCGTCGGATCCTCGGAGGGGCGGGCGGCGTGCTGGCGGCCCTCGTGCTCGCGGCGTCGCCGATCGCAGTCGCGTACGGCCAGCTCGTGCGGACCGACATGGCCGGGACCTTCTTCGCGCTCATCGCGATCTGGCTAGCCGTCCGCGCGATGGCGAGCGATCGAAGACGCGACTGGGTCCTGTCGGCGATCGCGATCGGCCTTGCCATCTCGAGCCGCTATTTCTTCGCCAGCCTGCTCGTGCCCTACGGCGCCGCGGCATGGCTGTGGTATCGATCCGGCAGCCGTTCAGCGACGCCCGGCGACCGGCGACGAACGCTCATCGTGCCGGCCGTCGCGCTCGTGCTCACGCCGATCACGTTCGCCATCACCTCGCCATTCGTCCTGCTCGATCTCCCGAGAGCGATCGCCGACATCCGTTTCGAGGCCCGGGGCGTCCACCCGGGGGCGGACGGATTGACGCCCATCGGCAATCTCGCCTGGTATATCGGCGAGGTGCTCCCGTCGACCGTCGGCCCGGCCCTGCTCCTCCTGGCCGTCTTCGGTGCGGTCGTCGTCGCACGTCGCGACGCGCGCGCGGCGACCGTTCTCGCGGCATTCTCGATCAGCTATCTCGTCGCAGTCAGCGCTTCGCCACTTCATTGGAACCGCTACGTCATCCCGTTGATCCCGGTCATCGGGATCTGCGTTTCCGCCTGCGCTTTGGCGGTAGGGGATGCGGTCGCGCGCGGGATCGCGGGCTGGCAGCACCGTTCTCGTCTGACATCGGATCCCGCGGGGACCGACGCCCGCACGGACAAGAGGCTCCGCCCGCTCGGGGTCGGGATCGCCTGCGCGATCATGCTCTTCCTGCTGGTTCCCTCACTCGCGGGCATCGCTGCCGCGGATCGCGTCCGCGCGGCACCGAGCACGCGCGTACTCGCCACGCGCTGGATCGCCGACAACCTGCCATCCAACGCGAGGATCGCCGAGGAGATGTATACGGCCTACCTTGAGGGGACCGACTACGAGCTTCTGCGCGTGTTCTCGCTTGCTGACCGCTCACTTGATGCCTATCGCGCCGACGGCTACTCGTTCGTGATTCGAAGTTCCGCGATGGCCGACCGCTTCCAGGATCGCGAGCGATACCCGAAGGAGTCCGATTTCTACCGATCGCTCGACACGAACGCGTCCCTGCTCGCCTCCTTCCACCCCGATCCCGAGCATGCCGGACCCGTCATTTCCATCTACGACATCAGGGAGCGCTGAGCGATCGCCGCGGTCGGCCACGGAGGGCGGCCCATCCCTCGACGCGCGTCCGATCACCTGTCTGCGCGATGAGGGCCGCGGTACCCTGTGCACGGCCAACGCACCCGACGCTTCACCGGCTGACCCGACCCGACCATCACAGGAGGCGAGACGATCGACACCCTCGACAGCCTTGAAGGCCGCCGGGTGCTCGTGACCGGCGGTTCCGGGACGATCGGCGCACGCCTCGTGGAGCAGCTGCTGGGACGGCAACCTGCCGTCGTGAGGGTCTTCGGTCGTGACGAGACGAAGCAGTTCTACCAGCGTCAACGCCACCCCGGACGGGCGGACCTGCGCTTCCTCATCGGCGACATCCGCGACCGCGACCGCCTCACCAGGGCCCTCGAGGGGATCGACGTCGTCTTCCACTGCGCCGCCCTCAAGCATGTCGAATCGGGCGAGTACAACCCCTTCGAGGCGACGCAGACGAACGTGGTCGGCACCCAGAACGTCATCGACGCCTGCCTTGCCGCCGACGTGAAGACGATGATCCTGACGTCGTCGGACAAGGCCGCCAACCCGACCTCGGTCATGGGCGCCACGAAGTTGCTCGCCGAGAAGCTCGTCAGCGCCGCCACGAACTATCGCGGGCCCCATCGGACCACCTTCGCGAGCGTGCGCTTCGGCAACGTCCTCGGTTCGCGGGGATCTGCTGTCGAGCTGTTCGCCAGGCAGGTCGCCGCGGGTGGTCCCGTGACCGTGACGGATCCCGCGATGACCCGTTTCGTCATGACCACGGACCGCGCAGTCCAGCTCGCGATCCGCGCGGCCGAGGTCGCCCATGGGGGCGAGGTCTTCGTGTTCAAGATGCCGGTCGCACGCCTGGCCGACCTCGTCTCCGGGACGATCGCCCACGCCGCTACCGATGCCGGGCTTGACCCAGCGACCGTTTCGACGACCCTGATGGCCGCCCGGGCGGGCGAGAAGGCGTTCGAGGAGTTGATGACCGAGGACGAGTCGAGGCGTGCCTACGACATCGGTGAGATGTATGCCGTCCTGCCGTCGATCGGACTCCACCCCGATATCGCCGACGCGTACCGCAATGCTCCTCCCGCGCCGATCGGTGCCTACCGATCCGACGGCGTCGCGCCCATGGCGTCCGAGGAGGTGCATAGCCTGGTCGCGCGCGCACTCGCGCGAACGTCGGTCGATCCCGTCGCGAGCGCATGAGGGTCCTCGTGACCGGCGCGGCCGGGTTCATCGGGCGATGGGTCGTCGCCGAGCTCCTCGAAGGCGGCCACGATGTCCTGCCAGTCGACAATCTGGCGGCCGGCGACCGGGAGAACCTCTCAGCGTTCGTCGATCACCCGAATCTCCGACCGCTGGAGGTCGGCGACATCCGGGATCCAGACGCGTGCCGGCGCTGGGCTGGCCAGGTCGACGCCGTCGCCCATCTTGCGGCGTCGATCTCGGTCCAGGATTCGATCGACGATCCGGCGACGACCTTCGACAACGACGTCGTCGGCACGTTCAACCTGCTCGAGGCCGCCCGATCGGTCCGCGCCCGGTTCCTGTTCATGAGCACGTGCATGGTGTACGACCGTTCGACCGAGTCGTCAGGCATCGACGAGGATCATCCGACGAAGCCCGCGTCGCCCTACGCCGCGTCGAAGCTGGCCGGCGAGGCGTTGACCCTCTCCTACCACCACGCCTACGGGCTGCCGACGACGGTCATCAGGCCGTTCAACACGTACGGTCCCTTCCAGCGGTCCGTCGGCGAAGGTGGCGTCGTCGCGATCTTCACGCGGCGTTCGCTGATGGGGGAGCCATTGCGCATCTACGGCGACGGAACCCAGACCCGTGACCTTCTCTACGTCGCGGACTGCGCGAGATTCGTCGTGGGTGCGCTCATGTCCGACGCCGTCACCGGCCGGATCCTCAATGCCGGGACCGGCGCGGACATCTCGGTCAACGCCCTGGCCGCGGCGGTCGAGCCCGATCCTGCCCGGATCGAGCACGTCGCGCACATCCATCCGCAGAGCGAGATCGCGGTGCTGCGCTGTGATCCGACTTCTGCTCGCGAGATGCTCGGCTGGAGCCCGACGGTCCCGCTCGCGGACGGCCTCGCGCGGGTCCGGACGTGGATGGCCGAGCAGATGGCGCTCGGGATCGAGGTGCACTGATGCATCGGGGTCCGGTCCGCCTCGCGATCGACGGCGGGCAGCCCGTCCGAGCATCACTCCTGCCATATGCCCATCAGGTCATCGATGACAGCGACATCGAGGCCGTGACCGCAGCCCTGCGGTCCGACTGGCTGACGACCGGCCCGCGTGTCGGCGAGTTCGAGGCCGCGCTCGCCGACGCGACGGGCGCGCGACATGCGATCGCGTTCAGTTCCGGGACGGCGGCGTTGCATGGCGCAACCGCAGTAGCCGGGCTTGGGCCAGGGGACGAGGCGATCACCACGCCGATGACGTTCGTCGCGACCGCCAATGCTGTCCTGTACGTCGGTGCGACGCCGTCCTTCGCCGACGTCGAGCCCGGTTCCTTGCTCATCGCGCCTCCGGCGGTCGCGGCGGCCATCACGGAGCGGACGAAGGCGATCATCGCGGTCGACTACGCCGGCCAGCCTGCCGACTACACCGCGCTCCGAGCCCTGGCCGATGCCGTGCCGGGCGAGCCGCTGACGATCATCGCGGACGCGTCGCACTCGCTCGGGGCGACATTCGAGGGACGAGCGGTCGGAACGCTTGCCGACCTCACCGTCCTCAGCCTCCACCCGGCCAAGATCATGACGACAGGCGAAGGCGGGGCAGTGCTGACCGACCGGCCCGACTTCGCCGCCGCACTCCGCCGGTTCCGGAACCATGGGATCGAGACGGAGCTCGCAGCTCGGCGCGATTGGACCTACGCCATGGTCGAGCTCGGCTACAACTACCGGCTGACCGACTTCGCAGCGGCGCTCGGCCAAGCGCAGCTCGAACGACTCGATGCGTGGCTTGCCCGGCGGCGCAGCCTCGCTGCCGGGTACGCCGAGCGGCTGGCGGCCCACTGGGCGCTGGAACTGCCGGTCGTCGATCCGCGGGCGGATCCGGCGTGGCACTTCATGTTCGTCCGACTCCGGTCGGACCGGCTTCGCGTCGATCGTTCGGCGGTGTACCACGCGCTCCGAGCCGAGGGGATCGGGGTCAACGTGCACTACATCCCGGTCCACCAGCATCCGTTCTATCGGGAGCGCGCTTCAGGCATGTCCTTCCCGGTCGCGGAAGCCGCCTACGAGCGCCTGTTGACGCTGCCGCTTCACGCCGGGATGAGCGACGGCGACCTCGACGACGTCATCGCCGCGATCGACAAGGTGACATCGGCGTACGGCGCCGACTGAGGTGACGCACCTCGAACGCCTTGGTGGCGGGCCGTGGCCGTCCCTCCTGTACTGGCTGGTCGCTCTTCTGGCGTTTCCGGCCTTCCGCCATCGTCTGGCGGGTGAGCATGGGCTCGGCTATGCACTCGGTGTGTTTGAGCTGCCGAGGACGAACGTCCGCGTGGACTGGCTCGCCAACCTGCGATTCGGCCAAGCCGGGGTTGCGGTTTTCCGTCGCGCCGCGTGGGCCGTCGTGGCGGGACGCCTCGTCTCGACGCCTCGATGACGGCGCAGCGCGTCGCCGTGAATGAATGGCTGCGGGCCCACCGACCGGAGGTGGGCTGGTGCCTGCTCGTCGTCCTCCTCTACCTCGCAGCGACGGTCGTGGTCGCACGCGGCGAGGATCCGGCAGTAAGCAGGGCCATGACTCTTGCGATCCACCTCAGCGAAGGCAGGCTCGACCTCGGCGGGCCCGTCGATGCGACCGACACGCTGACGATCGATGGTGTGACGTACTGGGTCGTTGGGCCCATGGTCGTGCTCCCGTTCCTCCCGCTCGTCCCGCTTCAGGGGCTTTGGGAGGCGGCGCGCTGGATCGTTCCCTTGTCGTTCGGGATCGTGGCCGCTTGGCTCATGTTGCCGCTGGCTCGGCGATATGGCCCTGGTGGCCGGAGTACGTGGTGGCTCGCGGTGCTCGGTGCTTTCGGGACCCTGCTGTTCAATCAGGCCGTTCGCGGCAACGACTACTACCTGACCCATGCCGAGGCGATGGCATTCACCGTCTGCGCCCTCGTCGAATGGCGTGGCAGACGACGACCGTGGGTCATCGGGCTCGCCCTCGGGTTGGCAGGAATCGCCCGACCACCTGTGCTCCTCGCACTCGTCCCGTTCGGCATCGCCCTTGCGTGGTCTGGCCCTGGGATCCGTCGTCGCCTGCTGGCCTTCGCGACACCGGTCGGACTGCTGATCGTCCTCGCGGCGGCGTACAACGCTCTGCGTTTCGGATCGCCACTTGAGACGGGCTACGGTGGCTCCGTGCTTACGAACGCGTCATTGGAGAGTGATCGCGCCGTGGGTGTCCTCTCGATCCGGCATGTGCCCCATAACTTGCAGCTCTTGCTGGTGAACGGGTTCGCATTCGGGAAGCACTTTCCGTTTCTCGTGCCCGACCCCGACGGACACTCGATCCTCCTGACCAGTCCCGCCCTCCTGGCGGCGGTCGGAGCCGGCATCCGCTCGAGGACTGCGGCCGTGCTGTGGATCTCTGCGGGTCTCATCACGCTCGCGCTGCTGCTCTATTACGGCGGCGGCGGACGTGTCACCTACGGCTATCGATACTTCCTTGACGCGACGCCGTTCCTGCTCGCGCTGACGGCGGTCGCGGCGCGACGTCAGTTCGGTGCTCTCGAGCGGCTGCTCATCGTCATGAGTGTCGCCTTCGTGTCGTACGGGTTCGTATGGATCGCCTTCGGGCAGTAAACGGAACGACGCTCTACCCGCGCTCGGCACTGGTTCCGCCGCCCGCAAAGAACGCGTCTGCGCACGACGGGCCACCATGGGCGTACCGGGAACGGTCGCGCCGTGCCTCACAGTGGGGCTCCGACCGCCCGGTATTCATGCATGCGCGTAGTCCGTCCAGGATGGAGCGGTGGTCGCTGCGTCCGGACCGGATCTTCAACATCTTCGCCGACAGCGGCCGACGCCTGCGACGTTCTGAAGTGCTCCCGAGGCTCATGTTGCGTGCGGAGAAACCCCGGGACGTTCCGGCCGATCGTCCTCAGGAGCGGCGCAACTCATAGATCGCGTAATCGCCGACTCGCTCGCGGAGGTCTGCTAATCGATCGAGCGCGGCGACGTCCGCGATGGTCGCGTCGGCGAACAGCCAGCGGACGCCATGGTCCGCCTCAAGGGCTCGCAGGACCTCCGCCGACGGATCGGTGAACGCTCGGTCATTCAGCGCAAGCAGTGCCGGATCCCAGAAAGGAACGTGGTTGGAGTCGACGCCGAGCTCCCTTGCGTGGCTGATAGACATCTGGGTGTACGCCCATCCCTCGACGAGGACGTGCCGTTCCGAATACGCCGAGACCCAGAAATGGCGGGCATCGCAGCGGCCGGCGCCGCCTGGCGCAAGGCAATGGAGGTGTGTCGCGATCAAATCACCCGGACCGCTGTGGTCTCGCAACCACCTCGCGGCGGCCATTCCGTCCGCTGGGACGACGATAGGCGCGTCGGCGACGGCGACGAACGGTGAGGCCGCTGCCGCCATCCTCGGGAGGCTGAAGCCCATGACCAGCGCGACAGTCAGCAGGGGAGCCGCACCGCGCAGGTCGGATCTGCGGTGTGCGAGGCGCGTGAACACGACGGATCCGACCGTGGCGGTCACGAGCAGCACCAGGACGGGAACGAGGATCGCCGGTAGGACGCCGGATAGATGCGCCCTGCTCAGGCTCGGCGCCCGGCCCGGTCCGAGGGCTTCGATGACCAACACTGTGGCCGCGCCTGCCGCCGCGGCGAGAGAGACCCATCCGATGATGCGGCGATCTGCACCCGGAGGCACGATGGCAGCGATCCCGACGGCCGTCACGAGCCCGAAGGCGCCGGCAGCCCCTCGCAGGTAGTACAGCTGCGAGAATCCTGGATACGACAGGACGATCACGGCGCCAAGACCGCCAGCACATATCCCGAGCAGGAACATGATCCTCGGATCGCCAAGCGATCTCGTGCGTCGTAGGAGCAGCCCGAACGCGCCGGCCCAGAGACATGACCACAGCACCAACGCGACCAGCAACGCGGCCCCCGGCAAGACCACGGACGCCCAGCCGTCGGCGCCCGGCGCACCAAGCAGCCGGATCACCGGATAAGCACGGAGGGAATCCAAACCGATGACCAGGCCGCCGGTGCTGCCACGGAACAGCAAGACGACCGCGAATCCGAGTGCTACGAGGGACAAAACGAGTGCGCCCACGGCGCTCCTTGGCATCCGTCGATAGCGCAGCCCGACCCCGACGACGACAAAGACAAGCCCGGCAATCAGGAGAGGCAGGAGACTTGCCTTGGCACCTCCGAGCCCGAAGGCGAGAAGGCCGGCAAGGAGCCATCGTCGGCGCGGGGCCGGCCCCTCATGGGCGACCAGATCGAGGAAGAGGACGATCGCACCTGCGAACAAGGCCAGACCGAACAGGTTCGTCGGACTGACCCATGTCGCCCAGAGCGTCTGGGTGTCGAAAACCGCTGTGTCCGCCCAGGCGTAGGTGCCGGCAACGGTTCCGAACAGGGCCACTGCGACGGCGACCAATCCGGTCCACCAGACGCCCGTCAGCCTCCGCGCGGTAGCCGCCGTCAGGAGGACGAATGCGACGAACATCGGCAACGGTGACAGCCGGTACAGCAACGTCACCGGTTCGATACCTGTCGTCCAGCTGGTGGCGGCGGTTTCGGCATAGACGAACCAGTGGTACGCGAGAGGCTGGCTCGCCACGAACGGGACCGACGAGGGCACGTGATTCCGAAGCTCACCGGTCAGGGCCAGGTGGTAGGGCATGTCCACGTATGCCGTGTCCGGCCCGGTCAGGTGGTGCTGCGCGAAGAATGTGCCGGCGGAGAAGAGAAGCAGATAACCGAGCAGCCCGGCGAGCGACCAGCTCCACCAGACGGGCGCTCGCGAGCCGTCCCCCCGCCACCACCTGCGCAGTCCCGGCACGGCGGCGAACACGAGCAGTGTCACCGTCGGCCACGCCAGGACGAGCAGCGGTGCTCCAGCGGCGCGCACGACGATGTAGGTCGCGATCTCGAGGCAATAGCCCACGACGAGGCCGAGCGTCAGGTCCTCGGAGATATGCATCGCCCGACCGCGAAGGAACCTGACCCAGAGCATCCCAGGGACGGCGATACCCAAGGCGACATAGCCAGCGAACAGGATGATCGACGTTGGAGGCGTCCCGTAGGCGATGAGGACGGCCACTCCGACCGCGCCAAGCACCGATGCCGGCAGCCAGCCGGAGGCGGCCGCCCCGCGAGCGGAGGGAGGCATGGGAGCTCCCGGCGATTGCGTCGTCAGGAGCCTGGGTCCGTCTCGATCAGTTCGGGCGTCAGGGGCGTCCCACGGGCGATCCCGACGGCCGCTCGGCGACCGAGGACAGCCTCGTACTCGCGTGGGTGCATGCCGGCCGCCGGCCGGATGGAGCGCACGTTGTGTTCCGTCAGCCTCTCTCCTGCGTCGACGTCCTCGACCACGAAGAGGGACCGCCGGAAGCGACGACTGTCGGCCTCCTCGGGTGTCGGCCCGATGGACGCATGCCCCAGCGCTCTCTCGACCGTCCGGATCGCGTCGACCATCGCCCCGAACTCGGAAAGGTCGAGCGAGAACGCGGCGTCCGCCGTCGTATCCGCGTGGGACATCGTCACGTGCTTTTCGACCAACGACGCACCGAGCGCCACAGCGGCCGCTGGCACCGCGATCCCCTGGGTGTGGTCGGAGAGACCGATCGGGACGGCCCACCTCTCGGCCATCGCGGGGATCGCCCGGAGATTCACGGCCTCTGGCGGCGATGGGTACGCGCTCGTGCACTTGAGGAGTGCTATCTCGGTCGCGCCGCCATCACGCGCTGCCGCGACGGCCTCGTCGATCTCATCGTCTGTCGCCATGCCGGTGGACATGATGAGCGGCCGGCCCGTCCCGGCCATCTTCCGGATCAACGGCAGGTCCACGAGCTCGAATGACGCGACCTTGAAGGCGGGTACACCCATCGTCATCAGGAAGTCCACGGCTGTGGGGTCGAAGGGCGAGGAGAAGCAGTCGATCCCGAGGTCGTCGGCGATCGCCTTGAGCCGTGGCTGCCACTCCCACGGGGTGTAGGCCGTTTCGTACAGGGAGTGGAGGGTCGTCCCTTCCCAGAGCGAACCCGACCCCGGCCGGAAGGCCGGTGCATCGCTGTCGATCGTGATCGTGTCCGCCGTGTAGGTCTGGAGCTTGACCGCGTCCGCGCCGGCCGCATGTGCACCCCGGACGAGGTCGACGGCCGTCGTGAAATCCTGCCCGTGGTTGGCGGAGATCTCCGCGATGATGTAGACCGGGTTGCCGCGGCCGATCGCCCGTCCGTTGATCGAGAACGCGTCGATCCCCTGGGTCATCACGGCGTCGTCGGGCGTCGCGCGGACTCGTGCATGACGCGAACCTTACCGTACCGGCCACGCGCTCAGGCTTGTGGCAACGACCCGGGATCGGACCATTCGTCGCGCAGGAGGCTCAGTGTCGCGACGTCGACGCGACGCCCCGCCTTGATCACGTGCTGCCTCAGGATCCCGTCGACGCGGAATCCGTGATGGAGGTGGACCTTCAGACCCGCCTCGTTCGTGGTGAGGACCTCGGCCGATAACTTCTCGAGACCGAGTTCCGCGAACGCGTAGCGGATCACCAGGAGGTCCGCGGCGGCCCCGATGCCTCGACCGCGGACGCGCGGGTCCGCGAGGTACAAGCCGACCGATGCCCTCTTCTGGACGGCGGAGATCTCGGTCAGATCGGCCAGCCCCACGGGCACCGTGTCGAGCTCGATGATCCAGTATCGCCGCGTGCCGTCGTCCATCGCAGAAGCGAACCAGCGTTCATGCTCCGCCGGGGTGATGCGATGGTCGGTGAACATGTAGGCGGCGACATCCGGCTGGTTGCGCCATGCCAGCACCCTGTCCTTATCTTCCGCTGCCATTCGCCGAAGCGTCACGGTTCCGGGTGTCGGGCTCATCCCTCGGCCCGACGTTGCGACCGCATCGATTCGATCTCGGCGACGACCCTTTCGGTGCCACGCCCGTCGGTCACCGCAGCCGCCGCTGCCGACATCGCCATGACCCTCGTCGGATCTGACATGAGCTCCCGTACCGTCCGGGCAAGGGTCCCAGCAGAGACGTCCGTGTGCCAGCCGACGGAGACCGCCGCCCCGGCGCGGACGAGGTGGCTCTCGGTCTGGACCTGGTTGTCAGCAAGGATGACCAGCACCGCGGGTAGCCCGAGCGCGCACCGCTCCCAGCTCGCCGAGCCCGGTGCGCCGACCGCGAGGTCAGCACCGTCCATCAACTCCGCCATCGCGTCGGTGTCGACGAAGAGCCGCGTCCGGGGCTGTCGCGCGGCGATCGAACGGAGACCTGCCAGATCCGGATGAGCGCCGCCGACCACGACATCCAGGCTGGGCCCGAGATCGCCGAGCGCGGTCATCGCGCGGGCGGTGACGTCGGGAGCGTCCGACCCGCTCAGGAAGATCAGGATGCGATCGACGCGGCCGTCGCGGGTCCGCCCGCGCCGACGGCGAGCCGCGAACTCTGGTCGGAGAAGCGCATAGGCCGGTCCGGCGAGGACGCGTGCGCCGGCAGGGATCAAGCCCGCATACATCGCGGCGTCGGCGCCGAGGTTCTGGTTCAGGACGACATCGACCGCCATGCTCCGGTCGCCGAGGTCGTCGATCACCACCACCATCGCGCCGGGAAGGTGACGGTGGATGGTTTCGAACCAGCGGGTGTCGAAGCCGTAATGATCAGCCACGACAAGGTCGATACCATCGCCGATCCGCTCGGCCATCTCTGACGGTTCGGACTCGACATCGGCGCTGAGCTTCAGCAGGGCGATCCCGGCGTCTTCGATCGCGGCGGCGGTCCGAGCGGGCATCTCGCGCGTCACGAAGGTGACGCGCCAGCCGCGGCGGACGAGCGCCTCAGCGAGGGTCCGCGTACGCGTGACATGGCCTGTCCCGAGGGCCGCCGAGGCGTCGGCGCGGACGACGGCATGTCTCGACGTTCCGCTCGGTGCGTCGTCAATCGCCATCGCCGCCCGATGGCACCAGTCGTTGCACGACGTCGCGGTTGATGTTCCCCCACGCTGGGTTCGCTTCGACGACTGCGAGTGCCTCCTCCCAGCTGGCATCGTCGCGACCGAGGGCCTCGTAGATCCGTGTCATCAGGGTGTAGTCCTCGGCTGTGTCGACCGACCAACGCTGGTCCGAATGGTCCTCGTCCGCCGGCACGCGAAGGAGCTCGAATCGTTCGGGGTGGCGGTAGATGTATGGCGTCACGTGCTCACGCCAGGCAGGGTCGCGGTCCTCGATGCCGGCGCGTTCTAGCGCGTCGCGTCGGATCACCTCGACATCCAGGCCGCGGGGGTAGGTCCGTGGCGATATCACGTTGCTGGCGTAGTCGACGCCGCTCGCACGAAAGGCTTCGACGACGCGATCGATCACGACCGGGTCGATCAGCGGGCAGTCGGCTGTGATCCGAACGATGACCTCAGCGTCATGCGCGCGCGCTGCCCCGAGGTATCGGTCCAGCAGGTCACTTTCGCTGCCGCGCTCCACGGGCCAGCCATTCGCCTCGGCCAATTCGACGACTCGGTCGTCCTCGGGCAATGTCGTCGTCGCGACGACGACCTCGTCGACCGTCATTGCGCGTGCCGAACGGCGCATGACGAGCCCCAGGATCGGCTCCCCGATGAGAGGCAAGAGCACCTTGCCCGGCAAGCGTGTGCTGCCCATCCGCGCCTGGACGATGGCGATGGAACGGGCCGTCATCGCGACACGACGACGGGGTGCACGTATGCCATTGGCGCCCACGTCGTCGACATCAGCACGAGCGGATCGCGCCTGCTGCCGAAGCCTCGATGACGACGTCCCGGATGGCGGCCGCGATCCGCTCGCTGGCAACCCCCGGACGGAAATGGTCGTCAAGGAAGGCGGAACGGGCCTCCGGATCGGGCATCGTCGGCCTCGCCAGGGCGTCTCGGAGCTCGTCGATGTCTCTGATGGGACGCGCGACGCCCGCCGCGACGTACCCGATCATGTCCGCGTGGCCGTCGACCATCGCGATGAGGTTGTGAGTCCCGGCGACGACTGCGTCGGTGAGGACGGTCGAATGCTGGCCAAGGTGCGCATCGGCAGCGCGAAGGAGCCGGTACAGATCGATGTCTTTCACGACAGTGATGGGCGGACATTCATACCCGCCGGCGCAGGCGAGCCGGGTCAGGAGATCGCGGTACGGACCCTCGTCGCGCTCCCCGGGATGCTGCTTGAACACGAGGTGGACGCCGGGCAGAGGTCCCGCGAGCAGGGACTCGATCATGTGGACGAGGTGCGATCGCCGAATGAAGGGCAGGTTGACGGTCGACACGACGAGAAGCAGGTCTCCGGCAGCGACCCCGAGCTCCAGGCGGACCGCGTCTCCTTCGCGCTCCGCACCGACCCCGCCCTGGCTCGCCCCGGCGAGGTCGAGACGTGGCGAGCCTGACACGGAGACCTCGCCTTCGCGATATGCGCCGCCTTCGAGGACCCGACGCTCATAGTCACCGAACACGAACGTGCACGACGGCAGCGCGATCCGTGGGTGCCTCCGATCCGGATACCCGGGATGCGTCGGATACAGGACACCGTGCTGCAGCGCAAAGGTCGGCACCCCCGTCCGTGCGCCGGCGAGGACCCAGGGCGTGCGTCGACCCTCCTGCGTCATGAGGATCGCT
Source organism: Chloroflexota bacterium (assembly GCA_045804705.1). Classification (GTDB taxonomy): domain Bacteria; phylum Chloroflexota; class Limnocylindria; order Limnocylindrales; family CSP1-4; genus SPCO01. The sequence goes on from JBJMMQ010000065.1 coordinate 29,619, forward strand.
TTTGGTTCGAACGCGTTGAGGAAGCGTTCGACTCGCGCAAGCTCATCGATATCGGAGCGGATCAATCGGCCGGTCGATGTCCGCAGCGTCTCCAGGAGGAACGCGGTGACGTCGACGCCGTCGAGCAGAAGTGGGCTTGCCCCGACGGCGTCGAGGGACCGAAGGGCAGCATCGGCCGCTGCATCGCCGCGCTGCACATCCTCGGGTCGGGCCCACCGCGCCTGGATCTCGTAAGCCGGGAGCAGACGGTCGTCATCCTCGATGAGGCGCCAACCCCCAGGATCCTTTCGGTCCATCGCCCAGCCGACCACCACCGGTTCGAGCCCTGCGCGTTGGATCGCCGGGATGACCGATCCGAGGTTCGGATCCCGGCGGTCCTTGTCGTCGGAGCCGATCCGTTGATAGCTGCTCGGCAACGTGAGCACGACGACGCGTGGCCCAGGGAGTGCCGCGAGTGACGCCAACCGAGCGTCGAGCACGTCCTGGCGTCGCCGACGCTCGATCGTCTCCACGGACGGTGGCTTTCGTCGGAAACGTCGGTAGAAACGGCGGATGACCGCCGAGCGTCCCGGAGGGCGTGGCGTCCGGCTTGGAGGGACGGCACTGGGCTCGTGTCGGTCTGGTTGCGACAGGACTGACCGCTGCTCGGGGCGGACCTCGGTCTCAAGACCGAGTGCCCGCCCGACGTCGATGAGCGCGGTTTCGGCGGATGGTACGGAAATGCTCCGAATCCTCCCCGCACGCTCGAGTTCGGCGAACGTATAGCGCCACAGAAGCCGCTCGTGGACCCAATGCCACAGCGACTCGCGCATCCGGAACCAATAGGTGACGCCTTCGACGAGCAGCACATCGGCGATGCCGGTCTCGTCGGCCCATGCGTCGAGCAGTTCGAGCGATTCCTCGAAGAGGTCGTGCGTCTCGACGACCGACCCGAACGCGGCGCGGATCGAGGCGATGGGTGATGCATCCCCGGTCGGCGGCGCCCACGCCGGATCCAGGACGACGCTCCGGGGGCCGCGCGCACTGGACTCGATGTCAGCCGGTGATGACAGGAACGTCAACCGCTCAGTCGATGCGGTCGCGGCCGGACCGCTCACCGATGGGCCCGCACGCGACGTGCCCAAGGTGGCCGACACGGGCGGATCGCGACGGCCATGACTACCCGGAGACTCGTTCAAGCACCCTGGCCGGGCGTGCCGCTCCGAACCGGTCCGCGACCTCTTCGAGGACGCGTGCCCTTTGATCGAAGGTGTGTCGTTCGACCACGACCTGCCGACCGCGCTCGGCGAGACGTCGTCGCTCGATCGGATCCGCGAGGTAGCGTTCGATCAGGTCATGCAGTTCGTCGGCGTCCCGGTACGTGACCACAGCGCTCTCGAATTCTTCCTCGATGCCATCGACGTGGTCCGAGATCACGAAGGCGCCGCATGCCACGGCATCGTAGATCCGGTTCGAGATGAATCCCTCCGTGCGCATGTCGTCCCAGTGATCGTTGAGCACGATCTTCGCGGAGCTGTAGTAGCGGCGGAGATCGGCGTTCAGGATCGTGTCGCCCTTGACGAAGCGAGGATCGATCAGGTCGGCGGTCCAGCCATGCCCGTACACGGCGAGATCATGCTCGGTGTCCGCAAGATCGGCGACGATGCGACGCTGGACCTTCCGCGAATTCGCGACGAACAGGAGGTCCTCGGCAGGCCCCGTCGGGTCCGGCCAGAACCTCCTGGGATCGGTCGCCTGGTGGAGTGACGCGACCGGGATCCGGGCCTCGCGGGCCATCCGTTCGGCGAAGCGATCCGACGCGACGAATGCCTGGTCGTAGCGATCGAACATCTCCGCGCTCGCAAGATCAGGGTGACTGATCTGCCACAGCAAGTTGATCTGGCCGCGCCGCGTGGGTGCTTCCTTCAGTCCGAAGATGTGGACCGTGACGTCCTCGCGCGCGCTGACGGCGCTCGACCAATCGGGTAGGAAGTGCAGGCGCGTCGGGTGCCCCGAACGCTCGAGAGAGCGTTGCAGTGCGCGGGCGAAGTGATAGTCCCCCCATCGGTCGACGACATCCCAGCTGGGCACACCGATCCGGAGCGCGTAACGCGTCGCGTTCGCCCATGTGTCGAGTGCGTCCCGGATCGAGTCCGCACGATGGCTGTACGTGTGGTCCGCCAGCGTCCGGTCGCGGAATGCGCGTGAACGTTCGGCGAAGGGTCCTGGGTCGCGAAGGATGGCGTCGACGAGGGCGACCAGCGAGGGCCCATCGGACCAGGTTGGAAAGTCTTCGCCGAAGAGTTCGGTCGCACCGCGGGCGCCGTTCGTCACCACGATCGCCCCGCCCGCGACCGCATCGAAGACGCGGGAATTCACGGACCCTGTGGCGATCGTCGAAAGCGTCGCATCGTCGACGACGACACGCGCCGACGCGTACGCCGAGGGCACATCGTCATACGCCAGAAAGCCCCGGTGGATGCCGGCGAAGCTCGGCACGGCATCCCACCCATTGCCGTAGACGTGGACAGTGAAACCATGGTCGGCGAGGACAGGGAGTGCGTCGATGACAGCTCGGTGCTGATTCCAATAGCTGCCGACGAACAGCACGTCGCATGCCAGGTCCGCGCGCGGTTCGGCGAAGCCGAATCGAGCTGGGTTGGTCGCGATCGGCAGGACCGACACCGACTTTGCGCTATTGCCCCCGACGTCCAGGGCCATCTGCTCGCTCGAGGCGAACACGATGTCGTAGTCGTCGAACCATCGCCGAGCCAGCCACCGTTGCGCCCAATTCCGAATCCACGCGACGGTCACGACCCGGCGCGGCATGCGCCTGATGTCGACCTTGTCGAGCAGGACGATCACCGCATCCACGGACGAGTCCGGCCGATACCACTCACCGTTGGCACGTTCCAGGTAGGAGACACGCCATCCCAGGGCCTCAAGGGCATCACCGAGCTCGTGACCGGTGTACCAGTCCCCGGAACCTGCATCCGGGTCGTGGCTCGTCACGGTGATGGCGATGTGGAACGGCGTGAGCGTGATCTTCCGAGCCCCAGCAAGCGCGTCGAGCATCGCTTCGCGAAAGATCCGCGGGCCCCAGGTGTCGATGAAGAGCTCGCGGTTCGACGCCACCCGGCGGCGGTAGCGTTCGACATCGGCGAACCGGGTGGCTGATTCATGGTGCCAGAGGGCCGCACGACCGTCGTACACCAGACGACCACCGGCTGCGCGGAGCTTCAGGCAGAGGTCGACATCTTCGATGCCGTAGTCGTACCCGAGCGTGAACCCGCCGACATCCTCGAAGGCCTGGCGCTCCACCAAGAGGCACGCCGCTGTCAGGGCTGGCTTTTCCTCGACGGCGGTGGCAAACGGCGCGAGCGGATCGTCGCCTGCGCCGATCACTCGCGCCAGTGGGATATCGGACGAACGGTCGAACGCGACGCCGGCGTGTTGGAGCGTCAGGTCGGGGAACTGCGCCCCGGCACGAGCGCCTCCTCGATGTCGCGGATAGATGAGGCGCGCGCCGACGGCCACGGCGCTCGTCGAGGTCATCGTCTCGACGAGATACCCGAGCCACCCGTCCGTGATCGGGTCCACGTCGTTGTTCAGGAAGCAGATCAGCTCGCCGCGTGCCTGGGCGACGCCCTGGCCGTTCGCCTCCGAGAAGGACCGATTCTCGGCGTTGCGGATGACGCTGATCGGAAATGGCGCCGGGAAGGTCTCGGCGAAGTCGGGCGAGTCGTCCGTCGAGCCGTTGTCGACGACGATGACCTCGACGTTCTGGTAGGCCGTCCTCGCCAGCGCACCGAGACATCGCGGAAGGTGTTCCTGGCCGTTTCGGTTGAGGATGACGATCGAAACCAAGGGGCCGTTGATCGTGCTTGTCGGGAGGCTGTCTCGATGGATCGCGGTGAGCAGCGCCGCTTCGGATTCCCGTGACGCGCGGGGCGTCCGCTTTCGCATGGCCCGGCCGCGCCGACGGATCGCGCGCCACGACCGACGCGGAACTGCAGTCAGTCGCCGAGCGAGCCCGGTGACGGGTCTGGCATAGGGGGAGATCCGAAGGACGAGCCGGACGGAGCGGCGACGCAGCAGGCGTTCACGCGACGCGCGAGCGGCATCCACCTCGACTCCGAGCTGGGCGCTGGTCATCGTCGCCTCGTGAGCGAGCTCCCGCATGCGCGCGAGCTCGCTCTCCAATTGGTTCACGCGATCCGAGAGTTCGACGATCCGGTCCGCGTCGCTTGATCTCGAGGCTCCGTCGACAGGGTCCGTCATGGCAGGCGCTGACCCGCGGGGTGTTCGCGTCGCGGCAGGTGACCTGGATCCGGAACCACGGCCCGATCCGGCTCCGTCAGGCTGCTTCGAGCGCCGCGATGGTCGGCGGCGACGCAACGCGCACAAAGCGGACGACGAGGTGGCCCATCATGCCCCCGTCAAGCACGATCTTCCGGCGAACCTGGACTCGGGTGAGTCGCCCTCGGTGACGGCGATGGAGCGCCCAGCCGAAGCGTCGCGATCAGACATCGCCCGAACGATAGCAGGAGCCGAGTGGGACGGTCGCCCTGCTACCATTCGGCGCCCATGGCCGACCGACCCCGCTTCTACCTGACCACGTCCATCGCGTACGCGAACAACAAGCCGGGTCTGCATACGCTTTACGAGGTCATCGGCGCGGACGCGATCGCGCGCTGGCACCGGATGCTCGGGGACGAGACGCGGTTCCTGACGGGCACGGACGAGCATTCGATCAACATCGCCCAGGCCGCCGTCGACGAGGGCCGCCCGACGAAGGCGTTCGTGGACGAGAAGGTGGCGCTCTTCCACGCTGCCGAGGACGCCCTCGCGATCACCCCGGACCGATTCATCCGGACGACCGATCCGGACCACGTCCTCGCCGCCCAGGAGATGGTCCGCCGGGCATACGCGAACGGCGACATCTACCTCGGCACGTATGAGGGCTGGTACTGCCCGAACGAGGGCTTCCGGAACGCGTCGGATGTCCTCGAGACGCCGCGCGGGACGATCTGCCCCAACCATCCCGAGATCCCCCTGCAGTGGCTCACCGAGCGCAACTGGTTCTTCCGCCTGTCGGCCTACCAGGAGCGCCTCGAGCGCCACTTCGCCGAGCACCCCGACTTCGTCCAGCCCGACTACCGGCGCAACGAGATGCTCGGCTTCATCCGGGGCGGGCTCGAGGACTTCTCGATCAGCCGCGAGCGGACCCCCGGCGACTGGGGCATCCCGTTCCCGATCGCCGAGAACGGCGAGAC
>JBJMMQ010000066.1:0-8457 GCA_045804705.1 Chloroflexota bacterium
CACGCGGCGAGCGACAGAGGACACAGACGACACCGAGGGTCAGTCCTTCACGCGGCGAGCGACAGAGGACACAGACGACACCGAGGGTCAGTCCTTCACGCGGCGAGCGACAGAGGACGAGGACGACACCGAAGGGCAGAAGTTCACGGCCCGCTGATCGACTTCTCTTGCGACTCCTCGGCTCCGGCCGAGTGGGTCGTGGCGCTCACACGATGACGCGACCTGGGTGATCGAGACTCGCCGACACCACCCCGGTCGCGTCATCATGTCCCGGTGAGCCGATGCTGACCGCATATCGCCGGGTCTTCGCGAACTCCCGCCTGGCGAGACTGATGGTCGGCGAGTTCGTCTCCTCTGTCGGCGACTGGCTGTACCTCGTCGCGATGCTCATCGTGGTCTACGAGCAGTCGCACGATCCCTTGGCCCTCGGCCTCGTCGGTGCAGCTCGCATCGCTCCCTACCTGATCCTGTCGGTCCCTGCGGGCATCGTCGCGGACCGCTTCGATCGCCGGCTGGTCCTGCTGGCCACGGACGTCAGCCGCGGCGCCCTTCAGATCGTGCTGGCCATCCTGGTCCTGACCGGGGCGCCCGTCCTGTCGATCGTCGGGGTCGCCATCGTCGCCTCGTGCATCTCGACCTTCTTCGGGCCTGCCATCGGCGCCTATCTGCCGTCGCTCGTCGACGACGAGGCCGATCTCGGCCCCGCGAACAGCGTCTGGGCGACGCTCGATAACCTGGCCTACTTCGTCGGTCCCGCGATCGCGGGACTCGTCATCGCGGCCGGCGGGCTGGCCGTGGCCTTCGTCCTGAATGCCGCCACCTTCGCGTTCGTGTCGGTGATGCTCGCGACGCTCCCGAGCCGCCGAACGCTCATCGAGGCCGCCGAGGACAAGGCCCGTTCCGAGGGTGCGGCCGAGGTCCAGGCCGCCGTCGCCACCGGCTGGGGCACCATCGTGCGTCGCCTCCCCGGGATCATCGTGCTCGACACGGCCACGAGCTTCGCCGGTGGCGCACTCGGCGTGCTGACCGTGGTCATCGCGGTCGACTCGCTCGGTGCCGGCGAGGCGGCGACAGGTCTTCTCAATGCGGCGACGGGCGTGGGCGGGATCGCGGCCGGATTGGCTGCCGGCTGGATCGTGCTCCGTCGGCTCGACGTCGGGATCGTGGCCGGCAGCCTCATCGGTGCTGTCGGGCTCGTCGTCCTCGGGACGACCCGCGACCTCGCGCCGGCCCTCCTCGCCATCGGCGTCGCGGTCGGAGCCATCCTTCTCCTCGACGTCATCCTGGCCACCGTCCTCCAGCGACTCGTCCCCGACGAGGAGCGCGGCCGCGCGATGGGCTTCGTCCAGATCCCCGGCGGTCTGGCTTCGATCGTCGGCGCGTTCACGGCGCCGCTCATGGCCGACGCCTTCGGGGTCCCTGCGGCTCTTGGCGTGATCGCGATCGTCTCGAGCGTCCTCGGTGTCGCGGCCGTCGTCGTCCTCCGTCCGAGCGGGGTCCTGCTCAGCTCGGGCCTCGATCCGCGCCGGCTGGAACTGCTTCGATCGAGCGTCTTCGGGGGAGTCCTGCCCATCCGCCTCGAGGCCGCGGCCCGGCGCCTGGCGGCCGTCGACGTCGCCGAGGGTCAGCGCATCATCGAGCAGGACGACGTCGCCGATCGCTTCTATCTCATCGATTCCGGGACGTACGAGGTCACCCAACGCGGCGCCGACGGATCGTCGGTCGCGCTCCGGACGCTCGGTCCAGGCGAAGTCTTCGGTGAGATCGGCCTCCTGTCGTCCGTACCACGGACCGCGACCGTGACGTCGAGCTCGCCTGGCCGCCTGTTCGCGCTCGATCGCGACGGGTTCCTCGGTCTCGTGGACGCCGGTCCGGGACTGACCACGCAACTGCTCGATCGCTATCGCGGGACCTGGGACCGGACCTGACAGCTGGCCTGTCATCCATCGGACACGATCCTCGTCAAATACCGGCACGACGGGTGGTGCGACGGGCGCCACCATGTCCTCAGCGAAATCTCACCTCCGAACGACGCCCCGGACCCTCCCTCCGGGGCGTCTGGCCGCACGGCGACTTCACCGACCGACCATCTGCCCATACACTCCAGCGAGCGAGCCGCGATCCGACGGCTCGATGAAGTGACGGGGTCGCCCAAAAAGATGCCCGACAGCATGACCGGCGGCGCAGCCGACTCGGCGACGATGGCCATCGTCGAGGCGATCGGCCGTTCACGCCTCTTCCGGGGCGTCGCCGAGGAGGACCTCGCAACGATCGCCCCGATGCTCCGACAGCGCCGGTACCGGGCGGGCGAGACCATCTTTCACGAGGGTGATCCCGGCGATGCGATGCATGTCATCGCCTCGGGCCGCGCGAAGATCTCGATCGAGTCGCTCGAAGGCGACGAAGCGATCCTCGTGACACTCGGTCCTGGCGAGGTCTTCGGCGAGCTCGTGCTGCTCGACGGTGCGCCTCGTTCGGCGGCTGCGATAGCGGTCGAGCCGACCGTGACGTACATCCTTGGGTCCCCGGACTTCGGCCCGTTGATCGCCGGGAACGACGCGTTTCGCTCGGCCATCCTCCACAACCTTGCCCAGGAGCTGCGCCGGCTCACCGTCCATGTGTCGGAGCTGCATTTCCTCGACCTCGCCGGCCGACTCGCCAGCCGGTTGGCCCGGATGGCCGACGAGGCGGCGCCGGGTGAGCGCGCGGAGGTCCGGCTTGGCCGCGCTTACACGCAGACCGAGCTCGCGGCGATGATCGGCGGGACACGGCAGAGCGTGAACCGTGTCGTCGCAGAGCTCGTGTCCGAGGGTCTGCTTCGGGTCGAACCCAACGATCTCGTCGTGGTCGACGTCGCACGGATGGCACAACGCGCCCGATGGTGAAGCGCGCGACCGGCGACGACCCGAGCGGCTTCTCGCCCGACGCACGCGCTCTCCTCCGCGAGGTCGCACTCCGGGGCCAGACGGCCGTCCGCCTCGACGCCGACATGGAGAACGTCCTCCTGCGGTCGATCGTCGACGCGACGGTGTCCATCTTCCGGGCCGAGGCGGCATCGATCGCGCTGCTCGACGAAGCGTCCGGGAACCTGAAGTTCGTGGTCGCGGCCGGCGCCCAGGGTGAGCCGGTCGTGGGGCTGACGATCCCGCCGACACAGGGACTGGCTGGCTACGTCTTCTCGACCGGCGAGAGCATCGCGCTGTCGGACCCGTCAAAAGATCCCAGGTTCGGACGCGGTGTCGCCGAATCGACGGGGTTCATGCCGCGTTCGATCCTCGCCGTGCCTCTCGAGGACGGCGATCGCACGGTCGGGGTGCTCGAGGTGATCGACAAGCTCGAAGGCCCCTTCTCGATGGAGGACATCGGCACGGCGTCGCTCTTCGCACGCCAGGCCGCGACCGCGATCCGCGTGGCCGCGCGAGCGCGCGAGATCCGGATCGTGCTGGCCGACGTGCTCGCGTCCGATGAGGAGACTCGTGACGACAGGGCCGTACGGGAGCTCGTCTCCGCCGCGACGCGCCGGCACGCGGGCGACGACCGGTTCTGGGCGTTCGTCGACGCCATCGCGGGGATGCGCCAGGCGTCACCCGGGGACCGGGACCTCGCCATCGATCTGCTGAGGGTCATCGCCCAGCACGGCGCGGCTACCAGCCGGGAAGCGACGGGACGCCGGCTCCGCCCTCGACGATGACAAGCAGGGAGATGCCGGCCTGGAGCGGGCCGTTCCAGACCGATCGGCGGGGCGGCCTGACGCGAGACGAGCAGGTCATCGCCGGGACCGAGCCGCGGGACTGGCTCGCGGGACGGGGCGAGGGCGTCACCGTGGCGATCATCGATTCCGGGGTCGACGGCAGTCATCCGGCGGTCGGCGGCAAGCTCATCCGCAGTCTCCGGGTCGACCTCACGCTCGAGGAGCCGGCGGTGGTGGACGACGAGGAGGCACGCGACGTCGTCGGTCACGGGACCGCGTGCGCCGGGATCATCCACGGACTCGCCCCGGAGGCGGACATCATCTCGATCCGCGTGCTGAACCCCGACAACAAGGGCAAGGGGATCGCATTCGCGCATGCCCTCGACTGGGTCGTCGAGAACGGGGTCGGGATCGCGAACATGAGCCTGTCGTCCAAGAGCGAGCAGCTCTACGCGACCTTCCACGAGCTCGTCGACAACGCCTATTTCGCCAACAGCCTCCTGGTCTGCTCGGCGAGCAACTACCCAGGCGAGGAAAGCTATCCGTCGGTCTTCTCATCGGTCTTCTCGGTCGCCGCGCACGACATCCCGGAGCCACTGACCTGGTTCTACAACCCGAATCCACCGGTCGAGTTCGGAGCGTGGGGCGTCGATGTGCCGATCGCCTGGGCCGAGGGCGGGTCGATCGTCGCCACCGGCAACAGCTTCGCCGCGCCACACATCACAGGCCTCCTCGCGCGCCTCCGCTCCGTCTACCCCACCGCCACCCCCTTCGAAGCAAAGACCCTCCTCGCCCGATCAGCAGCCAACGCCCCGAAGGCCTGAACCAGGGAGGAGTCCCGGGATCTCCGGGACGAAGAACCGAGAATAGGGCAGCCAGGGGCGCCCGCGGCGAAAGGAACCGAGAATCGGCGCCAGCAGCCCGCGAGGCGAAGGCGGAGCCGAGGACCAGAGCGAGCGCACCCCAAGGTGCGTGAGCGAGGACCGGAGGGGACAACGCACGCCCCGCGAGGCAGCTGGCGCCGCCGACCTGACCGCCTATCCCCGGGGTATCGGCCTCATGGGGTAGACGCCTATGACTATCGGGCTCCGCGGGTCGAGCGAGAGTTCGTAACCGATCTCGCCGGCCTTCAGAAGCTCGCCGAGGAGCCCGCCCTCGCGGCCCGGCAGCCCGACGTAGACCCAGCCGGGGTCGAGGCGAACGGGTGTCACGTCGTCATCGCCGCCGTCGATCCCGAAGCGGCGCCGCAGCTCGTGCATCGGCACGTACGGACGGCTCTTGATGAACCTGCGCAGCTGCGGGGCCGTGCACTGCGCGTTCGCCCCGTTCATCCCGTTCGGTCCGCCGTTCATCGCCCCGTTCGGCTGGGCGTGGGGAGGTGGCTGGTGCATCGCGGTCGGTGGGGCCGGGGTAACGGGCTCCAGGGACCGGCCGTTGGCCGACGCCTCTGCCGCGGCGTGCGGCGGGGCGGCGTGCGGCACGAACGCCGGCCCGGTCGCCTGAGGAGGAGTGGCGCCGTTCGTCGGATGCTCGACATGTGGGGCCGGATCGGCTTGTCGAGCGGCGTCAAGCGGCGCTGGCGGAACGACGGGTCGTGGTGCCGGAACGCCGCCCTCGCCAGGGGTCATACCGGCCACGCGTCGTGGGCCCTCCGTCGCGCCATGGGCGTGATGGTGCGGGCGGCCGTGATGGCGGCGGCTCATCGGCCGCACGCTCCGGGGTGACGGGCCCCGGTCGGTGTGACGACGCCGTACCGGCGCCGGAGTGAGGTGGACATGATTCTCGCTGGGTCGGTGGCGGGGACGCATCGGGTGCGACCCGTCGACCGATGATACCGCAGGCGGCCACCAACGAGGCCGTCGGCGCCTCCTCGTCGCGTCTCAGCCGTCGACGACGTACAGCTCGCGCGATGCCTCGTTGAGAGGCACAGGACCGTCCGCGCCGCAGACGACGATGTCCTCGATGCGGGCTCCATACTCCCCGACGAGGTATATCCCGGGTTCGATCGAGAAGGCCATCCCGGCACCCAGCCGCTCGGTATTGCCGGCGATCACGTACGGATCCTCGTGACCCTCGAGACCGATGCCGTGCCCGGTGCGGTGGAAGAACGCGTCGCCGTAGCCCTCGGCCTCGATCGGCCGGCGAGCTGCCGCGTCGATCGATTCGAGGGTTGCGCCCGGGAGCGCTGCGCGCGTCGACGCCTCCTGGGCAGCGTGGAGCACGGCGAACAGGTGGCGGAACCTCTCGTCGGGCCCGTTCGCAGGATCACCGCCGGTCACCCACAGCGTCCTGGTGATGTCGGAGTGATACCCGCCCACCGTGCCACCGATGTCGAGCACGATCGGCTCCCCGGCCCCGATCACGCGCTCGGACGCGCCGTGATGAGGCGAGGCTGAGTTCGGCCCGGACCCCACGATCGCGAACTCCGCGTGGTCGTGGCCTTCGGCGATCAGTCTCTCGTGGACTTCCCTCGCGACATCGACCTCGGTCCGACCGACAAGCCGACCCGCGGCGATCTGGGCGACGACGCGGTCGGCCGCGTGGGCTGCTTCGGTCAGCAGGGCGATCTCGTCGTCGTCCTTGACGATCCGCAGCCGTCCGAGGATGGGCGAGGCGAGCTCGAACCGTACGCCCGCGAGCCGGTCCTGGAGTCGCAGCAGATGGCGTGCCGGCAGGTCGTCCGAGACCGCGATACGCACGTCGCCTGCCGCAGTCGGCGCACCGACCGCGTCCCGGACCATCCCCGCGACGAGATCGTGAGCGTCGCTGCCCTCCTCCCACGCGACGACCGGCAGGAACCCGCCGGCTGCAGCAGCGCTCGCGCGCGCGGGAGTGGCTTCGAGTCGAGGCGCGACGAGGGCAAGGTCGCCCTGCACCGGGATCACGAGCATCGTCAGACGCTCGAGCGAGGACGCCGGATAGCCCGCAAGGTAGTGCATGTCGGCTCCGGTCCCCACCAGGATCGCGGCGAACCCCGCCTCGGCTGCGAGATCGCGTGCGGAGGCCATCCGGTCTCGATACCGAGCGGCCGGGATCGTCGGACGGGTCGTGGTCGTCATGCGTTCGTCTCCACTCCCGGCGCGCTCGTCAGCCACGCCGTCATCTGCCGCTCGCCATCCTCGAACAGACGGCGATAAGGATGGACGCGCTCGGCACCGGCCGCGAGCGCCGCCCGGCGAAGTGCGACGTCGTCATGCTGACCGACCGCGAGCACGGGGCACCCGGCCAGGTGGGCAGCCGCGATCGCCGCGATGCCGTCATAAGCCCGGGACGTCAGGTCGACGACGACCCGATCGACGTCCGGCAGGGCCGCCTCGAGCGCGGGCTGCGTCCGGACGCGTTGCGGCTCGCCTCCGGCAGCACGGACGAGATCGGCAAGTCGGGTGGCCCAGATCAGGTCGTCGGCGAGGACGGCGACGCGTGCGGTCAGGCGAGCCCCTCCGCGAGGTGATGGAACACGTCGCGCGCGGTGACGACGCCCGTCGGCCGACCGCCGTCGAGGATCGGGATGTGGCGGAACCCGCCAACGGCCATCTTGTGGATCGCGATGGCGATCGGGTCGTCGTGCCGAAGGACCACCGGGTCGGGCGTCATGAGATCACCGACCTTGAGATTCGCCAGATCCCGCCCGGCAGCCTTCACGACGGCATCGCGATCGGTGAAGATCCCGACCAGACGATCGTCGAGCGTTACGAGGACGCAGTCGGCTCCCGCCTCCTGCATCCGCTCCACGACCTCGTCGACGGCGGTATCCGGGCTCACAGTGAGCGGGACCGGCGCTGCGAGATCGTCGAGGTGCTCACCGAGAAGACGGCCCTGGAACGATAGCGTCGATTGCGGGATGTCGTTTCCGGCGATGTCCGCGCCGCAGTTGTCGCAGACCTCGGCACCATTCAGGTTCTCGAACTCGCAGACCGGACAGACCTTGTTCACGTGCGCGCTCTCCCTGCCTATTCGACGGTCCAGGTCTCTCCGCCGCTGAGGACGTCCTCGAGAGTGCCCGAGCCGCTGCGTGCGACGGCAGCGGCGATCTGGTCCTCGATCAATCGGTCGTGGGTCGGTCGCTCGACGGCCCGGAAGACGCCCACCGGGACCGGAAAGTCCGGCCAGGCCATCCGCGACAGCATCAGCGCGAGGTAGGGCTGGTCGGCCTGCTCATCGTGGACGAGGAGGTCCGCCTCGGTGACGCCGTTCTCGCCGAGGGTGACCACTTCTGGCTGGAGTCCGCGGAGGCGGATGCCCTTGTCGCGCTCCTTGCCGAAGATCATCGGCTTGCCATGCTCGAGGACGAGCATCCGGTCCTCGCGAACCTCGCGGTCGGTGAAGTCGCGCCAGGCGCCGTCGTTGAAGATGTTGCAGTTCTGGAGGACCTCGACGAACGACGAGCCGCGATGGTGACCCGCCCGCTCGAGGGTGTTCTGGAGGTGCTCCGTGTGAGTGTCGACCGAGCGCGCGACGAACGACGCCTCGGCCGCCAGCGCGATGGTCAGGGGCACGATCGGCGTGTCGACCGTGCCTGCCGGCGTCGACTTCGTTCGCTTGCCGAACTCCGACGTCGGCGAAGCCTGGCCTTTTGTCAGCCCATAGATCCGGTTGTTGAACATGACCAGGTTGATGTCGACGTTGCGGCGCATCGAATGGATGACGTGGTTGCCGCCGATCGACAGCGCGTCCCCGTCGCCGGTGATGACCCAGACCATCAGGTCCGGCCGGGCGGCCTTCAGGCCGGTCGCCAGCGTCGGCGCCCTGCCGTGGATCGTGTGGAA
>JBJMMQ010000067.1:0-22963 GCA_045804705.1 Chloroflexota bacterium
CGATCGTGACGACGCAGGCCGCGTCCGCGAGCAGGTTCAGACCCCAGTCCGCGTCCGGCGAACCGGCCGCGACGACGACGCGATCCGGCGCGCGCTCCACGAAGCCCACCGTCGCGCTGGCCCGGCGGCCTGTCCGCCGCCCGATCGTCTCGATCCGCAGCACCCGGCCCCAGGCGACGAGGTCGTCCTCCATCGCGCTCGCGGCCGCCGCCCTACGCTCCGCCGCGATCGAGGCGGTGCTTCGCGACGAACGCGGCCGCCTGCGCGCGGCGCTCGAGGTTGAGCTTCGACAGGATCGACGACACGTAGTTCTTGACCGTCTTGTCGGACAGGAAGACGTCGCTCGCGATCTCCTTGTTGGTCTTGCCCTCGGCGACGAGCGCGAGGATCTTGCGCTCCTGCGGCGTCAGGGCGCTCAGCTCGTCTGGCTCGTCCGAGCTGGCGATCCGGCGCATCCGCTCGAGGACCTTGCCGGTGACAGCCGGATCGAGCAGCGACTCTCCCCGCCCGACCGCCTCGAGGGCCGCCACGAGGTCGCGCGCGCGCACCTGCTTGAGCAGATAGCCGCTCGCGCCGGCCACGATCGCCGCGATGACGGCCTCTTCGTCCGGGTAGCTCGTGAGCATGACGACGCGCGTCGCCGGGAACTCGGCCCGGATCTCGCGGCACGCCTCGATGCCGGATCCGTCCGGCAGCCGGACGTCCATGACGACGAGATCGGGTTCGAACCGCCGGGCTGCGTCGATCGCCTCGGCAACCGTCCCTGCCTCGGCAACGACCTGGAAACCCGGGCGACGATCGAGCATCGAGACCAGACCCTGGCGGACCACTTCGTGGTCGTCGACGACCAGCAACGTCAGGCGCCGGATCGGTGCGTCCGTCATGTGGCCTTGCTCCCATCGGTATCGGTCGGCTCGCCGGGGCGGCTCGCGGCGCGGCGGCGGATCTCGATCGTCGTGCCGGATCGATCGCTCGCGAGGTCGATGGTCGCACCGATGGAGCCGATGCGTGAGCGCATGTTGACGAGGCCCTGGTGACCGAGACTCGCACTCGCAGACGGATCGAACCCGTGACCGTTGTCCTGGATCGTCAAGCGCAGGTCGCCTGCTTCATCCGTGCGGACCCACACCTTGGCCCGGGTCGCGCCGGAGTGCCGCGCGACGTTGCTCAGCGCCTCGTTGACGATGCCCAGGAGATGTGCGGTCACGACCTGGTCCGGTTCCGGGTCGACGTCGCCGGCCTCCAGCTCGACGTCGATGATCGAGTTGTGGCGGAACTCCTCGATGACGGCGCGCAGTCCGTCGAGCAGCGTCGTCCCGGACAGGAGCTCCGGCTGGAGTCCGAAGATGAAGTTGCGGATGTCGCGGATCGTCACGTGCAGGCTCTCGATCGCGCGCTCGACGCGCCGCTCGACCTCGTCGGGATCCTCGCGAACCAGGTCCGGCACGTCCTCGAGCGAGAGGCCGACGGCGTAGATGCTCTGGATGATGCCGTCATGCAGGTCCCGGCCGATCCGTTCGCGTTCGTCGACGATGGTCAGCCGCTGGACCTGCTCGAGCAGCCGGGCATTCTCGATGGCGATGCCGGCGTGACGGGCGAACGTCTCGACCAGCTGCTGGTCCTCCTCGGAGAATTCGGGCGCGTCGGCCTTGTCCGTCAGGTAGAGGTTGCCGACCGAGCGCCCCTTCACGTCGACGGGGACGCCGAGGAAGCTGTGCATCGGTGGATGGTTCGGGGGAAAGCCGTGGCGCCTCGAGTCGACGGCGATGTCCGGGATCCTGATCGAGCGGTTCTCGCGGATGATCAGTCCGAGGAAGCCGTGGCCACGCGGCAGTGGTCCGATGCCGCGGCGGGTCTCGGTGTCGATGCCCGAGGTGATGAACCGTTCGATCACGCCCGCCGCGTCCACGATCCCGAGCGCCGCATACCGTGCGCCAACGAGGGGTCGGACCTGGTCGACGATCACCTGGAGGACGTCGTCGACGGACTGGAGTCCGGCGATGGCTCGCGTCGCGGTATCGAGAGCGTCGATGACCCCAACGGAACGTTGGACGGTGTCGTTTTCGGTCACGGTCGCACGGTACCAGAGGGGTCGGCTCGGCTCGGGCCGCTCGGCCCGGGCCTTCGGGCCGCATGGCTCATGGCCGTGCCGAGACGTCGCGGCAACCTGTGGCGATGGAAGCGCAGTCCGTCCCGACCAGCTCCCGGATCCTCCTGGCGATAGACCAGATGGGGTCAGCCGATGGTGCCGCGAACGAGGCGATCCGCCGGGCAAGCGAGTCGGGCGCGGAGCTCCTCGTCCTGAGCGTCGTCGAAACCCGGAACCTCCACCTTCCCGGCGGCCGCATCCGACGGGTCGACCAGGAGCGGGAGCGCCTGGCCGCGGGAGCGCAGGTGATCGTGCGCCGCGCGCGCGACGTCGGAGTCCGCGCGACCTACCTGATCTGGGAGGGCGATCCCGCCGAGTCGATCCTCGACGCGTCGATCGCCGAAGGCGTGAACCTGATCATGCTCGGTTCGCGGCCGCGGACGAACCTGCGGCGGCTGATCCTCGGCAGTGTCTCGTCAGAGGTGACCCGGCGCGCGAGCTGCGAGGTTGTCGTCGTCCCGACCTAGCGGGACGGTACGCTGGACCCATCAGCGGAGACCGACATCGACATCCTCACCGCCACCGTCGCCGAACGCCCGGACCTCGCCTCGTTGCTCGACGACTTCAACGTGTGGCCGACGTTCATGCGCCAGGATCCGATCGGCTCGCTCTACTACGCCGACCCGGTCGGGGTATATCCGGAATTCGTGCTGGTCGCGGTCGATCGAGCCGAGCCCGATCGACTGGTGGCCAAGGGCTACAGCGTGCCGTTCAGCTGGGACGACGATCCGACGACGACGCTCCCCGAGGATGGCTGGGACGGCGTGATCATCGGCGCCACGCTCGACCGGCTCGCCGGCCGCCGCGGGAACCTGGTGTCCGCCCTCGAGATCTCGATCCGGCCGGATCTCCAGGGCCGCGGGATCTCCCAGATGATGCTTTCGGCGATGTGCGAGAAGGCGCGCGCGCTCGGGTTCGGCAGCCTCGTCGCCCCGGTCCGCGCAAATGGGAAGCATCTCGTGCCGGACATGTCGATCGAGGAGTACGCAGCGCTGACGCAGGAGGACGGGCTGCCCTTCGACCCGTGGTTGCGCGTCCACGTCCGGGCGGGCGGCACGATCGTCGGCGTCGCTGCCCGCGCCATGGCCATGGCCGGCTCGCTCGCCGAGTGGCGCGAGTGGACGGGATTGCCGTTCGATGTCTCGGGTCCGGTGTCGGTCCCGGAGGCGCTCGTCCCGGTCCTGTGTGACGTGCCGCAGGGGTACGCCGCCTACATCGAGCCGTGCATCTGGGTCCACCACCGCCTCCGCTGAACGTGGAGGGCGCGCCGCGGGCCGGGCAGGCTTCGGCCCTCGAAGACGCGACGGTCTACGATCGGACCATGTCGGCCGATCCCATCCGGGTCCTCTTCGTCTGCACGCACAACTCCGCACGGAGCCAGATCGCCGAGGCGCTCCTCACGCGCGATGGCGGCGACGTCTTCGAGGTGTCGTCGGCGGGGACCGAGGTGACCCGGGTCAACCCGCTCGCGCGGCGCGTCATCGAGGAGGCCGGCATCGACTGGAGCGGCGCACGCAGCAAGTCGATCACCGAGTTCCTGGATCAGCGGTTCGACTACGTCATCACGGTGTGCGACCGCGCCCGGGCGACCTGCCCTGTCTTCCCCGGCTCCGGGACCAGCCTCCACTGGAGCCTCGACGACCCGTCGGAGGTCGAGGGAACGGAGGCGGAGAAGCTCGAGGCATTCCGCCGGACGGGGGAGGACATCTCGGCGCGACTCCGCCCGTTCATCGAGGATGCGCTCCGCGCGGCGGGCCGACCAGGTCGGCCGGCGTCGGCCTGAGTCGCCGCGTCGGGCGATCGTCTACCGCCTGAACCGCGGGATCCAGCGAGGGACGGCAGTGCAGTAGGCGACGTACTCATCGCTATAGGCCGCGCGCAGGGTCGGCTCCTCATAGAGGCGCACGAACGTGTCGAACGCCGCCGCGATGACGACCCCATAAAGGGCGACGCCCAAATGGGCGAAGAGGACGGCCTGGCCGAAGATAAGGGCGAGGACAGCGAGGTACATCGGGTTGCGGACGAAGCGATAGAAGCCGCTGACCACGAGCCGTTGGGTCGGCGCGACCGGGGCAGGGGTGCCAAGACCCTTCCACGCAAAGCGGGCGAAGGCTTCGACGATGACGACGAGTCCGGCGGCGATCGGGATGACCCCCGCCCAGCGGACGAGGCCCGGGCCGTCACCCGGCGGGACCGGCTGCCAGTCGGTGATCAGCCACGGGACCAGCCCCGCGACGACGCCCGGCGCGAGGATCAGGAAGGCCAGGCTGCCAACCGCCGCCTTGATCCGACCTGCGACCTCGGGTCCGTTGGGTCGGATCGGAGGATGGCGATCATCAGGGCGCCGGTTGGTGTCGTGGGTCATCGTTGTTGGTCGGGGAGGCGGGATTCGAACCCGCGATCTCGTGCTCCCAAAGCACGTGCGTTGCCAGGCTACGCTACTCCCCGCCGAATCCGTGCTCAGGAACGGACTTGCTCCATGAACGGCCCCGACCCCGACAGGCCGCGAGCATCATACGGCGCCGTCGGATCTCGACACACTCTGCATCACGGCGTGTGATGCAACTGCCCAGCGATGAGGCGAGTCACGCCGACAAGAGGACGCCCCGCCGCTCCGTGACTGGAGACTCGGAGGACACCCGCATCAACCGTTCGGTGGATGCCGCTGTCATCCGGGCTGCGCGCGCGTTGTGGACGGACGTTCGATGTGCGAGTGGGGTCCCCGCGGCGAGCCTTGTCCCATGAACGTCATCGAAGTCACCGATCTACGGAAGCACTACGGCAGTCGCAAGGCTGTCGACGGCGTCTCGTTCGCGGTAGAGGAAGGCGAGATCTTCGGCATCCTTGGACCCAACGGCGCCGGCAAGACCACGACCGTCGAGTCGATCGCCGGTCTCCGAACAGCCGATTCGGGCAAGATCAGCGTCCTGGGGCTCGATCCCCGGCGGGACCGCGACCGACTGCGGACCCTCGTCGGCGTCCAGCTCCAGGAGAGCGAGCTGCCAGAGCGGATCACCGTTCGCGAGGCAGTCGAGCTGTTCGCGTCGTTCTACGCCGATCCGGCCGACCCCCGCGAGCTGATCGGCGACCTCGGGCTCGACGACAAACGCGGCGCGGCCTACAAGAACCTGTCGGGCGGACAGAAGCAGCGCCTGTCGATCGCCCTTGCGCTCGTCGGGCGGCCGAAGGTCGCCATCCTCGACGAGCTGTCGACCGGGCTCGACCCGCAGGCACGTCGCGAGACCTGGCACCTCATCGAGTCGATCCGCGATCGCGGCGTGACCATCGTGCTCGTCACCCACCTCATGGAGGAGGCGGAGCGGCTCGCCGACCGCGTCGCCGTCTTCGGCGCCGGGCGCGTCATCGCGCTTGACACGCCAGCGGGCATCGTGGCGATGGTCGACCCGGAGCAGCGCCTCCGGTTCCGGCCATCGGTCCCCATCGATGACCATCTGCTCACCGACCTGCCCCAGGTGAAGCGGCTCGAGCGGTCAGGTCCGATCGTCACCGTGACCGGGAGCGGCAACCTGATCCAGGCCGTCACGTCGGTCCTGGCGCGGCAGCAGGTCGTCGCCAACGACCTCCGCGTCGAGCAGGCGAACCTCGACGACGCCTTCATCGCACTCACGGGCCGGCTGGCCCGCACCCCTGGGGAGCTGTCATGAACGAGATGCGGTCGCTCATCGTCACCGAGGCCAAGCTGGTGTTCCGCGAGCCCATCACGTGGCTCGCGGCCATCGCCCTGCCGACGGTCATCCTCCTGATCTTCGGCTCGATGTTCGGGCCTGCGACGCCCGATCCCGCACTCGGCGGCCTTCGCTTCATCGACGTCTTCGTCCCGTCGCTGGTCGTCATCACCGTCGGCACCCTCGGCATCCAGACTCTGCCGATCCGCCTCGCGACCTATCGCGAGAAAGGCGTGCTGCGGCGCCTGTCGACGACGCCCGTCCAACCGCTCCGGCTGCTGGTCGCCCAGCTAGCGATCTACATGGTGACGGCCGTCGTCGCCCTGGTCCTGCTGGTCGTCGTCGCCAACCTGGCATACGGGGTCCCGCTCCCCGTCGAGCCGGTCTACTACGTCGTGGCGTTCCTGCTCGGGATGGCGTCGCTATTCGCGATCGGGCTGCTCGTTGCTGCGCTCGCACCGTCGTCCCGGGCGGCGACGGCCATCGCCATCCCGATGTTCTTCGTCGTGATGTTCCTCGGCGGGGTCTACCTGCCACGGGTCTACCTGCCGGACATCCTGGTCAAGATCGGCGACTTCACGCCGCCCGGCGTCCAGGGCCTCCAGGACGCGTGGCTCGGGACGGTCCCGCAGGTGGCGCCGCTGCTTGGGATGGGCCTCCTGACGGTCGTCGTCGGAGTCGCGGCTGTCCGGCTCTTCCGGTGGGAATGACCGGGTCCGCGGGAGCGGGAGCGTCGCCATCGCGGCGGGCTCCCGCTTCCGCGTGCCGCGGGCGTTGGAGTAGCGTTCCGGCATGACCGCCGCAACGAAACCGAGCTGGGAGCGTTTCGGCGATGCCATGCTCGACTGGGGCGGGTACGTCCTGCTGGCCTTCGCCACGTTCCTCGGCATCTCTGCCGGTGATCCGAGTCTTGCGTGGCGGCTGACGACCCTCGCCATCGCCGCCGCGGCCGCGGCCTGGATGTACGTCCTCTACACGCGCCGGCCGGAACCCAACAAAGACCATCTCCTGCGGCTCGACGTGTTCTTCGTCGGGCTGCTGGTCTTCGCCTCGGTGCTGATGCTCCGGCACCCGTTGTTCTTCATCTTCATGATCGCCGGGTTCTTCTATGCGACCGTCCTGCGGCCGCTGCCGCTGGCGGTCGTCGGCGTCGCGGCCACCTCGATCCTGGTCAACACCCTTATCGCTGGCTTCCCCCAGAACTCTGAGGCGTGGACGTGGTACATCGCGATCATCACCGTCCAGACGATCGCGATCAGCGCTGGCGCCGTCATCGGCGAGAAGGTCACCGAGCAGAACGAGCAACGCCGTGTCGCGCTGGCACGGCTGGAGACGGCGCTCGTCGAGAACGCCGGGCTCCACGCGCAGCTGCTGACGCAGGCACGCGAGGCAGGCGTCCTCGACGAGCGGCAGCGGATGGCGCGGGAGATCCACGACACGATCGCCCAGGGTTTGACCGGGATCATCACCCAGCTCGAGGCAGCCGACCACACCAGGGATCGGCCGGCGGACCGCGACCGCCACATCGAGACGGCCAAGCGTCTCGCGCGCGAGAGCCTCACCGAGGCCCGGCGCTCGGTCGAGGCGTCGATGCCCGGCGCACTCGAGGCAGGGTCGCTCCCCGACGCGCTCGCCGTCGTCGCCCGTGAGTGGTCCGAGCTCAACGGCGTCCCGGTCGAGGTGACGATCACAGGCGAGGTGATAGGACTCCATCCTGAGATCGAGGTCGCACTGCTCAGGACCGCCCAGGAGGCCCTGACCAACATCGCGAAGCACGCCGGCGCGAGCCGGGCCTGGCTGACGCTGACGTTCATGGGCGACGTCGTCACCCTCGATGTCCGCGACGACGGCGCGGGGTTCAGCGCCCCGGAACGAGGTCCCGCGGATGTCTCCGGGTTCGGGCTGACCGGGATGCGCCAGCGGATCGCTCGCGTCGCTGGGTCGCTCGCGATCGAATCCGAGCCGGGTGGCGGGACGGCCATCTCCGCACGCGTGCCCGCGATCGCCGCCGGCTCGGCGGTCGGCGGCTCTGCCACGTGAGCCCGATCCGGGTGCTCATCGTCGACGACCATCCCGTCGTCCGCGATGGCCTCCGCGGGATGTTGTCGAGCGACTCCGACTTCGAGGTCGTCGGCGAGGCGTCCGATGGCGCGGAGGCCCTGACGATCGCGGAGGCGCAACGGCCCGACGTCATCCTCATGGACCTGCGCATGCCGGGCCTCGGGGGTGCCGCTGCCATCCGCGAGCTTGGCGAGCGGGGACTGCCGTCGCGCGTCCTGGTCCTGACGACCTACGACTCGGATCGCGACGTGGTCCCGGCGCTCGAGGCGGGTGCGACCGGCTACCTGCTCAAGGATTCGCCGCGCGGGGAGCTCGTCCGAGCGATCCACGCGGCAGCGCGCGGCGAGGCCGTGCTCGCGCCGTCGGTCGCGACCCGCCTCGTCAGCCAGCTCCGAACTCCGACTCCCGACTCGCTGAGCGACCGGGAGCTCGAGGTGCTTCGCCTGATCGCCCAGGGCGAGACAAATCGTGGGGCGGCCGCCCACCTGTTCATCTCCGAGGCGACGGTCAAGACGCACCTGCTCCACATCTACTCGAAGCTCGGCGTCAACGATCGTGCGGCGGCGGTCGCGGCCGCCTATGAACGCGGGTTGCTGGCACCAGGCGACCGGAGGGGCGGGGCGGCGTAGGTCACTCCCTCAGCCCGCATCATCCGCCACATGCCCGACCAGTCCACGACGATCGAGCTGCCCGTGCTCATCCGGACGGCCGACGGCGGTGCCCTCGACCAGCTCGTCTGGCCCCAGTGTCTGGAGTGGCTTCGGCGCGGTTGACAAGGTGCGCTCCGTGCTCGCGAACCGCACAACGATCGGAGCGTTCGTCGCACGAGGCCCGGTGCTCAGAGAGCCCGACCCGACCCGCTGTGCGGACACACCTCGCTGGTTGACACAAATGATTTAGTGCTAAATACTTCGCTGTGTCGAGTCATCCCGACGCGACGACATCAAGTCCGAAGACTGAAGGGAAGTCAGCCAGCCATGAAACGATCCATCGCCCTCCTCGTGCCGGCGCTCGCCATCGCGATCGCGGCCTGCTCCAGCGCCGCGTCACCGAGCGCGGCGCCCACCGCCGCTCCTACCGCGACCGCGGCGCCCACCGCGGCGCCGACCACTGCCCCAAGCACCGCGCCTTCGGCGTCGGCTGCCATGACCAAGGACATCGTCGAGACCGCCACCGAGGCCGGCTCCTTCAAGACGCTTCTTGCCGCGGTCCAGGCTGCCGGTCTCGTGGAGACGCTCCAGGGCACGGGCCCATTCACCGTGTTCGCGCCGACCGATGCGGCCTTTGCCGCGCTGCCGGCGGGCACCCTCGACGGCCTCCTGAAGGATCCAGCGGCGCTCAAGAAGATCCTCCTGTACCACGTCGTCTCGGGTTCGGTCACTGCTGACAAGGTCGTCGGGATGACCTCGGCGGCGTCCGTCGAGGGATCGCCCATCGCGATCGCAGTCAAGGACGGAATGGTCTATCTGAACGACACCGCCAAGGTGGTGACGCCGGACGTGATGGCCTCGAACGGCGTCATCCACGTCATCGACCAGGTCATCCTGCCGCCGTCGAGCTGACCCTCCCGCAACCACCCATTCCACCCGAGGGTGGGGCCTGTCTCTCCTCCAGGCCCCACCCTCGTTCGCGCGAAGGACGGAATCTTGATCGCGAGCAACGAGCTCACCTCCACCCCGACAGTCGAACTTGCGCCTTCTCTGTCCGGGTCTCTCCGGCGCTGGAACATCGGGCTTGGCTTCGTCCACGCCATCCAGGCCATCGCCGTCCTCGCGCTCGCCACCGCATTTGCGCTGCCGGTCACGGCGACGTTCATGGAGGGGCCCCCCGGCAGTGCCGCCGGGTCGGCGACCACCCTGTTCGACGTACCAGTGGCCGGAGGCGTCGCCCTCTTCCTTCTGCTCTCAGCGGCCTTCCACTGGCTCGTCGCACTGCCCGGTGTCTACGGGCGCTACACGACGGGCCTGACCGATCAGCACAACTACTTCCGCTGGGCCGAGTACTCGTTGTCGTCGTCGGTGATGATCGTGCTCATCGCGATGCTCACGGGAATCAGCGACATCGCCGCCCTGATCGCCATCTTCGCGGTCAACGCCGCGATGATCTTCTTCGGAGCAGTCCAGGAACGATACGAGCGACCCGGCGGCTCGCTGTGGCCGTTCTGGCTCGGGTGTCTCGTCGGCATCGCGCCGTGGCTGGCCATCGGCGTCTACCTCTGGTCGCCCGGTAGTGCCGCCGAGCCGCCGACGTTCGTGTACGCGATCTTCGTGTCGCTGTTCGTCTTCTTCGACATCTTCGCACTTAACATGTGGCTCCAGTACCGACGCGTCGGCCGGTGGAAGTCGTACTTGTTCGGCGAGAGGGCCTATTTCGTGCTCAGCCTGGTGGCGAAGTCGTTACTCGCCTGGCAGGTGTTCGCCGGGACGCTGGCGGGCTGATGCCCTCCGACGCTGCACGCCGTCTCAGCCTTCACGAGGCCGCCGACCTCCTGGGGGTCCACTACATGACGATCTACCGCCGTGTCCGGCTCGGCATCCTGCCGGCTCGCAAAGTCGGCGGCACATGGTCAGTCGATCCTGCGGATCTCGAGGGCGCGAAGACGACCCCCGAACGTGGTCGCCGCCGCCGCGGGTGCAGCCGGCCGCGGGTATCGACTTGGCAGGAGCGGCTCCGAGCCCGGATGCTCAGCGGGGATGTCGCCGGGAGTTGGCAGGTCATCGAGGCTGCCATGGCCTCGGGCTTCGAGGCGGGCGAGATCTACGTCCGGGTCCTCGCGCCGGCCCTGCACGAGATCGGGGCTTCGTGGCAGGAGGGTCGCGTCTCCATCGACCAGGAGCACCTTGCGAGCAGTGTCGCCACGACGCTGATCGGACGGTTGGGTCCCCGGTTCGTCCACCCCGGCCGCAAGAAAGGCGTCGTCATCGTCGCGATGCCGCCCGGTGAGCGTCACGGCCTCGGTGTCGCGATGCTCGCCGACATCCTGACCGACGCCGGATACGGTGTCCTCAACCTGGGACCTGACACACCGACGACGTCTCTCGTCGCGGCTATGCGTGATGCAGGATCCCTCGCGGCGGTCGTCGTCAGTGTCGTCGACCTCGAGCGTCGTCCAGCGGCCGGACGCCTCCTGGCCGCCGCACGTCGGGAGCGACCGTCAGTCCCCCTCCTGGTCGGCGGGAACGCAGTCCCGGATGAACGCGTGGCGCTCGACCTCGGTGCGGACGGGTGGGTCCTGGATCCACGAGAGCTCGGTGACCTGATCGAGGCGCTCAGGGCACGGCCATGACGCACAACGCGGCCGTCGTCGAGCGGTTCCTGGCGTAGCTCGGCAGGAGCGTCATGCGGATCCTCGTTGCCGGCGCCAGCGGCTACGTCGGCGGTCGCCTGGTCCCACTTCTCGCGGCGGGCGGGCAGGAGCTCACGCGATGACGACCCAGCGGTTCGCGATCCGCCTCGGGCGGCGGTCGCGACTCGTCCTTCTGCTGTTCGGGGTCCGGCCCTCGAACGCATACGTCGATCTCGCCGACGACGAGCTCGATGCGCATTTCGGTTTCTTCCGGTTCCGGACCCCGACGAGCAACCTCGCCTCGTGGCGGATGGAGGGCCCGTGGCGCTGGATCACCGCGATCGGCGTCCGCTTCAGCATCCGCCACCACGACCTGACGTTCGGCGGCACGAACCTGGGAGGCGTACGCGTCGATTTCAGAGAGCCCGTCGCCAAGCTGGGCGTCCACGTCCCGGCCCTGTACCTGACAGTCGAGGACGTCGAAGGTTTCGCCTCCGCCCTCGCCGAGCGCGGGCTCCCGGGGAGCGACGCGAGGAAGTCGGCTCGCCGAGATCCTTGAGGCGATCCTTTCGGTCCGCTTGCCTCCTTGGCGCACGCCTCGCCCGTCAGCGGGCCCCGCGAATGAGCTTGACGCCCACGAGGAGCATGGCCACGCCCCACGCGAGAAAGGCCATGTCGTAGACGACTTCATCCGGACCCGGTCGAACGTGATGAAGGTTCAGGAGTTGGTGGTCGATCAGGCCCTCCAGGGTGTTGAACAGGCCCCAGCCGACGAGCATGCCGCCGACCAGGGTGGCCGTCCCGCCTTTCTCGTGCCGCGCCCCGTCCGAGGACATCAGAACGAACACCCCCGCGATCGTGACGACCCAGGTCGCGGCGTGGAAGATGCCGTCGCCCAGGGTGTTCAACTCGAGGTTCTCCAACGTATCGGGTGGTGTCGGAGTGCTGATCATGTGGTGCCACTGGAGGATCTGATGGAGGACGATGCCGTCGAAGAACCCACCGAGCCCGACTCCGAGGAGGACGGCGGCGATGAGGAGCCGCGTGCGACTAGGCTGGCGATCGATGTCCATCGGTGATCCTCCCCGCGTCGCTGGGTAGGATGGGTCCGACGGGATCGTTGACAGAAGGTTCAAGGCTCCTCCGCCCGTGACATGCACGTCGCAGACGTGAGACCAGCGACCGATGCCCAAAGTCCCGACGCCGCCTTGCTAGACTCCCGGGATGCCGGTCCCCGCACGGTCGACGCGCGCGCTCGTCGAATGGCTCGACGGTGGCGGCATGGATGTGACTCGGATCGGCGGTAAGGCCGCCTCGCTCGACCGCCTCGTGGGCTTCGGCTTCCGGGTCCCGCCCGGGTTCTGCCTCACGACGGCAGCGTTCGCGGAACAGGTCACGACGCTGCCCGGCGCAGACCGGCTGGCCGAGGACCCAGGGATCCTCGCTGAGGTCGGGCTCCGGACCGCTCTCATGGAGGCGATGCAGTCGGGCCCTCTGGCACCGGCCGTCGCGGCTTGCCTCGCCGAGCCACTCGAGCGTCTTACGACCGGGGGAGCCTCCGGCCCGGATCGTCCGCTCCGGCTCGCGGTCCGCTCGTCAGGCGTCGCCGAGGACGGCGCCGCTGCGTCGTTCGCGGGCCTCCACGACACCGAGCTCGACCTGGCCCGCGACGACGTCCCGGCCGCGATCCTCCGCTGCTGGGCATCCCTCTGGAGTGACCGCGCGATCGGCTATCGGAGCCGGCGAGGGCTGCCCCTCGATGGAGGCGCGATGGCCGTCGTCGTCCAGGCGCTCGTCCCCGCGGTCGCCGCCGCCGTCGCCTTCACTCGTCACCCTGTCACCGGCCGCGACGACCAGATCGTCGTCAACGCGGCGCCGGGCCTCGGCGAGGCCATGGTGTCGGGTCTCGTCACACCCGACACGATCGTCGTCGACAAGCCATCGGGGACGGTCGTCGAGTCCACCGCGGGCGATCAGCCCGGTGGGCCCGCCCTCACGGACTCTGACCTCGCCGACCTGGTCAGGCTGTGCCGTGAGGTCGAGCGCGCATTCGGCGCCGCCGTCGACATCGAAGCCGCGCTCGCCGCAGACGGCTGGTATCTCCTCCAGGCCCGACCCATCACGACCCACTGAGGAGCCCCATGACGTCCGCCGCTGAGACGACCAACGATCCGTTCCCGATCGAGTGGCGCGAGCCCGGCGATGCCGAGCTCACCTGGGAATGGGACGACATGCATATGCCGACAGCGGTGACGCCACTCGCCGGTGACTACCACCTTGTGTTGGGTGCAGGATTCGCGTACGGCTACGAGCGCCTGTCCGTTCCCTATGAGGTCCTCACCCGCGTCTGGAACGGCTACACCTACTTCGCCTGGAAGCCGCACGTCCCGGACGCCGAGCGGGCGGCCGCCGACGAGCGGTACACGGAGGCGCGCCGCGCGGCGATCCCCGCCAGCGCCGCGTACTGGGAGCACGCGGTTGCGGAGGTCCGCGAGATCTACGACTGGATCACCCATCGCCCAGTCGAGACCGGGGCGCCTGCTGATGTCGCCGACGACTGGGGGGCGGCGTGGCAGCGGATCGCGAGGACGTGGGGGATCCATTTCTACGCGATCCGCGGTCCCTACCAGGCGATGGAAGACTTGGCGGATCTCTATGAGTCGGTGGTTCCGAACGCCGCGCCTGGCGAAGCCCTCGGCCTCATCGGCGGCAGCGTTCATGAGCTCCATGAGGTCGAGCGCGGCCTCGAGAACCTGGCTTCTCTCGCGACGGCAAACCCATCCGTGGAGCGGGCAGTCCGCCTGGAAGGAGCCACAGTCGAGGACGTCGCCGCTGAGGAGGGTTCGGCGCCGTTCCTCGACGCCCTGCGTGCCTTCCTCGAGGAGCATGGTCACCTCGGACAGATGTACGACGACCTCGGCTTCCCGTCATGGGTCGAGGAGCCGACGATCCTTCTGACCGAGATCGGGAAGCGGATCGAGCACTCCATGCCTGCAGATGCCGAGGCGAGGCGACAGCGGTTGGCCGACGAGGCGGAAGTCCTCGCGGCGCGGGCTCGCGCCGCCCTCGCCGGTGACCCCGAGCGCTTGGCACGTTTCGAAGAGCTGCTCGCCCACGCGCGGCGGATCGGGCCGCTGACCGAGGTCCACAACTACTGGATCGACCGGAGGGCACAATCCGTCCTGCGGCGGTTCGTGATGCGCGTCGGCGGGCGCCTCGCCGATGCCCGTGTGATCGCCAGACCGGCCGACATCCTCTTCCTGCATCGCGAGGAGGTCCCGGCACTGCTGCGCGATGGCGGCGACGTGCGCGACCTGGTCGAGAGCCGGCGTGCCCACTACGCCCACTGGTCCGGCGTCACGCCGCCACGCAAGGTCGGAAAGGTGTCGGACCCGGAGCCGAGCGGCGCCGCGAATGCCGACAGGTTCGATGGCCAGCGTTTCGAATCGACCGTGGCGGACGAGCTCCGGGGCACCGGCGCGTCGGCCGGGATCGGCCGGGGGCCGGCGCGGCTGACCCTCACCCAGGATGACTTCGCGGCGGTCCAGCCGGGGGACATCATCGTCTGCGCCTCGTCGAACCCGTCGTGGGTGCCACTGTTCGCGATCGCCGGCGGACTCATCACCAACACGGGCGGTGTCCTGTCCCACGCTGCCGTCGTTGCGCGCGAGTTCGCTTTGCCGGCGGTCGTCGGGACCGGTGATGCGACGACCAGGATCGCCGACGGGCGGCTCGTCGAGATCGACGGAACGACCGGGATCGTGCGCCTCCTGTGAGCGGTCCGCGCACGGCGCGGCTGCTCAGCCCGGCGATGCTCGGTGTCGCGAGCGGCGCCGTGCTCGTGCCCCTGAACTCGACGATGCTCGCCGTCGCCCTGCCGAGCATCATGGACCAGTTCGGCGTCGACGCGGTCACCGTGTCCTCGCTCGTGACCCTCTATCTCGGGGCCGTCACCATCGCGCTCCTGGCGAGCGGCAGCCTCGGCGATCGATACGGTCAGCGCCCGATCTTCCTGGTCGGCGTGTCGGCGTTCGCCGTCTCGTCGTTGATCGCGGTCGTGGCGCCTTCCTTCGAGATACTCGCGGCGTCGCGCGTCCTGCAGGCGATCAGTGGCGCGCTCGTCTCGACCACCTCGGTCGCACTCGTCCGGGCGATGTCGCCGGCCGACCGACGCGGGACCGCGTTCGGGCTGTTCGACATGCTCGTCTCGACGAGCGCGGCGATCGGGCCGTTCATCGGCGGCCTCCTCGTCGGTGCGTTCGGCTGGCAGTCGCTGTTCGTGCTCGCCGTCCCGGTCGCGATCTTCGCGGCCATCGTCGTCGGCGTGGTCGTCCCCGCGGACACGGGACGTAGCGAGGGACGGCCTGACGGCCGGGCGCCGGGCATCGATGTCCCGGGCCTCGTCCTCCTGGCAGTGATGCTCATCGCGCTGCTCATCGCGATCCGTGGCGTCGGCACCGACGGTGGCATGAGCTTCGGTCTGATCGCGGCGATCGCGGTCGTGCCGCTGCTGGTCCTCTTCGTCCGCTTCGAGCTCCACGCGGAGCGACCGGCCGTGGACCCGAGGCTGTTCGCCAGCCGTTCGTTCACGGCCGCGGTCCTCGGCGTCCTCGGTGCGACTGTGATCCTCCACGCGACGTTCATCCTCGTCCCGCTCCTCGTCGAGCGCCTGCTCGACGGCTCGGCCGAGACGGCCGGTCTGGTCCTCCTCGGGATCTCAGGCCTCGGCGCCGTCGCCGCGCCGTTCGGTGGCCGGTTGTCGGACCGTCGTGGCCGGCGACTGCCCGTCGTCGCCGGGTCGGTCTGCCTGACCGTCGGGCTGTTCGCGCTGTGGCTCGTCGCTGCCGAGACGACGGCGCTCGTCGTCGGCCTCCTGCTCGGCGTCGTCGGCTTCGGGATGGGCTTTTCGGGGTCGCCACGCCAGGCGGCCGCACTCGAGTCCGTGCCCGCCGACCGAGTCGGGATGGCCGCCGGGACGTACTACACAGGTCGATACCTCGGTGGCGTGCTCGGTGCAAGCCTCGCAGGCGCCGTCCTCGGGACGACGGTCACCGCCGCCGGCGTGACGCTCGGGTTCGGATCGCTCGTGCTCGTCGGTGCTGGACTCGTCGTCGTGGCGTTCGGACTGCCGGGGAGGATCCCGGTTCGCGTGCCCGACGGACGCGCCGTGACGAGCGAGGCCACCGGCTGACCTAGCTTCGCGTCACGCCGGGCAGGGTCGGCGCGTCACAGGTCACGACGCCGGGCGATCAAGGCAGGCTGATCGATCGCCCGGCGTCACCATGCCCGGTCCCACGAGCGCTAGACTCCGAGGCGACACCGGAGTCGCCACGTCACGACGAAGGAGCCAGAGCCCCGAGTGCAAGCCCGCCGGATCCGGCCCGACACGAGGCCGACGGACATTCGCCGCCTCGCCGCGGCGGGCCTGTCAGCAGTCCTCCCGGGACTCGGCCAGCTGTTCAACGGTCGGCGGCAGCTGGCGGCGCTCTTCCTGATCCCCTCGCTCATCGTCCTGCTGCTCGCGCTCATGGTCATCACGATCCAGTCGCCGGCGCGTCTCGCCGCGTGGGTCATCTCGCCGACGATCCTCGGCACCCTCATGACGCTCAACGTCCTCGTGCTCGCGTGGCGGCTGACGGCCGTCGGACAGGCTTTCCTCGACACGGGACGGACAGGGTCGGCGGGACGACTCGGGATCGTCGGTGTCATCGCGATCGCGGTCGTCGTGGCCATCCCGCATCTCGTCATCTACCGGTACGGAACGGTGCTCGGGGAGACGTTCGACCGGATCTTCACCAGCGCGGTGCTGGGTTCGGTCGATGACCGCGAGGGGGCGAATCCACTCACGCCCAAGGCGGGCGAACGCATCAACGTGCTGCTCGTCGGGGTCGACTCACGCGGCAAGCGGCAGACGGACCTGACCGACACGATGATGGTCGCCTCGATCGATCCGGTCGGCCATACCGTCTCGCTCGTTTCGGTGCCGCGCGATCTCATCGACACGCCGCTGGGCGACGGCAACGTCTACGGGCCAAAGCTCAACGGGCTGTTGGCCTACGCGGACAACCACGCGAAGGAGTTCCCGAAGGGCGGGATGAGGACCTTGCAGGATGCGATCGGGGCACTCCTCGAGATCCCGATCCACTACTACGCGCAGCTCGACTTCCGCAGCTTCATCAAGGTGATCGACGCCGTGGGGGGAGTCGACATCGTCGCGCCGCGCGACTTCGAGGACCCCAAGTACGACGGCTACGGGACGGGCGGCGTCAAGGGCTTCTCGATCACGGCGGGACCGCACCACCTCGACGGGGCGACTGCCCTCGCCTACGCCCGCTCGCGCAAGGGACTCGGTGAGAGCGACTTCACCCGCCAGGCGCGTCAGCAGCAGATCCTCGTCGCGCTGCGGTCCGAGGTCACACGTGGTGGGAGCCTCCTGTTCCAGCTCCCCGACCTGCTCGACGCGATCGGCCAGACGATCCGGACCGACGTCCCCGTCGAGCGCCTGCCGGACCTCGCGGCCATCCTCGACGAGGTCGGCAAGAAGGACGTGACGAGCGTCGTGATCCGCGCCCCGCTCGTGAAGTCGAAGAGCACACAGTACGGCGACTCGCAGGCACCGAACCTCGCCAAGATCCGGGCGATGGCCGCGGCACTGTTCAGCGCTCCCGGCGTCGCGCCGGTCCCCTGGCCGACCCCCAAGGCGAAGCCGTCGAAGGCCCCCAAGGCGAGCGCGACGCCCGCCTCGTAAAGGTGCCTCTCAGAAGCCGAGGGCGGCGAGCTTCGGGGCCATGCGACGGGCGGCGCGAGCGCGATGCGAGATGGCATTCTTCTCGGCCGGTGTCCACAGGCCCAGGGTGCGGCCGCCGGGCGGCTCGGAGGCGGGCTCGAAGATCGGGTCGTAGCCGAACCCGCCTGTGCCGCGCGGTCCGGTGGCGATCCGACCGCGACAGGTGCCGCGTGTCGTCGTCACCGTCACGCCACCGCGCGGGCCCGCGTCACCGGGGAGTGCCAGGGCCAGAACGCAGACGTAGCGTGCCCCTCGTTTCTCGGGTGGCAGACCCGCGAGGGACGCCAGCAGCTTGGCGTTGTTCTCCTCGTCGGTTGCCTGCTCCCCGGCGTACCGCCGCGTCCGGACGCCCGGCGCTCCGTCCAGGGCGTCGACCTCGATCCCGGAATCGTCGGCCAGCGTCGGCAGACCCGATGCCCGGACGC
This sequence comes from Chloroflexota bacterium, assembly GCA_045804705.1. Taxonomy (GTDB): domain Bacteria; phylum Chloroflexota; class Limnocylindria; order Limnocylindrales; family CSP1-4; genus SPCO01. The sequence goes on from JBJMMQ010000067.1 coordinate 18,395, forward strand.
CGAACCGCGCCTTGATCGCCGCGTTCGTCTCGAACGTCTCGCCGTCCTCGACGGGGTCGCCTTCGATGCCGAGGTCGTCGAGCGAGACCAGCGTCCCGTTCCGCAACGAGAGGAGCTCGCGAAGCTCCCGGAGCTTGTGCGTCGAGCGGGTCGCGACGAGGATCCGCGTGCTCACCGCCGAACGGTAGCCAGCACCGCGGCCTGGGCCTCGAACAGCCTCGCGAGGCCGGCGTCAGCCAGGTCGAGAAGGCCGTCGGCCGCCGCGCGATCGAATGGCTTGCCCTCGGCCGTGCCCTGGAGCTCGACGTACGCGCCGGCCTCCGTCCCGACGACGTTGAAATCGACGTCCGCCCGCGAATCCTCCGAGTAATCGAGGTCGAGCAGCGCGACGCCGCCGACGAGCCCGACAGAGACCGCCGCGACGGCGCCGACGAGGTGGCGCTCCATGCCGTAGGTGATGAGCGCGGCGGCGAGCGCCACATACCCGCCGGTGATCGATGCCGTGCGCGTCCCGCCGTCGGCCTGCAGGACGTCGCAGTCGACCGTGATCGTCCGCTCCCCGAGACGTGTCAAGTCGACCGCGTCGCGCAACGACCGCCCGATGAGCCGCTGGATCTCGTGGGTGCGGCCGCCGATCTTGCCGCGGACCGATTCGCGATCCGTCCGCTCGGCCGTCGCCCGCGGCAGCATCGAATACTCGGCCGTGATCCAGCCGGTGCCCTTACCCCGCAGGTGCGGCGGGACACGATCGGAGATCGTCGCCGCGCACAGGACCTCGGTGTCGCCGACACGGATCCGGCACGACCCTTCCGCCCATTTCTGGACACCGAGAGTGAACGTGATCGGGCGCAGGTCCGACGGCGCGCGACCGTCGGCTCGGACGGTTGGCGGCCGGTTGCCGATGGTCATGTGGTCCTCTCCTCAGCCTTGGCGGCGTCCCATAGCGCATCGAGCGCATCGAAGTCGAGGTCGCGCAAGGCCACTCCCTGGGCAGCGGCGCCGCGCTCGACGCTCGCGAACCGGCGGCGGAACTTGGCATTGGCCGCCCGGACAGCTGCCTCAGCCTCGATCCCGTGGCGTCGGGCGAGGTTGACGAGCACCAAGAGCAGGTCGCCGAACTCCTCGGCGAACTCGGCTGTGGTCCCGGCCTCGCGGAGCTCCTCGGCCTCCTCTGCCACCTTGTCGAGGATGCCGTCGACAGTCGGCCAGTCGTACCCGAGGTTGGCCGCCCGTTCCTGCATCTCCTGGCTGGCTGCCAGCGCCGGCATCGACGGACTGATGCCGTCGAGCGCGCCCTTCGTCGAGGCGATCACACCATCCCCGTCCCGTCCCGCACCCGCCTCCGCGGCTCGCTCGTCGGCCTTGATCCGCTCCCATTGCCGGTTCACGTCCGACGCGGTCCGGGCGACGGCGTCGCCGAACACGTGCGGGTGGCGTCGAACGATCTTGGTCGCGATGGCCGCCTGCACGTCGGCGAGGTCGAAGACGCCGGCCTCGGCCGCAAGCTGCGCGTGCAGGACGATCTGGAGCCACAGGTCACCGAGCTCGCCGGCCAGGGCGGGCGTCGCCCCGGCTTCGAGTGCGTCGTAGACCTCGTATGCCTCCTCGAGGAGGTGCTTGCGAAGAGAGGTGTGCGTCTGCTCGCGGTCCCACGGGCAGCCATCGGGCTGGCGCAGCCGGGCGGATATCCACGGCATCGCCCACGGGCCCCCAGCCGCCAGCTCCGGAGAGACCGGCCCGAGGTAGAGCGACCCGGCGAGCGCCCCAGCGTCGAGGCTGGCGATGGTCATGCCGTCGTCCGTGCCGAACCGCCCGATGGGATGGTCTGCCGGGTAGAGCCGGGCGAGGACCGCGACGGGGTCGCCACCGTCAGGCCCATTCCGACCCGGAAGCGGCAGCACCCGTCCATCCGACCCACCTGTGGCCCGGAGGGTTGCCAACGGGACGATCAGCAGCGGCCGGGACGGCTCGATCGGCATGGCGACCAGCCTCTCGGCCGCGACGACCTGCAGGCCGGTCGCCGGATCGAGCCCCCAGCGAAGTCGCGCCTCGGCGACGAGTGCGTCGAGCAACCGGCCCCTCTCGCTAGTCGGTCGTTGTGCCCGTGATCGATGCGTCCCGGGTGATGGCTGCCGCCGTCTTCTTCGCGTCGTACCACTTCGAGAAGGCGGTCGAGGTCAGCTCGTCGAGCTGCTTGCCCTCGGGCTTCCTGTTCTCCTCCGCGAGGACCTTGAACAGGTAGGTCCCGTCGCCCGCGACCTCGATGACCTCGGATGTCTTGCCGATGGGCGCGGCGAAGATCGCGTCGGTCAGCTTGTCGTCGAGCTGGCCCTTGGCGATCCAGCCCATGTCGCCGCCGGTCCCCGCGGTCGGAGCTTCGGAGGTGTCACGAGCGAGGATGCCGAAATCGGTCCCGCTTTCAGCCTGGGTCTTGAGCGCCTTGAAGTGGTCCGCATCGGTCGGCCGATACATGGCCTGGATGACGTGCCAGCCGAAGGCCGACTTGACCGGCTCGAGGATCTGGCCGTCCTTCACGCCCGGGGCGAGGATCGCCGCCTTGAACGCGTCGTCGACCGAGCTCTTGCTGTCGAAGAACGGCAGCTTGCCGCCGCTGCCCGTCGGTCCCTGGGCCTGGCCCTCGTCGCTGTCGGTGCGGGCGATCGGGTCGAACAGGCTCGGGTTGTTCTTGAGCCTCGTCCAGGTCGCGAGCGCCTGACTGTGGGCCGCCTCCCAGGCGGGGTCGTCCGGCGAGAGATTCGCCGCGCCCGACGGATCGTCCTTCGGCGCGTAGAGGATGTGGCGGACCTTGATGGCGTCGGAGCCGAGGTTCGGAGCGGCCTCGCGGGCGTAGATCTCCGAGACGTGGCGCTGCATCGACGGTCCGGTGACGTCGCCGACGACCTTCGCCTGGAGCTTGTCGTGGAGGACGTCCGCTGCCAGCACGGAGCGGTAGCGGTCGAGCGACACGCCGTCGTTGACGATCTTGGCCTGATACGCGGTGTCGACCGACTCCGGCGCGATCTCGCTGACGCGACCGATCCGGTAGGTACCGTCCGCTCCCTCGACGACGGCGGTCGGAGTGTTCACGGCCGTCGCGAAGAGCGCCTTGAGGAACTCGGGATCGGGACTATCGCCGGTGCCTTCGATCCAGCCGAGGTCCCCGGACTGCGGGGCGGTCGATGCGTCCGTGGAGACCGTCTTCGCGACGTCCTCCCACGCCTTGCCGCTCTGGAGGTCCTTGAGCGCCGCGTCGGCCTTGGCCTTCGCCGCCGTCTTCTGGGCGGGCGTCGGCGTGAGGCTGCCGAGGTCGACGACGGGCTTCACCTCGATGAGCCACGCGTGACGTGACTCGGGGGTCGTCGCTTCTTTCGTCAACCGCGCGTCGACCTCGTCGGGGGCCACGGCCACGCCCTCTGCACCGGCGAGCTTGGCCTGGAGCTTCGAGTCGATCAGCCGTTCCAGCGAGGTCGAGGTCAGCTGGTTCCGCTGCTGGGTGATCGTCTCCTGCTGGGACTGGCCCTGCGCCTCGCTCAAGTGGCCGGCGAGGACCGCGGTCGAGACCCGGCGATCTGCCTCATCGAGACGCCAGGAGTCCACCTGGACGCGGTCGCGCAGCTCATCCTTGGAGATGGACTGGCCGTCGACGCTGCCGACGGACGCCAGATGCTCGTTGTAGTAGTTGAGGCCGGCGGCGATGGCGAGGATCACCAGCGCGAGGAGGACGATCAGCCCGAAGCCGAGGTTGAGGTAGAAGTTCCGTCGGTCCTGCGTTTCCCACGCTGGTCGGTGGTCGCGCTTGACGACGGGCTTTGCACGGAAGGTCATCGTGTGGGTCGGTTCCTGTCACATGGCCGGCTGACGCCGGGGATGGAGGGCCGCGGTATGGTACACCGAGCCTCTGAAAGCTCGTTCCCGTGGCCTTATCGTCGATCTCCCGCCCGGATCAGTGACGGCAGGATGAGCGCCTCCGTGACGCGTGTTGCGGAACCTCCATCTGCGACGTCGAAGGAGGCGTCGCGGAAGCGTGCGACCCGCTCGAGGTCGAACTCCCCCGCCCGAAGGTACTCGGCGAGGGCCTCGGTCGATTCGAAGATCGGTCCCGGTACGCCGGTGCGGTAATCGAAATAGAAGCCACGCTCGTTCTCGTACGCCTCGTAGTCCGGCGCGAAGAAGGCCATCGGCCGGCCGAGCAGCGAGAACTCGTAGATGGCGCTCGAATAGTCGGTGACGAGCACGTCGGACACGAGCATCAGCTCGTTGATGTCGGGGTGGTCCGACACGTCGATGGCGAAGTCGGCGAGGTCCGGAGCGATGGGCGTCGCCGCCCGGACGAACGGATGGAGACGGACGAGAAGGACGTGGTCGGCGCCCAGGGCCGCCTTGAGGACCCGGACATCGAGGTCGTCGGTCGCGCGCGCGTCGGTGACGCTGTCGCCCCGGAACGTCGGAGCGTAGAGGATGACCCGCCGGCCGTCGTGCAGGTCGTACCGGTCGCGCACCGCCGCGCGCGACCGCGCCAGCCGCTCCTCGCCGAAGAGGACGTCCGTCCGCGGGATCCCGAGATCGGTG
>JBJMMQ010000068.1:0-14512 GCA_045804705.1 Chloroflexota bacterium
CGATCCTGGCGCAAGGCTGGAAGCGACAGCTGCGGCGGATGTTCGGCGCCGTCGGTGCCCCGATCGACCGACTCGTCCGCGTCCGGATCGGGCCCGTCCGTCTCGATGAGCTCAAGAGCGGACGCGCTCGGCGGCTGCGCGGCCCTGAGGTCCGTGGTCTTGGTGCAGGAGCGGGCACGAGCCGGGCCGGAGCACGAAACGCGGTCGCCGGTCCCGATCGCGCACCGACCCGACGTCGGTGAGGGCGGCCGTCTGGCACGCCGGCGGCGGGACGCGACTGACGTGAGTGATCCGGCGCACGTCGCCGAAGGTGCGCTGCTCTGGACGCCGACCGCCTCCTTCGTCGAGGCTTCGACGCTGACCGACTACCGGCACTGGCTGGAGCGAGAGCGGGGACTCGTCTTCCACGACTACGGCGCCCTCTGGCGCTGGTCAGTGGACGACCTCGAGGCGTTCTGGACCTCGGTCGTCGCCTACTACGATCTCCCGCTGCGTGGCCGGTGGGAGCATGCCGTCGCCGGAGCGATGCCGGGCGCCCGCTGGTTCGAGGGAGCGACGATCAACTACGCGGAGGCGATCCTGCGGCGGGTCTCGCCCGGCGAGCCGGCCCTCCTGTTCCAGTCGGAGCGGCAGCCGCTGCGCGAGATCGATGGGGCCGAGCTCACCGCTGCGGTCGCGGCCGTCGCGACCGGCCTGAGAAGGCTCGGCGTGCAGAAGGGCGACCGTGTCGCCGCCGTCATCCCGAACATCCCCGAGGCTCTCGTCGCGCTCCTGGCGTGTGCGAGCATCGGGGCCATCTGGTCGTCCTGCTCGCCCGACTTCGGGACCCAGAGCCTCGTCGACCGCTTCGCCCAGATCGAACCGACCGTCCTCTTCGCTGTCGATGGCTACACCTATGGCGGCAAGCCGTTCGACCGCCGCTCCGTCATCGACGACCTCCGAGCGGCGCTGCCCACCCTGAGACGGACCGTCCTCATCCCGTATCTCGACCCGGACGCGGCCGCGGCGAGTCCCGACGAGATGTCCTGGTCCGAGTTCACCGCTGGACCCGCCGACCCCCTCGCGTTCGAGGCCGTGCCGTTCGACCATCCCCTCTGGGTGCTCTACTCATCGGGGACGACCGGGCTGCCGAAGGCGATCGTCCACGGACACGGCGGCATCGTCCTCGAGCACGCCAAGGCGGTCGGTCTCCAGTTCGACGTCCGACCGGGTGACAGGATGTCGTGGTTCACGACGACCGGCTGGATGATGTGGAACTTCCTGATCGGCTCGATGATCGTCGGCGGCGTGCCGGTGCTGTACGACGGGAGTCCGGGACACCCGTCCCTCGACGTGCTGTGGGACCTGGCGGATCGCGCCCGCGTGAGCCTGTTCGGGACGAGCGCCGCGTTCGTCGGCGCATGCATGAAAGCGGGCATCCGTCCCGGTGACAGTCATGGTCTCGCGGCGCTCCGGTCCATCGGGGTGACCGGCTCGCCGCTGTCGGCGGACGGGTTCGCCTGGGTCTACGAGGCCGTGAAGAGCGACGTGTGGCTCGTCTCGATGAGCGGCGGTACCGATGTGTGCAGCGCGTTCGTGGGAGGCTCTCCCTGGCTCCCGGTCCACGCGGGCGAGCTCCAGGCCCGAAGCCTCGGCGCCAAGGTCGAGGCCTTCGACCCGGACGGACGGTCCCTCGTCGGGACGACCGGCGAGCTCGTCCTGACCGAGCCTCTGCCGTCGATGCCCGTCTTCTTCTGGAACGACCCGGACGGGACGCGTTACCGGGAGAGCTACTTCGAGATGTACCCGGGCCTCTGGCGACACGGCGACTGGATCAGGATCACGGAGCGGGGGAGCGCGGTCATCGAGGGTCGCTCGGATTCGACGCTCAATCGCCAGGGCATCCGCTTCGGGACGAGCGAGTTGTACAGCGTCGTCGAGCGACTCCCGGAGATCGCCGACAGCCTGGTCATCGGCCTGGAGCTGCCCGACGGTCGTTACTGGATGCCCCTGTTCGTGGTCCTGGCAGAGAGTGCCGAGCTTGATGACGAGCTTCGCGGTCGCATCCGAACGGCGATCCGGAGCGCCCTGTCGCAGCGTCACGTCCCGGACGACATCGTCGCTATCCCGGCCGTTCCGAGGACGTTGACGGGGAAGAAGATGGAGGTCCCGGTCAAACGGTTGCTGCTCGGCCGGCCCCTGACAGAGGTCGCGGCCGAGGGCGCGATCGCCGATCCTCGCGCTCTCGACTTCTTCGTCGACTACGCGGCGCGTATCCTGCCGGCATGATGTCTGACCGCCGCGACGCGCTTCCGTGGATCGTCGTCGCCCTCGACGGCCCGGGTTCGTCGGGTAAGAGCAGCGTCGGCGCGGCCGCCGCGCTCGAGCTCGGATATCGCTTCTGCGATACGGGACTGCTCTATCGCGCGGTGACATGGCTCGCTCTCGCGCGCAACGTGTCGGCCTCGTACCCGCACGCGATGCGCGGTCTCGTCGGTGAGGTCGAGCTGGCGCCCGACGCCCAGGGACGCCTCGCGCGTGTCCTCGTCGACGGGGTCGACCACACCGCTGATGTTCGCGGCCCCGCTGTGGATGCAGCCGTCTCTGCGGTGTCGGCCATCCCAGAGCTTCGCGCCGCCCTGCTGCAGCGCCAGCGCGACCTCGCCGCTGCCGGCGGGATCGTGATGGCCGGCCGCGATATCGGCACCGTGGTGCTGCCGCACGCCGACCTCAAGATCTTTCTCGACGCATCGGCAGAGGAGCGTGCGCGGCGGCGAGCCGAGGAGCGCGGACTCGAGCCGGACAGCAGCGAAGCCGAGGCCATCCTGGAGGCACTGCGCCGGCGCGACGCCCTCGACTCGACGCGGGCGGTGGCGCCGCTCCGCGCGGCTCCGGACGCGAGGATCATCTCGACCGATGGCAATCGCTTCGAGGACACGGTCGAGGCTGTCGTCAACGCCATCCGCGACGCTGCCGCGCGACGCGCCGACGAACTCGCGGGCACCGGCACGGGCGTATGACGTCGCCGGTGGTATCCGGTCGCGATGCTCCCGAACCCATCGACGATTCGATCACGCCGCTCATCACGACGCTGACGTCCGCCGGTCGCATCTTCGCCCGCGCGATGAGTCGCATCGCGCTCGAGGGCGCGGTCGACGAGATCCCGCGCGAGGGCCCGCTCATCCTGGCGGCGAACCACACCTCGAACCTCGATGCGGTCGTCCTCGGCTCGTGGCTGACGCCGAAGCTCGGCCGACGGATCCACTGGCTTGGCAAGAAGGAGCTGTTCGATTGGCCGATCGTCGGCTGGGCGGCGGCGAACGGGGGAGTCCATCCCGTGGACCGGGGGGCCGCCGATGTCGAGGCGTTCAGGCTCGCGAGACGGATCCTCGACGAAGGCCACGTCCTGTTCGTCTTCCCGGAGGGGACGCGCAGCCCCGACGGCGGGCTGCAGGAGGCACAGGACGGCGTCGCGGTGCTCGCGCTGCGGACGGGCGCACCGATCGTGCCCCTCGCGATCGCAGGTTCGAACCGGGTCTGGCCGAAGGGTCAAGCATTGCCACACCCCGGTGGACACATCACCGCCCGCGTCGGACGCCCGTTCCATCCTGCCGATGAGCTCCCCGCGGGCACGGATCGACGGACCGCGAAGCCCCTCGTCACGCGGATGATCATGGAGCGCATCGCGGCTCTGCTGCCACCGTCGCAACGTGGTGTCTACGGGTCGCACGAGGGGCCCGTGCGATAATCGGCCCATGGGACAGGTCGAAGAGGTCCGGATCGCGAAGCGCACCGGCTTCTGCTATGGCGTGCGAGAAGCGATCGACAAGGCCAAGGAGGCATCGGCCGCCGGCAAGTCGACGCACACCCTCGGCCAGGTCGTCCACAACGAGGGCGTCGTCCGAGACCTGCAGGATCTCGGCATCCAGACGGTCGAAACACTTGACGATGTCGACCACGGCGCGGCCGTCGTCATCCGGGCGCACGGCGTGCGACCCGACGTCATGGCTCGCGCGGAGCAGCGCGGTCTCGAGGTCATCGATGGCACCTGCACCTGGGTGATCCAGGAGCAGCGCGAGCTCGTCCGTCTCGTCGAGGACGGCTACACGATCGTCCTTCTCGGCACTCCGAAGCACCCTGAGGTCGTCGGCCTGCTCGGCTTCGCCCCGGACGCGATCGTCGTCGACGACGAGGAGGAGTGGGAGGCGGCCATCCCGCGCCGCAAGCGCATGGCGCTTATCAGCCAGTCCACGCAGCCGCCCTGGAAGTTCGAACGGCTGGCGGCGTTCATGGTCTCGCGCGCTCATGAGCTCAAGATCGTCAATACCGTCTGCCCGGTGACGATCCGCCGCCAGCAGGACACTCTCGACGCCGCCGGTGAGGTCGACCTCATGGTCGTCGTCGGCGGGCGGTCGAGCGCGAACACGAAGGAACTGACGCGGCTGTGCGAGATCGCGGGGACTGCCGCCGTCCAGATCGAAAGTGTCCACGACCTCGATGACCCTGCTGTCTTCGCAGACGCACGAGTCGTCGGCGTGACCGGCGGCACCTCGACGCCCATCGAGGACCTTCGCGACGTGACCGAGCACATCCTGGAGATGGCCGGGACGCCCGAAGCCCGGGCACACGCCTCCGAGCTCGCGCACGCGGCCCTCGAACGCGCCGCGACGCCCGCCGGTCGCACAACGTCCCTGCCGAACCCACCTCGCGCTGCCGATCTCACGTCCGGCGCGGCCTGAGCCGTGGCCAGCAGCGGGGGAGGGACGATCCCGGTCGTCGCGATCGTCGGGCGTCCGAACGTCGGCAAGAGCACGCTCTTCAACAGGTTCGTCGGCGCGCGGACGGCCATCGTCGAGGACCGGGCGCGGACGACCCGTGACCGTCTCTACGGCGACACCGAATGGAATGGACGGCGCTTCATCATCGTCGACACCGGCGGGCTGGAGCTCGACCCGGACGACCCGATCGAGGCCCGCGTCCAGGAGCAGGCACGCCTGGCGATCGCCGAAGCCGATGTCATCGTGTTCGTCGTCGACGCGACGACCGGGTTGACGCCGGCCGACCTCGAGGCAGCGCGGATCCTTCGCCGCGCGAAGGCGCCCGTCATCGTCGCCGTCAACAAGGCCGACAACGAGAAGCGCGAGCTCGAAGGCGCCGAATTCCACCAGCTCGGCTGGGAGGAGACGCTCCAGATCTCGGCGTCGCACGGGCGCGGGACAGCGGACCTGCTCGACGTCATCGTCTGGTCGCTGCCGCCCGAGAGCGAGGCCGAGGTCGCCCGGAAGGCTCGCGAGGCCGAGGCGGAGGCATGGGCCGACGAGGTCGCTGCCGGGCGGCTCGACCCGTTCGTCGTCGCGGATCCGGAAGCGGGCGACGCGGAGGACAGCGACGGCGTCGAAGCCCCGGACCTCGACGGGGTCGATCCGGAGGCGGCCCGCTGGGACGCGGCGATGGCGGCCGAGAACGACGAGCCCGCCGCGATCGCGTTCGTCGGGCGGCCGAACGTCGGCAAGTCGAGCCTGCTCAACGCGCTCCTCGGCGAGGACCGCGCGATCGTCTCGGACGTGCCGGGCACGACGCGGGACGCCATCGACACGCGTCTCGCCTGGGGTCGGAGCGAGGTCGTGCTCATCGACACCGCGGGCATCAGGCGGCGCGGCAAGGTCGCCGGTGGTGCGGCCGCCGAACGCTATTCGACGCTGCGTGCGTTGCATGCCCTGTCACGCGCGGATGTCGCCGTGCTCGTGGTCGACGCCGTGGAGGGTCTGACGTCCCAGGACGCCCACGTCGCTGGCTACGTCATCGAGGAGGGCAAGGGCCTCGTCATCGCGATCAACAAGTGGGACCTCGTCGAGGACAAGACCGACAAGACGTTCGATCAGTACGTCGAGTGGATCCGCAATGAGGTGCCGTTCCTCGACTTCGCCCCGATCCTCTCGATCAGCGCCAAGACCGGGCAGCGCGTCGGGCGGGTGCTCGAGGCCGCGATCGACATCTGGGGCGAGCGCCGAAAGCGCGTGTCGACCGGCGAGCTCAACCGTGTCCTCCTCGCCGCGACGGAGCGGACGCCGCCTCCGCCGGTCCGTGGCCATCGCCCGAAGCTGTTCTACGCGACGCAGGCGGCCGTCGCCCCACCCACGTTCGTCTTCTTCGCCTCGGACGCCTCGTCGGTCCACTTCAGCTACCGGCGCTATCTCGAGAACCAGCTCCGCGACAAGTTCGGCTTCGATGGGACACCGATCCGGCTCATCTTCCGCGACCGGTCATCGGTCAAGCTCCCGCGCCGCAAGAAGCTGCGCAGCGCGCCGGTCTCCGTGAAGGGACCACGTCGCGGGGGGACCGCGAAGCCCGCACGCAAGCGCTGATGGACGCTCCGCGCGTCGCCGTCGTCGGGGCTGGCGCGTGGGGAACGACGCTGGCTCGGGTGATCGCCCGGGTCGAGTCGGTGACGCTCCTGTGCCACTCCCCGGAGTCGGCGGCGCGGATCAGCGAGACGCGGCGCAACGAGGGCCGCCTGCCCGGCGTGGATCTCCCGCCCGGTGTCGTCGCGACCGCCGATCCAGCCTCGGTCCGGGATGCGACGGACCTCGTCCTGTTCGCGGCGCCGTCGGCCCACCTGCGGACCGTCGTCGACGGCGTGGCCTCATACCTGCCCGCGACGGCCGACCTTCTGTCGGTCGTCAAGGGGCTCGAGCGCGGCAGCTTGCTGCGGATGAGCGAGGTCGTCGCCGATGCGGCTGGGGTTCCCGTCGCGCGCGTCGCGGCGCTGTCCGGTCCGAACCTCGCGGCAGAAGTCGCGCGAAACCTGCCGGCGTCGGCAGTCGTCGCAGCCGCGGACCAGGCGCTCGCTGAACGGGTCGTCGGCCGTATCGCGCGGCGTCGGTTTCGCCTGTACGTCAACGAAGACATCCTCGGCGTCGAGCTGTGCGGCGCGTTGAAGAACGTCGTCGCGATCGCGGCAGGAGCCGCCGACGGGCTCGGCTTCGGCGACAACGGCAAGGCCGGCCTGCTGACGCGCGGGCTCGCGGAGATGACGCGGCTCGGGATCGCCGCTGGTGCGAATCCACTGACGTTCGCGGGCCTGGCCGGCATGGGCGACCTGATCGCCACGGCTGGGTCGCACCTGTCACGGAACCATCGCCTCGGGGAAGAGCTGGCGAAGGGTCGGACGTGGGCCGAGATCGAATCGACCCTGCCCGGCACGGCGGAGGGCGCCTACACCGTGCGGGCTGCGCTCGCGCTCGCGGAGCGCTTCGGTGTGGAGATGCCGATCGCGCGCGAGGTCGAGCGCGCCCTGTTCGAGGGCAAGAGCGTCAAGCGCTGCCTGGTCGACCTCCTCGCCCGAGAACCCAAGGACGAGCTCGCCGACTACGGTCGCTGGATCTCGCGACTCGGATCCGTTTCCGATGGACCGGGCAGCGGGCCGCGCAACGCGACGTAGGGCCTGTCGTAGACGTAGCCCAGCGATTCGTTCAACCCGCGGATCCGCTCGTTCGTCCCGTCGTTGTACGTTTCGATCGCCCGCAGACCTGCTTCACGGGCCCGACGCGTCAGCTCGAGTTTGAGCAGGCGGCCGATGCCGCGACGACGGGTATCGGGATGGACCGAGATCATCCCGATGAACGCGACGTCCTCCGCGTTGTCGTACAGCTGGATCCCGCCGACGAGCCGGTCGCCCTCGAGGGCCAGAAGGGTCAATCCCGGCAGGTATCCCGGGTCCAGGGTTGCGGCCGCCTGCCAGGTGGGGAAGTCCGGCAGCGGCTCGTGCGCGATCATCGGGATCTCCGGCCGAACGAGGATGTCCAGCTGATAGAGGGCTTTATCGAGGTCCGGTCGATCGGCGAGTGAGACGATCGTGATCCCGTCGATCGGGCTCGAAGCGATCTCCGGCGCGCTCGCCAGATCGAGATAGCCGAGCTGCCCGCCGCCGTCGATCTCGAGGCCGCGGCGGATTACGAAGTCGATGGCATCCCCCTCGTCCTCGTAGACGAGCGTCGCCATCCGTTCGATGCCTTTCGACCGAGCGAACGCCGTGAGTCGATCGAGGAGGGCACCACCGATCCCAGTGCGGCGATGCTCGGGCACGACCCACGCGAAGATGAAGGCAGTCCGGGCGGACGCCCCGGTCGGACCCCAGGCGACGCTGCCGGCCCCGACGTCCTCGCCGTCCCGCTCGGCGATCACGTCGAGGGTCGCGACCGCGGACGACCGTTCCGCGCGCAGGCCGGCCAGCGACAGCGGTCGTTCCATGCTGTTGCGGACGGCGAGCACTCGCTCCAGATCCGCGTCGGTCGAGGCTTCGATGATTCTCAGGGTCACGCGCACACCATAGCGGTCGCCAAGCCGCCTGAACCCGGGCGGGTGCTAGACTCCGGGCTCGTCGGGGCGTGGCGCAGTCTGGTAGCGCACCAGTCTGGGGGACTGGTGGTCGTGGGTTCGAATCCCGCCGCCCCGACCATATTCCGAGCGTGAAACCGGCCTTCGGGCCGGTTTCTTGGCGTCCGGCCCTTCCGAGGGCCGCCCAGACAAACGGCGAATGGCGAGCTTGCTGTCCCGCTCACGATGACATTGCTTCGCAGGCTGTACGTACGGAGAGATCGTCGCCCCGCTCGGGCGGACTGAGCGCGACGGTTCGCACCCACGTCGGGCTCGGTGCCGCCAAGGGCCGTCGGGAAGCCTCTGCTGGTCCGTCCGTTCGATGTGCACTTGGGAGTTCTGTGACTTCAGGCCCTCCGACGCCAATGAGATTCTGAAGCCGTCACATCTCGATTGGACGCGCGTCATCACCGGTAGCGAGGACGGTTGGAAGTCCGATCGGCCCGCAGAGTCATGAACGGCGCCGCAAGGTGCGTCGCGTTCGTCATCACGCCAACCGAGCGAGACGTGATAGCTCGGGTGGCAGCCTACACTCCGCGAAATCGAGGGTGCCGGGCGGCACCTGCCCCCGCCGCCCGGGTGGGCAGGTCTTGCCCGATGGTCGGGGCTAAGGAGACCCCGATGGCGCTCGACTCGTCCTCCCAGCGATCCCGTCGTGCCCTGCTCACCGCCGCCCTCGCCGCGACCGCGGTAACGGTCGCGGAAACAGTAGCGCGGCCGCTGTCCGTCGCCGCCGCCGATGGCGACCAGTTCGTCCTCGGCGCCGCGAACACGGCCACGGCACAGACCTCCCTGAGCGGCGCCACAGCCGAACGCGCATTCGATGTCGTGACCCAATTCGGCGCCGAAGCGATCCGTGGTAACGCCGATGGCGGCGGCGTGGGCGTCCACGGGGTCTCCGGCGACGGGATCGGTGTCCTCGGAGAGAACCTCGGTGTCGGCACCGGAGTGTATGGCAAGGGCGGCGATGGCAACGGCGTCCACGGCGTCTCGAACGACTTCTCCGGTGTCGTGGGTGAGTCGAGCGACGGCATCGGCGTGTCAGCCTGGTCTTCTTTCGGCACGGCCCTCCGGGTCGACGGCAAGGCCCACTTCAGCCGGAGCGGCAAGGCCACGGTCACGGCCGGCCACCTGTCGGTCACGGTGACGGTTCATGGCGGTCTGGCCGGCGCGCCGTTGTGCTTCGCCAACCTGCGCGCCTATCGGTCGGGTGTGGCCGTCGCCGCTGTCCGTCCGAACTATCCGACAGCGGGCAAGATGCGGATCTATCTGACCAAGGCGGTGTCCCGTTCGACGTCTGTCGCGTGGCTCGTCACGGACTGAGCACCGACAGTCCAGTCGCGTCGGCTCGCATCTGAGTCTTGTGACTCGGATCGATCGCCGTCAGCCGGCCCAGCATCAGGATCATGGCCTCGAGGTAACAGCCCGTATCTCACCTCGCATCCGTACACGGAGCGGCCATTTTCCCGAACTAGACAGGAGACCCCAACATGGGCGGTACGTTCAGGTTCGCAGCAAGGTTGACGACGGCCGCGCTGCTGGCGGCGGCGGTGCTGGTCCTTGCACGGCCAGCTACTCCGATCGCCTCCGCGCGATCGTCCGGATGCCCGTCAGCGGACAGCCAGCGACCTCCTGCCTACGGGACGGCGAAATGTTACGGAAGTCGAGCGCTCACCTTCCGAGCGTACGTCCAGTATCCCTGCACCGACGGGTGCGGCGGGACGGTTGCGTACGCGATCTCGCCGCGATGGTTTGACAGCCTGGACGGAAGCTATGTCGAGCTCGGCACGGGTCCCCGTAGCGCAGCAATCTCCGCGTTCGTGCCGCCCCGGCTCGGAAGGTGCAGCGACTTCGCAGCCCTCAAGTCATGCCCGCTCCGCCCGGGTCAGTGGGCGATCGTCACCGCGCGGTTCAACCACCCGCTCGCGCGAACGTGTCGATACTCGGACCACCCGCCAGGCCCGGGCTTCTCCAGGAAGGAGGCGATCGCCGAATGCAGCGCCGACCTCGTTGTCGATTCCGTCGTGCCGGTCGGACCGGAAACGGACGTTGCTGCGCCGGTCGAGGATCCCGCGGGTAACCCGGAATTACTGCCGTTGCTCGCCTTGTTCGGTGCGGCCCTCGTGCCAGCCGCACGATGGCTTCCTCGACGTGAGCGGGCACGAGGGCTCGACAGGAGATAGGGGTGACTAAGTCGCCCGACGGAGGCTTCCTCAGTTGGGAGCCGTCGCCGAAGAGCGATCCACCCACCGATTCTCCGCGTCAACCCCCGTACTGGCGATCCATCGGATGGGCGATCGTGGCGTGGGTTGTCGCTGCCGCGGCGGTCTACCTCGTTGGTGAAGTCCTTCGATTCCGTGAAGTCGCGGGGTGGGCGGCTCTCGTGGGCGTGGTCGTCGGAGGTTGGTTCGGCGGGACGCGCGGCGGCATCACAGGAAGGCGCCAGTGGATGATCTTCGCGCTGATGCTGTCCGCGATCCTCGTCCTCGCGATAGGGCTTGGGTCGTGCGCGTACGCGATGGCGCTCTACGGCTGATCCGACGAGACAGCGCCGCGCACGGACATTGGCGGGGGTTGATCGCGGAGCACACCGGGCGCAGCGTGCGACGGTTCACGTCGCGTCCGCAGACTCGCGGCGTCCACCGTCGTCACCTCCCGACCGCTTGATCACGCTGATCTCGCCGTTGCCCTCGAGGAAGGCGGACTTGACATCCTGGACATCGTCGACGCCCTGAAGTCGCAGCTGTGACATCAACTCATCTTCGGTGATCAGCTCGCGGGCCAGAGTCGGGCGAATCAGCCGGCCATCCACGACGAGCGGCTTGCGATCCGGATGAACGAAGGACTGGACAAACGACACGCGATACCCGATCCAGTCGAGGGCGAAGCTCCAGCCGATGATCGTCGCGACGAGGGCCGCCCCATTCGTGACCGAGCTGTAATCCGCCGCCATCGCGTTCTGGGCGGCATCGGCGACGAGCACGAGCACCAGGAGGTCGCTCGTCGTCGTCGCGCCGGTTCGACCGCGGAGTACGACTCGCAGCAAGAAGAAGATGAAGAAGTACATGAACGTGCCACGAAGGAACGTCTCGATCAGGCTGGGGTCCGGCGCAAGCACAGCGGCCAGATCGACGTCAAGCATGCTGTACGGCTCCTTCAAGGGCAGATCGTCGGTGGATGGCTGCTCGTTCGCTCGCTGCGCCTAGCGAACCAAGGTGCGCGGCGAATCGTCCCTGCCCGGCCGACGCGGCCACATACCGGCGTGCGCTCGGACCGCGCGAAAGATGTTGCAGTAGCGGTCCCCGCACAGTGTTTGGCGTCCGAATAGCAGGCCGCAAGTGCTTGCAAGCGAGGACCTGCCTCACAAACTGCGGTTCGACCGCCGGTGACGGCGAGGCTGTCGCATCGAGGCTTAGAGTTGGGGCACGCTAGGCGGTAGGTTCAAATGAGCGACGACGAAGACGACATCCTCGTCAGGGAGTGGATGGGGAAGGGCCCGGAAGGTTCGTGGCTCGCTGCCGAGAAGCTGCCAAGTGAACGATTCGAGATCGTCGTCCAGCTCCGATCGAACCAAGTAACGGCCACGACGGCGATCTCGGCGGCTCTCTCACGATTGGGACGGTTGATCAGCACCGAGCACGATGGGGTCGAGGTGAAGGTGGCGGGCGTCGTCGGCGGTGGCTTCATGAACTGGAACCCGACGGTACTCAAGGTCCGGATCGCGCCTTCCGAGGAGGGCCAGTGTCTTGCCACCTTTACGGGCACGTCCAAACAGGGACGGATCACGCAAGGCACGAGTGAGAAGGCTGTTCGTCGCGTCTTGAAGGCTCACGAGCTGGCACCTATCCGTTTGCCAACACCTGAAGATCATGTCGTTACGACTCGAAGCGGCCCACGACCCCCTCCAGCTCGCCCTCGGTGAGTCGGCGTCTCGCGTTCTCCCGCGACCATTCCGCGGCGCCCTCGAGGTAGGCCAGCGGGATCCGTCGCTCCAAGTCGCCGAGCTTCGACCCGTTCGGCTGCGGCACACCGCGGAGACGCCTGGGCGGAGTCGCGCCCGTGCGAGCGGAGACGGACCAGCCGGCGGGCAACGACTCGTGCACTGCGGCCCACGCTTCCTCGGGGTCGGTCATTGGGTCTTTGTGCGACCAGCCCGTAACGCCGTGGGTGGAGAGGTGTCGCGTGTATCCCTCGCGATCGGAGCTCCGCCGGGCTCGAGCTTCCATCGATTGACAACGGGAGTAGCTTCGAGCGACGAAACGGGCGAGGGGCGTTGAGCAAGAGCATGTCGCCGGCGAGGAAACGGGCTCAACGGGCGGCGGCTGCTGCTCCGGCATTGCTTGTCGTGCTCGCGCTCGCGTCGCTCGCGGGCTTCGCCCAGTTGGCGGCGACCGTGCTCGGCTACGACGCGATGCGTCCCCGAGCATCCGGCCCCCTTGTCGGATTCAGCAGATCGGTTCTCGATGCATTGCCACTGGCCCCGGTCGCGCTCGGGTTAGCGATCTTCACTGGCGCGACCGTGAGGCTCGGGAGCCTCGGTGCGCTCGTCGCGTTCGCGGGGTACGCGATCATCGGTACGGTGTTCGCCGTGATGTCGCCCTTCGCCGACGAGCCCTCGGTGAACCTTGTGTGCTGCGACGGGGTGCGAAGTTTCATGTTCATCGGAGCAGCGGGCGTTGGCATTGGCTTGCTCGTCTTCGTTACGCCGATCGCGCTCCTCCTGCGACGGCTGGCGCGTCGTTCCGGACCGGCGGTTGCTTAGGGTTAGCAGCGGGCCTCTGGATCAGTCCGCCCCGGTCGCAGCCCGACGACTGCCCGCGGTGATCGCGCGTTGAGTGGCGACGCCACCCTAAAGATAGGCAGTCGGCGCCGGTCCTGGACTCGCGACTCCGCATCATCCGGCCAGCTCCTCTGGGCCGACCGGGCCGACACGCCCACGGGACTAGTACTTCCGCGCGGCAATAGGTCATCGGACATGGGCACGGTCACTCACGGGCGCTTACCGGTGGCGTTACCGCCCGTCCAAGAGGCCCATGAACGGATCGCGGCGCAGCCGCTCTACAAGCCTCTTGAGGTCGCTGCGGTATGGGTCGATCTCGAGGATCTGCTCCAACAGCCCGATGCCCGCCGCGGTCCGGAACTTCGGCAGCTCGTGCCCGGCGAGCAGCTCGAGCAGATCGATCCGCACCCGGAGGTCCATTCGTCTCGGAAGCTCTGACCGGACTCGATCGAGGAGCCCTTCGTGCTCGTTGAGCCCGTCGGCCAGCGCGCTGTACGCGCTCAGCTTAAGGCGCATCGGCTGGGCGACTTCCTCTCTGAACTGGACCGGAAACGGACGGCGGTCGGAGCCTGGCTTCGGACTACGTTCTCCCTGCTTGTGAACAGTGATGCTGAGCGGCTTTTCAACCATCACCATGAGGTCACAGTCGGATACGGTGAGGACTCCAGGCGGGTCGGCTCCAACGACAATGTGGTAGTCGGTCGCGAGAATCTCCATCGCTTCGTCTACGGACCGGACCACGAGACCCCCGGGCTCCCCATGAAGCCACTGCTCGAGGCGCAGACGGACCAAGTCGGGCGCGCCGAGGCCGTCGATCATCCGTACGAACGGATCGAGCGATCCGGTGACCACGGCCTCCGCGCCAAGAAACGCGATGTCGATCGCGGAGGTCAGCGGCCGCGTTAGTAGGCGCTGCGCTGCACCCTCGCCGGCCGCCGCCGTCTCCAAGACCATCCTGCCGTAGGGGCTGGTGCTCACTCCGCGCCGATCGAGGATTCGCTGGACGGCGTCTTGCATATCGGGGTTCATGCCGGCGATCCGGCCGAACACCCACGCGGTCGACGCAAGTTCATCAGGCGAGCCAGGATCCGCCATCCCGCTCTTGACGCAACGCTCGAACGCGGCAAGGGCGAGCTTGGGCTGCGGGTCAAGGTAGTAGTAGTAGAGGACGGCCGTTACCCCGTCTTCATCGATTGCCGGTCCGCGCAGGCGCCGCAGCAGGTTCATATGCGAATGACGCTCATCGATGTCGACCGTTGCACCATCAGGGCGCTTATCACCGCCGAGGTTGCTTCTCTCGCACTGGTACGCAGTCTTCCCTCGTTCGCGCCGGAATAGACGGATGCCATTGCACAGCGCGTATCGTCCGCCTCACCG
>JBJMMQ010000069.1:0-7766 GCA_045804705.1 Chloroflexota bacterium
CGAGGCGCCGCGGGCGGCGCTCGAGGGCGACATCACCCCGACCGAGTTCCACTACATCCGCAGCAACTTCGCTGTCCCCGCCCATGACGGGGCGCTCGAGATCGGCGGCGCGGTCGCGAACCCGATCACGCTGACGCTGGCCGACCTGCGCGCGATGCCCGCCGTCGAGCGTGCGGTGACGCTCGAGTGCGCGGGGAACGGCCGCCTGGCGACACGGCCGCTACCGACGGGCGAGCCGTGGGGTGACTACGCCGTGTCGACGGCGTCGTGGACTGGCGTGCCGCTCTGGCACGTCCTCGAACTGGCGGAGCCCGACGCAGCCGGGGTCGAGGTGCTCGCCCGCGGCGCCGATCACGGCCCGTATCACCTCAGCGCCATCCTCGAAGAAACCGACCAGCAGAATCTGACCTTCGAGCGCGCGCTGTCGCTGGACATCGCATCCGATCCCGCCGCCGAGGTCCTGATCGCCTACGAGATGAATGGCGAGCCGCTGCGCCCGGACCACGGAGCGCCGTTCCGCCTGATCGTGCCGCACTGGTACGCAGTCGCGTCGGTGAAGTGGCTGACCCGGCTCGACGTCCTGACCGAGCCGTTCTCCGGCGAGTTCCAGACCGGCCACTACATCTACGAGTGGCCCGACCGTCCGCCTGAGCGCGTCGAGCTGATGCGCGTCCGCGCCCGCATCACTGATCCCGCGCCGGCGGCTGTCGTACGCGAGGGCACCTACACCGTGCGCGGCAAGGCGTGGTCCGGCAGCGGGCCGATCACGAACGTCGACATCGCCCTCACGGGCGACGGCGAATGGTATCCGGCCGACATCGAGGCGCCGAAGGGCCCCTACCAGTGGCAGAACTGGTCGTACGAATGGCACGCCGAGGGTCCCGGACGGAAGTCGCTACGCGCCCGCGCGACGGACGCTGCCGGCAACGTCCAGCCCGACGTGCCGCCCTGGAACCGGCTGGGCTACGGCAACAACGCGGTCGAGGTCATGTACGTCGACGTGCGGTAGGTACACCTGCAAATCCGGCGCTTCCGGGTACCTCGCGGCCTCTCGGGCCATCTGAAGCTCGAGTTCGAGGAGAGCGGCAAAGCGCATCGATCCACCGCGGAGGTGTTGGCGCGGATCTCGCCTGTTCATGCGGCGCGGCCGCCCGGGCTCCTCACCCGCGGCGGCGAACGCCGGGCCGCTTGCAGGCGAGCGTACAGAGCCCCTGCCGTGCGGCCGATCTCGTCGATGATGTCGCTGTCTCGAACGAGATCGCCGTTCACAATCGCGCCATGCGTGATCCCACGCGCTCTTGATCGGCTCAGCGCGGAGGACCACCTCAGAAAACTCGTCCTCGCGAGCGAGGTCCCGAATACTCACGCGATGTCGGTCATCAGCCTCGGCGGGCTGGAGATGCCGGTTCGGCTCCGGACCCTCGCCGAGGCCGTCGACGCCGGCGAGGCCTGAGGAGGATCGATGTTCTACGTCCGACGCGGCCTCGTTCCGCGCCAGCGCCACACGCAGCTCCGCCAGCCGAGCGGCGAGCTCTACGCCGAGGAGCTCTTCGGCGTCGAGGGCTTCACCGGTCGCAGCTCGCTCCTCTACCACGTGACCCCGCCGACCCGAACGAACCGGATCGAGAAGGTCCGCGACGTCGGGCTGGTCCCGGCGGGGGAGGACGCCGCGCACCGACACCATCTCGTCAAGACCGCGTCGCTCAAGCCGCGCGGCGATGCCCTCACGGGGCGCATCCCGCTCTTCTTCAACGCCGACTGCGTGATGGGGGTCGCGCGTCCTGCCGACGCCATGCCGGCCGGGACCTTCTATCGGAACGGCGAGTGCGACGAGATGCTGTACGTCCACGAGGGCGAGGGCGTCCTCGACACGGTGTTCGGGCCGATTCCGTACGGGCCCGGCGACTACCTCGTGATTCCGATCGGGACGACCTGGCGGCTCGACCCGGCGGCCGGTTCACCGCAGCGGATGCTCTGGCTCGAGACGCCCGGCGAGCTCGAACCGCCGCGCCGCTACCGCAACGAGTACGGCCAGCTCCTGGAGCACGCGCCGTACTCGCAGCGCGACATCCGGGTGCCGGACGAGGCGCCAACCCGGGACGAGTCCGGCGACTTCGTGGTCCACGTCAAGATCCGCGGCAAGGTCACCGCCTATCACTTCCGGCACCACCCGTTCGACCTCGTTGGCTGGGACGGCTACCTCTGGCCGTTCGCGTTCAACATCGGCGACTTCCAGCCGATCACGGGCCGCGTTCACCAGCCGCCACCGGTCCACCAGACGTTCCAGGGCCGCAACTTCGTGGTCTGCTCGTTCGTGCCGCGGAAGTTCGACTACCACCCGCTCGCGATCCCGGCGCCGTACAACCACTCGAACATCAACAGCGACGAGGTCATCTACTACGTGGCCGGCAACTTCATGAGCCGCCGCGGTGTCGACATCTCGTCGTTCACGGTCCACCCGGCCGGGATCCCGCACGGGCCGCACCCGGGAACCGCAGAGGCCTCGATCGGCAAGGAGGCGACCGAGGAGCTGGCGGTGATGGTCGACACCTTCCATCCGCTCAAGATCACGACGCAGGCAGCCAGCCTCGAGGACGCCCGCTACCCGTATTCGTGGCTACCGGCCGAAGACGCCCCCGGCGAGGCTCGCGAGCTCAGCGAGCGTGGGCCGGAGGCGTTCCCCGACTGACGACTCGGTTCGGCCGGGTCAGTTCCAGACGATCGAGTCGACGAGTGGCTGCAGCTCGTCGATCGAGCCATCCGTCGCATGCAAAGTGATCAAGATCTGATGGCCACGGACATCAACGACGAATAGTCGGCTGAGAGTGTTGGCCCCGAACCCGATCGGTGGATCCGTGACGCCCGGGATCGGGCCGACGTGCACGTCCCTGCTTCCCATCCGGACGTCAAGCTGTTGGGCAGGCAGACCGCCGACCGAGGCGGCCTTCTGACCGATGACTGTCACGCCTGGACGGCCGGCGATCCAGGCAGCGAGATCAGCCGGCGGATCCATGAGGCGCCCAGCCTTCGCGGGGTCGTCGACCTTGTCCACCCGGATGATCTGGACGTCGATCAACGGCTCTCCGAATTCCAACGAAAGCCAGCTGGACGAATTCGAGTCGATGTTGCCGCGGCACCGATAGCCGGGCACGCAGTTGTGCTGGACCTCACGCTCGACGGTGAACGTCAGCGACGGGTCGAGACTCGCGATGTACCGACCCGGGAAGATGTCACCGCCACTCGCGAGCAACGAAGGGCTTGGTGAGGGGCTTGGTGGCGTGCTTCGCGACGGGACGGCCGTGATGTGTGGGCTGGGCGACAAGTCGACGGCCGGCGACGCCGTCGATGCCGGCGGACCGCCGACACCGGCGCCAGGTCCGATGAGGTAGATCGCGCCGCCGAGCACGGCGACGACCGCCACGGCCATCACCGCCAATCGTGCAAGTGGATTCATCTTTGGGCTCCTCTGCGGCACCCAGATCGAGCGCCGTCGTTGCGTGTTCGTTCGGGTGTTGACGGAGATCGCGCGCCGGGTCTGGTCCGGGAGATGGGTCGGACCTTCCTCGAGCCACGCGCCGAGGATCGCGTCGGCGTCGCGCTGAACGTTCATGCCAGTCGTGCCTCCGTGGATTCGACCTGGCCGTCAGCGACGATCGCCGCCCGCAGGGTTCTCGTTGCGTAGTGGAGCCGGGATTTCACCGTCCCGACGGGAACGCCGACGATCTCGGCGATCTCCGCGAGTGGGTGCCCGGCGTGGTGATGCAGGACGAAGACCGCGCGCTGCTCCGGCGTCAGACGCCGGAATGCGCGGTCGAGGGCGTCCCGGTCGTCGACCGAGACCGTCGAATCGGGTCCACCCGGTCCGTCGACCGGCAGGATCGTGATCCGCGTAGTCCATCGTCGATGGCGACGTAGCTCCTCGTAACAGGCATTGACGAGCAGCCGATGTAGCCAAGGACCAAAGCGCTCGGGATCGCGAAGCCGCGGGAGCTCTCGCCACGCGAGGAGGAATGCCTGCTGGACGGCGTCCTGCGCCCGCTCGGTATCGCGAAGGATCCGATACGCGATCGCGAAACACAGGTCACCGTCGAGGTCGACGAGTTCGGAGAAGGCGACATCGTCACCGTCCCGTGCTCGCTCGACCAGCCTCGTCCGCATGTGCGGGTCTCCAGCGGCGCCCGATGGGGCGCTTCACCCACAACAGATGGTCCCACGAGGTGAAAGGTTCAACGCCCGGGATGCCCGTCGGAAACGAATCACGGTTCTGGGGCACGGGACGACAGAGACATCGGCTGGTCAACGGGCGCTGACGCCGCGGCGCATCATGCCGCCATGACAAGCGATCCCATGGCGCTCGCGCCCGTCCCCGGCTTCGTCGACCTGCGTAGCCGGCTCCAGGCCGGCGAGACGCTGTGGGGCTCGTTCGCCGCGATCGGCGCGCCCGTCGTCACGGAGATCCTCGCCCGCGCCGGTTTCGACTGGCTCATGATCGACCTCGAGCACGGCCTCACGACCGAGGCGGACCTCGTCGGGAACCTCCACGCGATCGGGACGACGCGAACTGCCGCCCTCGTCCGTCCTCAGTCAGCGGAGCGCCTCCGAATCGGTCGCGTCCTCGATCTCGGCGCACACGGCGTGATGGTCCCGCGGATGGACACACCGGACCAGGTCCGTGAGGCGGTCTCCTTCATCCGCTATCCGCCCGACGGCACGCGGGGGCTCGCTCTCTCGACGCGCGGCGCCGGCCTCGGCGAACGCGCGCACGCCGACGTCCGATCCATCAACCCGCAGATCCTCGGGATCATCCAGATCGAGTCGCCGAGCGCCGTCGAGCATGCGGCCGAGATCGCCGCGATCGATGGCGTGGACGTCCTGTTCGTCGGACCAGCCGACTTGTCGCACAGCCTCGGCATCCCCGGTGGCTTCGACGAAAGGGTCTACCTCGAGGCCATCGAGCATGTCGCGGCGGTCGCGGAGGCGGCCGGAAAGGCGGCCGGGATCCTGCTCTACGACCCCACGGTCGTGGCGCGCCATCGCGAGCTCGGCTTCCGGTTCATCGGACTCGGGGCGGATTCCGGCTTCGTCGCGGCTGGCGCGCGTGCCATCCTCCGCGCAGCGAACGCCGCCGACGCCTCGCGCTGATCACTCGTCCGCGACGCGAAGCTCCTGCTCGAGCGCGGGCGTTCGCCCGCCGGCGGGTCCCGTCTGGGCGGTCACGACGCCCGCCAGGATGAAAGCACCTCCGACGAGCTGGACGGGAGTCAACGCCACCCCGAACAGGATCGCCGCCAGGGCGATGGTCCAGATCGGCTCGGCGGTGCTGATGAGTGAGGCATTCGCGGCCCCGACGCGAAGCGCGCCCGCGTAGAACGTCTGGATCGCGATGAACGTCGCCCCGACACCGACACCGACGAGTCCCACCCAGGCACCGGCCGGGATCTGACCGGGGAGAACCGGCCTGCCCGTCAACAGGGCCGCCAGCCAGTACACGGTCGCCGTCGCGCTCATGATGATCGCCACCGTCGCGGTCGCCGATCCGGACTGGCCGGACGCCGCGGCCACCGTCTCCCGTCGCTCGCCCGAGATCCGCGCAGCGAGGATCACCCAGACGGCGTAGATGAAGCACGAGGCGAACGCGAGTGCGAGGCCGCTGACCGGCGGCGCGTCGTTCGGGTCGATGCCACCGACGGCGAGGACGACGCCGACGAGGGCGATCCCGAGTGCGATCCACGCCCGTCGGCCCTGCAACCGGTGCGCGAACCGGATGGAGAGGACGGCCACGATCGCCGGGTAGAGGTAGACGACGAGCGCCGCTAGCGACGGCGACACCGTCTCGAGCGAGGCGTAATAGGTCCCCGAATTGCCGACGTACATGACGCCGAGCAGGAGGCCGGCGACGACAGCCCGGCGGTGCTGTGTTCGGAGCGCCCGTCGCCGCTCGGTCGAGATGAGCAGGAAGGCCCACGTGAGCCCGGCGCCGAACAGGAAACGCCACGCCGACAGCGTCAGCCAGTCCACGCCCGCGGCGTAGACCGGCTGTGCGAACAGCGACCCGGAGCCGAACGCGGCGGCCGAGACGAGGACGAACGCGATCCCGGTCGCGCGGCGGCGATCCATCAGGAACGATGATGACGGGGCGCTCATGGGCCGTCACACGCCAAGCGGGATACACTCGTCACGTGACCGAGATGACCGAGGCGGCCGTCGTCCGACGCGTGCCGTCACTCACGGAGGAGCGGCTGGGCGTGCTCAGCCGGCGGCAGCCCGTTACGGTGGCGCCGGGAACGTCCCTTGCCGACTGCCTCCATGCGATCCAGCGGACGGGGACCGGCGATTCAGTGTTCGTCTGCGAGGCCGACGGCACTTTGGTCGGCGTCCTCACCGAGCGGGACATCTTCGGCCGCATCGTCGCGGGCAAGGTCGACCTCGGCCAGCCCGTCGAGACGCTCATGACCCGCGATCCGAAGACGCTCGACCTTGAACAGACCATCGGCGACGCGATCGCGCTGATGCAGACCGGCCGCTACCGCAACGTCCCGATCGTGGACGCCGGCCGCCACCTTGCGGGCGTCGTCCGCCAGGCCGACATCATCAAATACCTCGCCGAGTCGTTCCCGGAAGAGCTGCTCAACCTTCCGCCGCGGACACACCAGCGCATGAAGGAGCCGGAAGGCGCGTGACAGTCACAACGGAAGAGCTCGGGCCCGACGTCCAGGAGCTCGAGCGCGTCACCATCCGCTTCGCCGGCGATTCGGGCGACGGGATGCAGCTGACCGGGACCCAGTTCACGCGGACGGCGGCGGTCTTCGGCAACGACATCAGCACTCTGCCCGACTTCCCGGCGGAGATCCGCGCACCCGCAGGCTCGCTGCCCGGCGTGTCGGGCTTCCAGATCAGCTTCTCGTCGACGGACATCCATACGCCCGGCGACCAGCCTGACGTGCTCGTCGCGATGAACCCCGCTGCGCTCAAGACGAACATCGGGGACCTCCCGGCGGGTGGCGCGCTGATCGTCAACAAGGACGCCTTCACCCAGCAGAACCTCAACAAGGCTGCCTACGCGAGCAACCCGCTGACCGACGGCTCACTCAAGCCGTACACCGTCTTCGAGGTGCCGATCTCGACCCTCAACGAGAACTCGCTCGACGGGCTCGACATGACGAGCAAGCAGAAGGACCTGACGAAGAACTTCTTCGCGCTCGGGCTGATGTTCTGGCTGTACGAGCGGAGCATGGATCCGACGATCCATTGGATCGACAGCAAGTTCGGCGCCCGGCCGGTCATCGCGGAGGCCAACAAGCGAGCGCTGAAGGCGGGCTACGCCTTCGGTGAAACGACCGAGGCGTTCCACACGCACTATCGCGTCCGGCCGGCCAAGCTCGACCCCGGGGTCTATCGGAACATCACGGGCAACGAAGCGACTGCCCTCGGTTTCCTGACGGCATCGAAGCTGGCCGAGCGACAGCTGTTCTACGGCTCCTATCCGATCACCCCAGCGTCGGACATCCTCCACCAGCTCTCGGGCTACAAGACGTTCGGGGTCAAGACCTTTCAGGCCGAAGACGAGATCGCCGCGATCGGGGCCGCGATCGGTGCCTCGTACGGCGGTGCCCTCGCGCTGACGGCTTCCTCGGGCCCGGGCATCGCGCTCAAGACCGAGGCAATGGGGCTCGCGGTCATGGTCGAGCTGCCGCTCGTCGTCATCGACGTCCAGCGCGCGGGACCGTCGACCGGCATGCCCACCAAGAACGAGCAGGCCGACCTCC
>JBJMMQ010000070.1:0-6236 GCA_045804705.1 Chloroflexota bacterium
TCGTCACGCGTCGGGTTCGGCTCGGCGCTGGCCGTGATCCTGCTGCTCATCTCGGTCGGCCCGATCATCGTGTTCCTCACGCGCACCTTCGAGGCGCCCGAATGACCGCCGTCGCCGAGGAACGGGTCGTCGCGCACGAGATCGTCACCAAGAAGCGCGGCGTCAGGCCCGGGCGGGTCGCCCTCCACGGGTTCCTGATCTTCATCTCGCTACTGTGGCTGTTCCCCCTGCTCTGGACCGTCTACACGTCGCTCCGGCCGTACAGCGACACGGCGAAGAACGGGTACGTGTCCATCGCTCAGAGCCTGAGCCTCGACAACTACTTCAACGCGTGGGACCAGGGCAACATCCCGCAGTTCTTCTTCAACACCATCGTGATCCTGGTCCCGGCCGTGATCATCGTGCTGCTGCTCGCGTCGGCCATCGCGTTCGCCGTGTCCCGCTTCAGCTTCAAGTTCAACCTGTTCCTGCTGATGCTCTTCACGGCGGGCAACCTGCTCCCGGCCCAGGTCATCATCACGCCGCTGTATCGCATGTACCTGGCGCTGCCGCTGCCGGCTCCACTGAGCACGAACGGGCACTGGTACGACCAGTATTTCGGGATCATGATGATCCACATCGCCTTCCAGCTCGGCTTCTGCACCTTCGTGTTGAGCAACTACATGAAGACGCTGCCGAAGGAGCTGACCGAGGCCGCGCTGGTCGACGGCGCATCGGTGTTCCGGACCTACTGGCAGGTCATCCTGCCGTTGTGCAAGCCGCCCCTCGCCGCGCTCGCCACGCTCGAGTTCACGTTCATCTACAACGACTTCTTCTGGGCCCTCGTGCTGATGTTCACGGGCAACAAGCGCCCGATCACGTCCGCGCTGAACAACCTGCAGGGCCAGTTCTTCTCGGACAACAACCTGCTCGCGGCCGGGGCGATCATCATCGCGGCGCCGACGCTGATCGTGTACTTCATCCTCCAGCGGCAGTTCATCCGCGGGCTGACCCTCGGCTCGACGAAGGGCTAGCTCGGGCGCGAGGCCTACAGCGCCTCGAGGACGAAGATCCAGGCCCGGAAGTCGCCCCAATGGGCGGCCTCGCGGCGGTCGGCGCCGAGCGACAGGCCGATCTGCATCAGCTCGTCGCCGCCCCACTCGCCCGCGTTGTCGCGGAAGAGCGGGTCCTCGGCGGCGGCATCCGGCCAGCCCGTGACGCGGTAGCGACGGCCGGGGTCGAGGCCGCGCAGGCGGAGCCGGTCGGCCGTGGGCACGGGCCGGTTGAGGACCTGGTAGTAGCCGACGACGGCCCGGGCGCCGGAGGGGTCGATCGCCATCCAGGCGGTCCGCTCCCCTTCCTCGAAGGGGCTTCGCAGTCGGACAAACCGGCCCCGCTGCAACACCTCGCGATGCTCCTTGTAGAAGGCGATCTGCGTTGCGACGGCCGCCCGGTCTGCCTCGCTGAGCTCCGTCGGGTCGAGCTCGTAGCCGAACACCCCGAAGAAGGCGACCGCCGCCCGGGTATCGATCGGCGTGATGCGGCCTGTCTGGTGGTTCGGGACCGCCGCGACGTGCGCCGCCATCGAGCTGAGCGGGTAGGCGAGCGACGTCCCCCACTGGATGGCGAGACGCTCGACGGCGTCGGTGTCGTCGCTCGTCCAGGCCTGAGGTGCGAATGCCAGCATCCCCGGGTCGAAGCGGCCGCCGCCACCCGCGCACGACTCGAACAGCACGTCCGGGAACGCCGCGGTGAGCCGCCGGTACAGGTCGTACGTGCCGAGGACGTAGCGGTGGAAGAACTCGCCCTGGCGAGCGGCCGGCAGGCCGACGCTGTAGGGCTCGGTGATGGTGCGGTTGAAGTCCCACTTGATGTACGAGATCGAGGCGCTCGCGAGGACGTCCGACAGGACGCCGAAGAGATGGTCGACGATCTCCGGGCGTGACATGTCGATCACGAACTGCTGCCGGCTCTCTGTCCGCGGGCGCCCGGGTATGCCGATCGCCCAGTCGGGATGCGCCTCGAACAGCCGGCTCCGCTCGCTGATCATCTCGGGCTCGATCCACAGCCCGAACCGGATGCCGAGGGCCTCGACTTTCGAGGCGACACCGTCGAGGCCGGCGGGCAGCTTGCGGCGATCCACGAACCAGTCGCCGAGCGACGAATCTTCCCAGTCACGCTGGCCGAACCAACCGTCATCGAGAACGAACAGTTCGACACCGAGGTCGCGCGCCGAGGTCGCGATCTCCACCAGCTTCGCCTCGTCGAAGCCGAAGTAGGTCGCTTCCCAGTTGTTGAGCAGGACCGGCCGCGGCCTGTCTCGCCACGTCCCGCGCGCCAGCCGGTCCCGATAGAGCCGATGGAGCGCATCGCTCATGGTCCCGAGCCCGGTCGAGGAGTGGACGAGGATCGCCTCGGGCGTCTGGAACGAGTCACCGGGCTCGAGTGTCCAGGTGAACGTCGCCGGGCTGATGCCGATCCGAACGCGCGTCGTGTCGTATGGGTCGACCTCCGCCTCGGCGATGAAGTTGCCGGAGTAGACGAGGCTCACGCCATACGCCTCCCCCGCGTCCTCTGTCGTGGTCGTCCGGACGAGCGCGATGAACGGGTTGTGCTGGTGGCTCGAGGATCCGCGGTCGCTACCGACCGAGATGCGACCCGGTCGCAGCGGCGTCGCGATGACATGGTTCTCGCGGGCCCACGCGCCGCTCAGCTGGACGAAGTCCCAGCGCGCGTCGGGCAGGTCGAGGCTTCCGCTCATCGCCGTCCTGATCTTGGCGACCGTTGGGCCGTCATTGCGGATGCGAGCGCTGCGGGCGACGACGGGGCGATCGCGGAACAGCGTGTACGACAGCTCGACGACGAGTCCGCTGATGGCGTCGGCGACGGTCACGACGAGCGTGTCCGCCTCGTCATCGCCCTCGACGTAGGTCGCCGGAAGGCCCGTCTCCGGCGACTCGGGTTTGCCGGCGACGATGCGATGCTCAACGTATGCGAGACGGAGCACCGTCGACCCGTCTGCGTGCTCGACACTCAACCCTGGGATCCGATAGTCCCCGCCGCCGGACGTCGGGTACTCGAAGGCGACCGGCTCGCCGACCCGATTGTCGAAGCCCGCGAAACCACCGGGTTCGACGTGAGCCAACCTGTCGGCCACGAGCGCCGACCCGAAATAGAGGTGGCCGAGCGAGCCGTCCTCGTTGACCCGCATCACATAGCTGATGTGCTCGTTCAGCAGGTGGAACTCGCGAGCGTCGGACGACCAGTGGATCGGCACGTCAGGCGGGCGCGATGTCGCGGAGGGTCCACGCCCAGGTGTACCGGCCCGCCGCGAGGATGTACTCGGGCGTCGTGTCCGGCCCGCAGCTCGCGGTGCCCAGACCGCGATGCGCTGCGTCGATGTGGACGACGGTCTCCGGGACGTCGACGGCGTCGATATCGTGCGTCGCGCTCGCGAGATCGTGCGCTCGGTGGTGCGTTACCGAGACCTGGCGCGGCTGGTCGAGTTCGATCCGAAGGCCGCGGCCGGCGGGGTCGCGGAGCTCCAGCCACCGGACGTCGGCATGGCCACCGTTCTCCTGCGGGCGGATGTACGGCACGTACTGATCGGCCACGCTGGACTCCCAGACCCCGACGAGCCCGGATCTCTTCCGGTCCGGATACGTCTCGTGCGGACCGGCGCCGAACCACCGGAGCGATTCCGGTCCGGGTACGACCTCGATGACCGTTCCGACGCGGGCGAGGTCGGCGAGGATCTCCGGGATGTCGACGGTCTCGACGACGTCGATGGCGCCGTCCGCACGAAGCGTGTATCTGGCCTCGTGCGGGATCTCGGTCGAGCCGGCGCAGAACGCGTCGTGGACCGTCGTGGTCGCCCCGTTGCGGTCGACCGTCCCGGGACGGTGCTCGAGGCGATCGACTCCCTGGTTTTCCCAGCGCGCGGCGTACCCGCCGATCCGATCGTTGTCGGTCGGTGCGCGCCAGAGCGAGAGCGTCGGCGGCGTCGCGAGCAACGGGTGGCGGAGCAGGCCTTGGGCATCGACCTCGACGGAGCCGTCGGCGGCCGGCTCTCCGGGACGTACGGGCATCGGCTGCCCGACCGGAAGCTGCAGCGCGCACACCTCGAACCCGACAGGCGCCCATGCCTGGGCCTCGGCCGTCGTGATGTGGACCGTCAGGAACGACTCACCCGCATCGGGCTGCGGCGTGACCCAACCGGGAAGGGCGACCGACGCGTGGGCACCGGCCGCGATCGCGGGGAGCTCGAATGCGCCGCCGGCTATCTCCGCGCCGTCGACCGTGAGCGAGTAGCGCGCGCGAAGCCAGCCGAGATCGCTGAAATGCTGGTGGTTCTCGACATCGATCCTGCCGGCGAGGAGGTCCTCCCCTGCCCCACCGATCCGCACCGGTGCTGCCAGCCGCTTGTGCTCCCACATCGCCGGCTTCGGGCGGCGATCCGGCCAGACCATCCCGTCGCACACGAAGTTGCCGTCGTGGGGCTGTTCCCCGAAGTCGCCCCCGTAGGCCCACCGGCTCCGGCCGTCGGGCAGCTTTTGCACCAGCCCGTGATCCCAGAACTCCCAGATGAAGCCGCCCTGGAGCCCCGGCGTGGACTCGATCGCGTCCCAGTACTCGGCGAGCGTCCCGTTGCTGTTGCCCATCGCATGGCTGAACTCGCACATGATCAAGGGGTGCCGCTGCAGCCCCGACCGGGCGTGGCCGACGATCGTCGAGATCGGCGGATACATCGGACAGGTCAGGTCGCTGATGCCCTGATCGCTCGCCCAGTCGTAGCGGATCGCGCCCTCGTAGTGGAGAGGCCGGCTCGGGTCGTATCGGCGGAGCCACGCGGCCGCCGCCTCATGGTTGGTGCCGTGGCCCGATTCGTTGCCGAGCGACCAGAGGATGACCGAGGCGTGGTTCTTGTCGCGCTGGGCCATGCGCGAGACGCGGTCGACCCACTGCGAGAGGTAGCGATGGTCGTCGCACAAGGTGCTCTGGAAGGCGTGCGATTCGATGTCGGCCTCGTCGATGACGTACAGCCCGAGCTCGTCCGTGAGCTCGAGGAACGCCGGATCGTTCGGGTAGTGCGAGGTGCGCACCGCGTTGAACCCGAACTGCTTCATCACGATGAGGTCGTCGCGCATCGAATCGCGGGTCAGGACGCGCCCGGTGTGCTGGTCGAAGTCGTGGCGGTTGACACCGCGGATGTAGACGCGCTCGCCGTTGATCAGCAAGTCGAGCCCGCGGATCTCGACCTTGCGAAAGCCGACACCGAGGGTCACCGACTCCGCCACGTCGCCGTCGGGCGAGCGGAGCGTCACGCGGAGCGGATACAGGTTCGGCGCCTCCGCGGACCACCGACGGATGTTCGGGAGCTCCACGTGCCAGGTCACGAGGCCATCGAGAGGCGGCGCCATCCCCGCGTGGACACGCTGCCAGAGCTCGTCGTCCTCGGGCGGCAGGAGGCCAGCGGCATGGGTGTACATGACGTTCTGGATCTCGCGAGTCCAGCCCTGGAGCGTCGTCCGGTCGACCGAGGACGCGTCCGCGGAGAGCCTCTCGCCTGTCCCCTCCAGCTCCGCCTCGACCGTCCAGCCCGGCGGCAGCTCCCGCCCCGGGAATCCGATCGTGACGGTCAGATCGAGCGTGCCTGTCGAGAGATCGGCGCCGTCGAGGCCGGCATCTACGCGGACGTCCGCGAGATGGACGTCTCGAGTCGCGTACAGGAAGACCGGGCGCGTGATCCCGCCGTGCCACCACTGGTCCTGGTCCTCGACATAGGTGGCGTCGGACCACTTCACGACGATCAGGCGAAGCGTGTGGCTTCCCGCCCCGAGACGACCGGTCAGGTCGAACTCCGACGCCAGATGCGAGTCCTTGGCGACGCCGATCTCCTCGCCGTCGACCTCGACGATGAGCACGCTCTCCGCGGCGCCGACGTGGAGGACGACGCGCCGGCCGTCCTCGAGCCAGCCGTCTGGAACCTCGACCTCGCGCTCGTAGACGCCGGTCGGATTCAAGGCCGGGATCTCCGGCGGCAGGCCCGCGAATGGCATCTGGACGTTCGTGTAATGCGGTGTGTCCCAGGTCCCCGCCATCGTCCACAGCCCCGGGACGTCGGCCTCGGACCAGTCCTCGCCGGGCTGGTCGTCCGGGGATCGGAGGAGCTGGAAACGCCACCGGCCGTCGAGCTCGATGCGCTCCTGATGCACGACGCTGTGCATCGGGAGGCGGCCGATCCCGGTCACCTCGGG
>JBJMMQ010000071.1:0-3162 GCA_045804705.1 Chloroflexota bacterium
TGATTTCGGGGATCACCAGCGGCACGTCCGGGTCCATCCGGAACGCGGACGAATTGTCGACCACCACGGCACCCGACTTCACCGCGATCGGCGCGTACTTCTTGGAAATGCTGCCGCCGGCCGAGAACAGCGCGATGTCGACGCCGTCGAACGCTTCCGGTCTCGCCTCGCCGATCCAGTGTGTCCGGCCGTCGACCTCGACGGTCTTGCCCGCGGAGCGGCCGCTCGCGAGGAGGCACAGCTCGCCGACCGGAAAGCCCCGTTCAGCGAGGACCCTGACCATCGTCCGACCGACGACGCCCGTGGCGCCGACGACCGCGACGTTCAGTCGTGGCGTGATCATTTCGAGTGGCGCTCCGCGTGCGGGACGGGTCGTGCGGGCACGGCGGGAGTATACCCGCGGGTCGGTTCCGCCTCCCGCCACCGGTGCGCGTCGGTTGCACCCGGTGACACGCCCATCTGGCGGCCCCGAGCCTTGCACCGGGTGACACCAATGACCGGCGGAGCCGCGGCGAGGAGCGATCCGTGCCGCCGGATGCAACCCCCGACCACCCGGTGGTCGAATGTGTCACCGCACGACCGATCCGACGAACGGCAGCCAAGCAGGTGGCCGTACGTGTCACCCCGTGCAAGGGAGGTCAGGCTCACGTCCACGAGCCGACCGGACACGAACGAGCCGCCGGGGAGGACCCCGACGGCTCGTGCTTGGGCAGCGAAACGAGGAACCGGGATCAGCTCCCGACGGGTTCCTTTGCAAGGTGCCGCTGCATGGCGGCCTTCCGCGAGAGGTTGATCCGGCCCTGCCGGTCGATCTCGGTCACGACGACCATCACCTCGTCGCCGACGGACACGACGTCCTCGACGGTCGGGACGTGGTAGTCGGCCAGCTCGCCGATGCGGACCAGGCCCTCCTTGCCGGGCATGATCTCGACGAAGGCGCCGAAGCCCATGATCCGGGTGACCTTGCCCAGGTACAGGGCGCCGATCTCGACTTCGCGCGTGAGGCTCTCGATCCACTGGATCGCCTTGCGGGCGTTGTCGCCGTTGACCGCCGCCACCTCGACCGTGCCGTCGTCCTCGACGTTGATCTCGGTGCCGGTGTCCTCCTGGATCTTGCGGATCGTGGCTCCACCCTTGCCGATGATGTCGCGGATCTTCTCGGGGTTGATCTTGATCGTGGTGATGCGCGGCGCGAAGTCGCTCATGTCCGAGCGGGCCTCGGGCATCACCGCAGTCATCTTGTCGAGGATCTCGAGACGGGCTGCGAGGGCCTGCTTGAGACCGTCGCGGATGATCGCCTCGTTGATCCCCTGGACCTTGATGTCCATCTGCAGGGCGGTGATGCCGTCCCGCGTGCCGGTCACCTTGAAGTCCATGTCACCGACCGAGTCCTCCTTGCCGAGGATGTCGGTCAGGACGACGAAGCGGCCGTCCGGTTCGCTGATCAGGCCCATCGCCGCGCCGGCGACCGGAGCCGAGATCGGCACACCGGCGTCCATGAGCGCAAGGGTCGAGCCGCAGGTCGAGGCCATCGACGTCGAGCCGTTGGACGACATGCACTCGGACACGAGCCGGATGACGTACGGGAACTCCTCGTGGCTCGGCAGGACCGGGACGAGCGCTCGCTCGGCCAGGTTGCCGTGCCCGATGTCGCGCCGCGACGGGCCGCGCATCGGCTTGTTCTCGCCCGTGCTGTACGGGGGGAAGTTGTAATGGTGGATGTAGCGCTTCTCGGTCTTGGGGCTGATCGTGTCGATACGCTGGACGTCCGAGGACGAACCGAGCGTCGCGATCGTCATGACCTGGGTCTCGCCGCGGGTGAAGAGGCCCGTGCCATGGGCCCGGGGCAGGACGCCGACCTCGACCGAGATCTGGCGCAGGTCGGTCAGGCCGCGACCGTCCATCCGGATGCCCTCGTCGAGGGCCATCTGGCGGGCGACCTTCTTGTGGATGAGGTTGAAGAGGCCCTTGCTGACCCGCGCCTCGCGCTTGGCGGCCTCCTGGAGACCCTTGCTGTCGCCACCCGTCCGCGTCGCACGGATCGATTCCGCGATACCCGTCTTGAGGGTCGCGATGCGCTTGGGCAGATCGTTCCCGAACCAGATGAGCAGGTTCGCGGTCGCTTCCGCATCCGGCAGGGCGCGATGCGCCTGGGCGAGCTCGATGCCGAAGAAGTTCGACAGCGTCGGCAGCTTGTAGTTCTCGAGGTCGGGATAGCCCTCGCGGGCGATCGTCAGCGTGTCGAGATAGCGGCCGGACTCGATGTGCGTCCCGTCGCCGAGCGCCGCCTCGATGAAGCCGAGATCGAAGCCGACGGAGTGGCCGACGATGGTCGAGTCGCCGACGAACGCGAGGGCCTGCTTGGCGGCCTCGGCCGGGCTCGGCGCCTTCTTGACGTCGGCGTCCTTGATGCCGTGCATCTGGTTGCCGATGATCGGACGGCCCGGATTGACGAGGGTCGACCAGCGGTCGGTGATCTTGCCGCCCTTGACCTTGACCGCGGCGATCTCGACGAGATCGGCCATCTTCGGGTCCGTGCCGGTCGTCTCGACGTCGAGGACGACGAACTCCTTGCCCGCGTCGGCGGCCGACGCGAAGTCGAGCACTGTGCCGAGGCCCGCCTCGAGGAACGGCGTCGACTTGGCCTTGCCGACGGCCTCGCGGAGCTGCTCCTGGATGTCGACGAGCGGCTGCAGGGCGCGGTGGCCGAACAGGATCGCCTCGGCCATGACGGCCTCGGGCAGGAGCTTGGCGCCCGCCTCGACCATCATGATCGCGTCACGCGTGCCGGAGACGACGAGGTCGAGCTCCGACTCGGCGAGCTGGCTGTAGGTCGGGTTGACGACGAACTCGCCGCCGATGCGGCCGACGCGGACGGCGCCGACCGGCCCCGCGAACGGGATCTCGCTGATGGTCAGAGCGGCCGAGGCGGCGACCGTGCCGAGGACGTCGGGCTCGTTCTCCTGGTCGGTCGAGAGGACCGTGATGACGAGCTGGATGTCGTCCTTGTAGCCCTCGGGGAAGAGCGGCCGGATCGGGCGGTCGGTCAGGCGAGCGGCGAGCGTCGCGGCCTCGGAGGCTCGCGCCTCGCGCTTGATGAAGCCGCCCGGGATCTTGCCCGCGGCGTACATCCGCTCCTCGAACTCGACCGTCAGCGGAAAG
>JBJMMQ010000072.1:0-29816 GCA_045804705.1 Chloroflexota bacterium
GCATCAAGCTCGACATCTTCCAGGATCAGGTCTTCGTGTTCACCCCGAAGGGCGACATCAAGGACCTGCCGGCCGGCGCCACGCCGCTCGACTTCGCCTATCGCATCCACACCGACGTCGGACACAGGACCATCGGCGCCAAGGTCAACAACCGGCTCGTCCCGCTCGACTACCGGCTGAAGAACGGCGACATCGTCGAGATCGTCACCACCAAGGGCGAGCACGGCCCGTCACGCGACTGGCTGAACGTCGTTCGGACCAGCCATGCGCGCGAAAAGATCCGTCAGTGGTTCAAGCGCAAGGACCGCGACGAGAACATCGTCCACGGTCGCGAGTCGCTCGAACGCGAGCTGCGCCGGCTGGCCCGGACGTCGATCGCCGCGGTCGGCCAGGAGCAGATCGCCGAGGTCGCCAGGCAGTACAACTACGAGACCGTCGACGACTTCTACGCGGCCATCGGCTATGGCGCCGTCGGCGCGCAGACCGTCGTGATGAAGCTCGGTGTCGTCGACGATGTCCAGAGCACGCTCCCGACGGTCGCCCCGCCCCAGAAGGTCGAGCGGACGGGCGGGGTCCGGGTCAAGGGTGTGGGCGACCTTCTCGTCCGTTTCGCGAAATGTTGCCACCCGATCCCGGGCGATCCGATCGTCGGGTTCATCACCCGGGGCAAGGGCGTGACGGTCCATCTCCAGACGTGCAACACGGTCGTCAACGAGCGCGAGGTCAGCCGGCTCATCGACGTCGAATGGGAGTCGGCGCCGACCGAGACGTATCCGATCGCGATCAGGGTCGAGGCATACGACCGCACGGGCCTGCTGTCGGACATCACCCAGGTGGTCGCCGAGAACAAGGTCAACATCGTCGCTGCCCACGTCGGCGTCACCCCCGATCACACGGCCGTGGTCACCGCGACGATCCAGGTCCATTCGGTCTCGCAGCTCGCTCGCGTCATGAGCCGTATCGAGACGCTCAAGGACGTGATCAGCGTCCAGCGCGACACGGGCTAGGGCGGCGGCGCGGCGGGGATCTCCTGGCCGGTGCTGCCGTCGATCACCGAGCGATCGCCGAGCGGCGCGTCGAGGTGGACGACGACCTCGAGCGGGTGACCCAGTGCCCCCGATGGACCGAGCTCGAACGCGAAGGCATCGACCCGGATGCTGACCGTCGAACCTGTCTCGGTGACATCGGACAGATTCGTTCGTGCGGTGGCCGCGCCGTACCCCGTGACCACGAGCGCCTGCGGATCGAGCATCCGGTACGACTGGAGGGCGACCGGCTGATACAGGAGCCGGAGAGTCGCCAGTGCCAGGACGACGATCAGACCGGCGACGACCCATCGCCGTCGACCTCGCAGCACCCTCATCGAGGGCCATGGTAGGCGGCGGCCGCCGCGTGGCGCGAGGTGACGCCGCTAGACTTCGCGGCGATGCCCACCTACAAGACGCCGCGCGGCACGCGCGACCTGCTGCCGCCCGAGACGACGATCTGGACGCGACTCGAGCGCCTCGCCGCGGACCTCGCTGCGCGCTATGGCTACCGCCGCATCGAGACGCCGTTGTTCGAGCTGACCGACGTCTTCGAGCGCGGGGTCGGCGAGGTGACCGACATCGTCGAGAAGGAGCTCTTCCGCCTCGCCCCCCGGACCGAGGAATCGGAGGCCTGGGCACTCCGGCCAGAGCCGACCGCCGGTATCGTCCGCGCCTATGTCCAGCACGGCATGCAGACATGGCCGCAGCCGGTGAAGCTCGTCGAGATCGGCTCGATGTTCCGCTACGACCGCCCGCAGGCCGGCCGCTACCGACAGTTCACCCAGTTCGACGTCGAGGCGATCGGCGATCCCGGGCCCGCCATCGATGCCGAGATCATCGAGCTCGGGATGCGCTTCTATCGGGATGCTGGACTTGCGGGCGTCGAGGTCCACCTCAATTCGATCGGCGACTCGGCCTGCCGCCCGACCTATATCGAGAAGCTCACGGCATATTTCGAAGGCCATCGCGCAGAGCTGCCGCCGCTCGAGCGCGACCGCCTGGGGCGGAACGTCCTCCGGCTCCTCGACTCGAAGGACCCGGCGATGGCCGCGCTCAATGCCACGGCGCCGAGGATCACCGACCATCTGTGCGATGCCTGTCGAGAGCATTTCGCGAGCGTTCGGGCGCACCTCGACGCACTCGGCGTCCCGTACCGGCTCGAGCCGGGGCTCGTCCGCGGTCTCGACTACTACACGCGGACGGCGTTCGAGTTCTACGTCACAGGCCGCGAGGGGCAGCAGCAGGCGATCGGCGGCGGCGGCCGCTACGACGGACTCGTCGAGCTCCTCGGCGGGCGGCCCACTCCCGGCATCGGGTTCGGGATCGGCATCGATCGGCTGATCCTCGCGCTCGTGGAGACGGGCGCCGAGATCCCGCCGGAACCCGCGCTCGTCGCGGTCGTCGTCGGCGCCGACCCGGACGACACGGTCGCACGGCTCAAGGTCGCAACGGTCCTTCGCGCGGCCGGGATCGCGTCACGCGCGGAGCTTGGCCGCCGAAAGCTCGGCAAGCAGCTCGAGGCTGCCTCCCGCGACCAGGCCCATTTCGCGGTCATCGTCGGGGACGAGCTGGCGTCGGGCGAGGTCGGGCTTCGCGACCTTCCGGCCGGGACGCAGAAG
Organism: Chloroflexota bacterium; assembly: GCA_045804705.1. Taxonomy (GTDB): domain Bacteria; phylum Chloroflexota; class Limnocylindria; order Limnocylindrales; family CSP1-4; genus SPCO01. The sequence continues at coordinate 2,648 of JBJMMQ010000072.1, forward strand.
CTCGTACCGCTTGCCGACCTCACGCGCGAGATCGACCGCGCAGACCGGGCGCATCGGCACGGAAACGCGACCGACCGAGCCGGATGAGCGCGATACACTCGAGCCGATGAGACCGCGCCGCGTCCTCCAGAGCTCGACGGTCGAGGTGGAGCCGTTCGATCCGGCCGCCTTCCCGGGTATCGACGAGCGGCTGCGTGCAGACGGCGGTGCCGCGAGCGAGCGCTGGCGCGACCTGGTCGCCTCGAACCGGACGATCATCGCCGACGGCGCCATGGGCACGATGCTCTTCGCCAACGGCCTGCTGTTCGGGGATCCGCCCGAGGTCTGGAACCTCTCGAAGCCCGACGTCATCCGGCGGATCCACCGCGGCTATCTCGACGCTGGCTCGCAGATCCTCATGACCAACACGTTCGGCGGCAACCGGATGCGGCTCAGCCTCCACGGCCTCCAGGATCGCGTCGCCGAGCTCAACCAGACCGCCGCGATCCTTCTCCGGAATGAGGTCGACGCAGCAGGCGGGACCGCGCTCGTGGCCGGCGACATCGGTCCGAGCGGTGCGATCCTCGCTCCGACCGGCACTCTCGAATATGACGAGGCGGTCGACATCTTCGCGGAGCAGGCGGCCGCGCTCGTGGCCGGCGGCGTTGACCTGATCTGGATCGAGACGATGTCCGATCTCGCAGAGATCAAGGCGGCGATCGAGGGTGTTCGTCGAGTGTCGCCGGGCATCGCATTGATCACGACGATGACCTTCGACACGCGCGGTCGCACGATGATGGGTGTCACGCCCGAGCAGGCGGTCGCGTCTCTGACGGCCTGGGGCGCCGATGCCGTCGGTGGCAACTGCGGAAACGGGCCTGACGAGCTCATCACGGTGATCGAACGGATGCGCGCGGCTGACCCGGATGTTCGCCTCGTCGCAAAGTCGAACGCCGGGATGCCCGAGCTCGTCGACATGCGCGCGGTCTACCGGGCCGACCCGGAGACCATGGCGGCGGCCGCGCTGGCGATGCGCGACCTGGGCGCCTCGATCATCGGCGGCTGCTGCGGCAACACGCCCGAGCATCTTGCGGCGATCGCCGCGCGCGTCGCCGACTGACCCGCCCCCGACGGAGCGACTGGACGAGGATCGCGTGATCGCCGGCGCTTTCGTGGCCGGCGAGCTGCCGCCCTTCCGCGCCGCGCTTCTGCGAGGTCGCGACGAGTAGCCCGCGTCTGTCGACTCCGTGCGGGCGTCGACGGGCTCGGTCAGCGGCTACGATACCGGGGCCATGATCGACACCCAGCCGAGTCTCGCCACGCCTTACCGCACGCACACCTGTGGCGAGCTTCGCGTCACCGATGCGGGTGAGACTGCCCGGCTCGCGGGATGGGTCCATCGCCGCCGGGACCATGGCCAGCTCATCTTCCTCGACCTCCGGGACCGCCACGGGATCACCCAGGTCGTCATCGACAAGGCCGATTCGCCCGAGGCACACGCCGAAGCCAGCCGAGTCCGGCCGGAGTTCGTCGTCATGGCAGAGGGCACGGTCGCGAAACGGCTGCCGGGCACGGAGAACGCCAAGCTCCCGACCGGCACGATCGAGCTGCAGGCGACCAGCGTCACCATCCTGTCCGAGGCCAAGACGCCGCCGTTCTACATCAACGACCCGGACGCGCCGGTCGACGAGATCCTGCGGCTCAAGTACCGCTACCTCGACATCCGCCGCGAACCGATGCAACGGCGGCTGATGCTCCGGAGCCGGATGGTCCAGGCCATCCGCGACGTTCACCACCGGAACGGATTCGTCGAGGTCGAGACGCCGACGCTCATCAAGAGCACACCGGAGGGCGCCCGCGACTTCATCGTCCCCAGCCGGCTCCAGCCGGGCACCGTCTACGCCCTGCCCCAGAGCCCGCAGCAGCTCAAGCAGTTGCTGATGGTCGCGGGCATCGACCGCTACATGCAGATCGCGCGGTGCTATCGCGACGAGGACCTGCGCGGCGACCGCCAGCTCGAGTTCACCCAACTCGACATCGAGATGAGCTTCGTCGACGAAGCGTCGGTGATGGCCTTCGTCGAGGCGATGGCCGTCGAGGTCTCGCAGGTCACGGTGCCGGAACGCCCGCTGTATCAGGTGCCGTTCCCGATGCTCACCTACGAGGACGCCCTCGAGCGCTACGGGTCGGACAAGCCGGACATCCGGTTCGGGATGGAGCTGGTCGACCTCGGTCCTGCGCTCGTCGCCCCGGACGGGACGCCGTCGTCGGGGTTCGGGGTCTTCGATTCGGCACTCGCGGCAGGCGGCCGGGTCAAGGCGATCGTCGCGCCAGGGATGGCCGGGGTGACGCGTCGCGAGATCGACGAGCTGACGGAACGCGCCCGCCGCTTCGGGGCAAAGGGTCTCGCACATCTGTCTCTCGAGCCGGGCGGCGAGGTCAAGGGTCCGATCGCAAAGTTCCTCTCGGACGACACCCAGCGCGCGATCGTCGAGCAGGCGTCCGCGGCCGAGGGCGACCTCATCCTGATCGTCGCCGACACGGCGGATGTCACGGCCGAGGTCCTCGGGCGGCTGCGGGTCGAGCTGGGCGACAGGCTTGGTCTGGCGGATCCGAACGTCCTGTCCTATGTCTGGATCCACCGCTTCCCGATGTACCAGTGGGATACCGAGATCTCGCGCTGGCACGCGACGCACAACCCGTTCTCGGGCGTCCTGCCCGAGGACGAGGCCCTTCTCGTGACCGCGTCAGGCGATCCCGCGACGCCGTCGCCCGATGACCCCGCGGGGCATGCCCGGGCGCTCCAGTACGACCTCGCCCTCAACGGTTGGGAGCTCGGTGGAGGTTCGATCCGCATCCACCGTCGCGACCTTCTCGAGCGCAGCTTCCAGCTCCAGGGCCACACGCTCGAGGCGATGCGCGAGAAGTTCGGCGCGGTGCTCGACGCCTTCGACTACGGTGCGCCGCCCCACGGTGGGATCGCGCTCGGCATCGACCGGTGGGCCGCGCTGCTCGCCCTCCAGACGAACATCCGAGAGGTCATGGCCTTCCCGAAGACGCAGTCCGGGACCGATCCGATGCTCGAGGCGCCGTCCATGCCGGAGCCCGGCCAGTACGAGGAGCTCGGCCTCCGCTTCGTCGGGTCGACCACCAAGCGGGGCGAGGCGGCCGACTCCTGAGCGCGGAGCTCGGGCCGCTCGACTGGTTCGCGCAGCGACCACGCCTGACCGCTCTTATCGGCGCGACGTGCATCACGTTCTCGGGCGTCTTCTACATCTACGCCGCTGTGTCACCCGCGACCGGGACGTTCTATCGGGCGGCGTTCGGGCTTCCGCTGCTCGTGCTCGTGGCGTATTGGGAACTCCGGAGGCATGGCCCGTTGCCGCGACGCGCCGTGGCGATCGCCGCCCTCGCCGGGGTCGCCTTCACCGGTGACCTCATGTTCTGGCACAACGCGATCGAAGCGGTCGGCGCCGGTTTGGCGACGGTGCTCGGGAATCTCCAGGTCATCATCGTCGGCTTCGTCGCGTGGCTCCTCCTCGGTGAACGGCCCTCGCGGGCGACGTTGGTCGCCCTGCCGATCGTCCTCGCCGGGGTGATCCTCATCTCCGGCGTGATCGGCAGCGATGCGTACGGTGCCAACCCGCAGTTGGGGGTCGTCCTCGGGATCGCGACAGCGATCTGCTACTCGGCATACCTACTGTTGATCCGGCTCGGTGGCCGCGATCAGCGTCGCCCGGCAGGCCCGGTGGCCGTCGCCACGTTCGTGGTCGTCCTGTGCTCGTTCGCCATCGGGGAGATCGGCGGCACCCTCGACCTGACTCCCGGCCCGGCCAGCCTCTTCTGGCTGGCGATGCTCGGGATCACCGCCCAGTCGCTCGGCTACCTGTTCATCTCGATCTCGCTGCCGCGCCTTCCGGCCATCGTCACGTCGATCATCCTGCTGAGCCAGCCGGTCATGTCGATGGGACTCGCGATGGTGCTGCTCGACGAGACGCCATCATCGATCCAACTGTTCGGCGTCGTGCTCGTCATCGGTGGCATCACCGCCGCGACCATCCCGGTCGCGAGGCTGCGGGACGGGCTGCGGCGACCGGCGACAGCGGCGTGAGACCCCGCGATCCGGTCGAGCAGTCGGACCGTCGCCGCGACGACCTGCGCCTGCTGGTCGGGACGTGAGATCGTCGCCGGCGGATCGTTCGGCTGGCCGGTGTACCAGCCCATCTGCTCGTGGTTGCCGCCGTCGATGACGGCCGTCGTCACGTCGTTTCCGAGCTTCGCGAGGTTCGCTGGACTCGTGTAGTTCGGAACGCCTGTGTCGAGCGTCCCGTATGCGGACAGGACGACGAGGCCGTCGCTCGAGAGGTCGGCGGCCGAGTACGAGGCCCACAGGACGAGCGCCTCCACCTCACCGGCATGGGAATCGATGAATTGCGCCGCCATCGACCCTCCGAGCGAGTGCCCGCCGACGGCCCAATGGTCGATCTCGGGGTGGGAGGCGATGACCGGCCCCGCGGAATCGATCCCGAACACCGCCAGGTTGAAGGGCACCGCCACGACGACCACGAGATACCCGAGGTCGGCGATGGCGCGCGCCTGCGGCGCGTAGGCGGCCGACGGCACCTTCCCGCCCGGGTACAGCACGAGTCCTGTCGTCGGAGTCGAACCGACTGGTGTGTAGACGAGATTCCCGTGGTCGTCGGCGAAGGTCACCGTGGGCGTCGACGCGAGGGCGGCATTCGCCTCGGGCAGGAGCGGTTGCGGCTGGGCATACCAGAGGAATCCGGCGATGCCGGCAACCAGCAGGATGGCGATCGCAGCGACGGTGGCCTTGACCGCGCGGGATCTCGTCACCCGCTCAGCCTGGTTCGAGGCCCGCCTGGGCGGCGACGTCGGCGCCCCACTCGTGGGTGTGGCCCGCGGGTGGATCGGGCGGGCCTTCGTATGTCGGCAGGTCCGCGGCGAGCGTGTCGACATCGTGCGTGACGCCCGGATCGCCCATCTCGACGACCCGCGTCGGCACGGACGTGACGAGCTGATCGATCACGTCAGCCGGCATCCGGTCGGGTCCGATCGTGCGCAACGCGTCGAGGTGTGCGGTCGGCACGAGCACCGGCCAGCCCGGCTCCCCATGCCAGGCCGGGCGGAGGACGGCGTCGCGCGCCGGTCCGTGCGCCTCGATGAGCGACGTGATCGTCTCGGGCCCGACCCACACCATGCGCGCGGGCCAGATCAGCACCCCCGTCGTGTCGTGGACCTCGCCCATCGCAAGCTCGGCACCGCGGATCATCTGTCCGACGGGTCCCGACTCGCCCGGCGCAGGGGACCCATAGACGGCCTCGGAACCCGCCAGCGCCGCAACGACGACACCATCTGGATCGGGGGCGAGCACGACGATCGGCAGCGCGCCGCCTGCCCATGCCAGGTCCACGAGACGTCGCACACGGGGTTGCCCGAGCGTGTCCGCGATGGCCCCATCGGTCGTGGCGGCGAGGATGACGGCTGCGACGGTCATGGCCCCGAGTGTACGCGGCGCGAACGGCATCCTGCCGCAAAAGCGGGTTCCGTGGGACAATCGGCCGTCCCTTCCGACCAGGAGCAGGACCCGACCGTGCCCGACGCCACTCCCGCCACGCCCGACCTCGCGACCCGCGACGATCTTCGCAACGTCGCCATCGTGGCGCACGTCGACCACGGCAAGACCACCCTCGTCGACGCGATGCTCCGGCAGACCGGCGCCTTCCGGTCGAACCAGGCCGTCGTCGACCGGGTCATGGATTCGGGCGACCTCGAGCGCGAGAAGGGGATCACGATCCTGGCCAAGCAGACGACGATCGACCACGCCGGCGTTCGCCTGAACATCGTCGACACGCCCGGTCACGCTGACTTCGGCGGGGAGGTCGAGCGTTCGCTCCTGATGGTCGATTCGGTGCTCCTCCTCGTCGACGCGGCCGAGGGCCCGCTGCCGCAGACGCGCTACGTCCTCCAGAAGGCGATGGCCAGACGGCTGCCGGTGGTCGTCGCCATCAACAAGATCGACCGCGGCGATGCCCGTGCGGGCGAAGTCCTCGACGACATCTACGAGCTGTTCATGGACCTCGGCGCCGACTCGCACCAGATCGAGTTCCCGATCGTCTACACGAACGCCAAGGCGGGCACGGCCACACGCGACCTCGCGAACCCTGGCACCGACCTCGGGCCCCTGCTCGACCTGCTCGTCGAAGTCACGCCGCCCGTCAGCTACACGCCCGATCACCCGCTCCAGCTGCTCGTCACGAATCTCTCGGCGAACGACTACGTCGGACGGATGGCCGTCGGGCGCATCTGGAACGGCACGATCCGGCTCGGCCAGCGGGTCAGCGTCGTGCGCGAGGAGGCCGACGACACCGCGGGAACCATCGAACCGGGCCGGACGATCACCCTGACCGGCACTGTCACGAGCCTGCAGACGGCACATGGCATCGATCGGGTGGACATCGAGGAGGCAGGTCCCGGCGACATCGTGTCGGTGGCGGGGCTGCCCGAGGTCACGATCGGCGACACCCTGACCGATCCGACCGACCCGCGGCCGCTCGCGCGCCTCGATGTCGACGCGCCGACGCTCCGGATGACGTTCGGCGTCAATACCTCGCCGCTCGCGGGACGCGAGGGCAAGTACGTCACCAGCCGTCAGATCAAGGCCCGCCTCGAGAAGGAGGTCCTCGGCAACGTCTCGATCGAGGTCCGTCCCTCCGAGTCGAGCGAGGCGTTCGAGGTGCGCGGCCGCGGCGAGCTCCAGCTGGCGGTGCTCATCGAGCAGATGCGGCGCGAGGGCTTCGAGCTGACCGCCTCCCGCCCGGAGGTCCTTCTGCGCGAGGTCGACGGCGAGCTTCAGGAGCCCTACGAACGGATCACGATCGACATCCCGCCCGAGTACATCGGGGAGATCCAGACGGCGCTCGCCGGGCGCAAGGGTCGTCTCGAGCAGATCTCGACCGACACCGACGGCCGTGTCCGGATGGAGTACGTCCTGCCCGTCCGTGGGCTGATCGGCTATCGCGGTCAGCTCCTGACCGACACCCGAGGGACGGCGCTCCTGCACCAGATCGGCGAGGGCTACGGCCCGTGGGCCGGCGAGGTGACGCACCGGACCAACGGCGTCCTCGTCGCCGACCGCGCTGGGACCTCGAACGCCTACGGGCTGTTCAACCTCGAGCAGCGCGCCGAGCTCTTCATCGGCGCCGGCGTCGAGGTCTACGAGGGCATGATCGTCGGCGAGAACAGCCGGTCCGGTGACATGGACGTCAACGCGACCAAGGAGAAGAAGCTCACCAACATCCGGACGCACTCGCACGACGAGTCGCTCCGCCTGACACCGGCCCGCCCGATCACCCTCGAGACGGCTCTCGAGTTCATCGCCGCCGACGAGCTGGTCGAGGTGACGCCGCAGTCGATCCGGCTGCGCAAGCGCGCGTTGTCACAGCACGACCGACGACGCGCGGCGGGTCAGGAGGCGGACCTGCGGCGCGCTTCCGAACGCGAGGGCGCGACGGCCTAGCGGCCCTGTCGGTAGCTCGGGGTGGATGCGCTGGCGCCGAGGCGACGGGAACCGAGATCGAAGAGTTCGGCGGGTGGGGCGTCCACGGCGCCCTCGTCTGGCCGCGCCGTGGCGATCACCACGGGTTGCCCGCGCCGGAGGCCGTCCAGGTGTCGCACCACGAACCGGGGACCGTCCTCCTCCTGGACACCGGTCGGCCAGTCGCGACCACCGCGCGCCGGGAAGAGTCCAGCCAGAGCGTGATGTGAGCCGGCGCCGAGACGCGACCCGGCGACAAGGATGAACGCGAAACCGATGACCACGGTGAGCGTGATGACCCCGTCCGACATGCCCCGAATCGTCTCACCGCTGTCCAGCGGCGGGCGTGCCCGGGGTCGGATCAGGCGCCGTAGGCCCGGTACGTGAGCGAGGCGGCGGCACCGGCGCCGGACTCCGCGCGGACCGTCGTGACGACTGCGACCGTGAGGCCGATGAGCGAGAGGACTGCCAGGACGACAAGGATGCTGAGCGGCATCGGCGGGACTCCTTTCGGTGAGTGACTCGATCGTGCCGGCGCCGACGCTCGCCGGACAGGGCCGTTCGTCGTCATCGACGCTGGACAGATGTCATGCCAACGGCCGTCCGACAGGGGTCGGGTGTACGATCGAGCGGATGTCGATCTACCTCGATCACGCGGCGACGACGCCCCTGCGCCGCGAAGTCCTCGACGCGATGCTGCCGTACCTGACGGACGCGTTCGGCAACGCAAGCTCCGCCCACGCGTTCGGGCGTGCCGCACGAGCCGGACTCGACGAGGCGCACGAACGCGTCGCGTCGCGGCTCAATGCAGGCGCGCGGGAGATCGTGTTCACGTCGGGTGGCACCGAGGCGAACAACCTGGCCCTGAAGGGTGCAGCGTGGGCCGGCAAAGCCCGTGGCCACCGCATCGTGACCTCGTCCGTCGAGCACCACGCGGTCGGCCATACGCTGCGATACCTCGAGAAGTTCGGCTTCGAGATCGTCGAGCTGCCGGTCGATCGCTACGGCCGGGTCGACCCCGACCAGCTCGAGGCGGCTCTCAACGACAAGACCATCCTCGTCTCGATCATGCTCGCCAACAACGAGGTCGGCACGATCCAGCCGATCTCCGAGATCGCGGCGCGCGTCCGGGCAAGGAAAGGCGTCGTGCTCCATGTCGATGCCGTCCAGGCGGCGCCGTATGTCGACCTCGATGTCGAGGCGCTTGGGGCCGACCTCGTGTCGCTCGGCGCCCACAAATTCGAAGGCCCGAAGGGCGTCGGCGCCCTCTACGTCCGGCACGGGACGCACATCCTGGCCCAGCAACAGGGCGGGACGCAGGAGCGTCACCGCCGAGCCGGAACGGAGAACGTGGCGGGAGCTGTCGGTCTGGCGGCAGCCTACGAGCTGTCCTGTTCCGATCGGCCCGCGACCGTCACCCGGCTGCGCGAGCAGCGTGCCCGGCTTCTGGAGGCGATCCTCGCTGTGGCCGGCGTCGAGGCGACCGGGCATCCGAAGGACCGGTTGCCCGGGATCGTGTCGCTGGTCGCCCGCGACACGGACGGTGTCGCTGTCGCGATGTCGCTGGATCTCGAAGGGATCGCGTGCTCCGTCGGCTCGGCGTGTACGACCGGCTCGACCGAGGTCAGCCACGTGTTGACGGCGATGGGCTACCCGGAGGAAGAGGCCCGTGGCGCGCTCCGGCTTTCGCTCGGGCGGACGACGACGGACGAGGAGGTCGCCACGGCATGCGACGTCGTGCCGCGGGTCGTGGCTTCGATGCGGCTGGGGACCGTCGCGGTCACGGCTGATCCCCTCGGGCAGGGCGTCCCCGCGTGAGTCGCGTCCTCGTCGCGATGTCGGGGGGTGTGGACTCCTCGGTCGCCGCGGCACTCCTTCACGCCCAGGGTCACGAGGTCGTCGGAGTCTGGATGCGCCTGCACGACGTCGCAGACACCTACTCCGAGTTCAAGAAGAGCTGCTGCTCGCTCGACGCCGCCGATGACGCCCGACGCGTGGCCGCGCAGCTCGACATCCCGTTCTACGTCATGAACCTCGAGCGGGAGTTCGATGCCGGGGTCATGCAGCCGTTCCTCGATGCGTATCTCGGCGGCGAGACGCCGTCGCCGTGCGTCGACTGCAACACGTACGTGAAGTTCGGCGCGCTTCTGGGTCGGGCGCGCCACCTCTACGACTGCGAAGCCGTCGCGACGGGTCATTACGCTCGGCGCGATGTGGGTCCCGACGGCCGCGCGCGACTGTTGCGGGCGCGTGACGCGGACAAGGACCAGACGTATTTCCTGTACGGCTTGCGGCAGGACCAGCTCGAGCACGCACGGTTCCCGTTGGGCGAGCTGACGAAGCCGGAGGTGCGCAGCGTCGCCCGCGAGCTCGGGCTCGCGACTGCGGACAAGGCCGAGAGCCAGGAGATCTGCTTCGTTCCCGGCGGCGACTACCGCGATGCCCTGCGCGAGCGCGCAGGCTGGGTGCCCGAGGCGGGGCCTCTGCTCGACGTCGACGGTGAGAGGGTGGGGGAGCACCACGGCTCCGCCGGCTATACCGTGGGCCAGCGGCAGGGACTGGGGGTCGCGCTGGGCGAGCCGCGTTACGTCAGCCGGATCGATCCGTTGACCAACACGATCACGCTGGGCCGGCGGGTGGACCTCGAGACGACGGCCATCGAACTCGAGCGGGCGAGCTTCGTCGCCGGCGACCCGCCGGGCGGTCCCTCCGCGCCGTTCCGTGCCGAGATCCGGATCCGCCACCGTGCGACGCCGATGCCAGCGACGGTGCGCCCTGCAACTCTGTCGGAGCCCGCTCGCGGCGGCCGATGGCTCGTCGAGACGGATACGCCTGTGTGGGCCGCGGCGCCCGGTCAGGCCGCGGTCCTGTACGACGGCGACCTCGTCATCGGCGGTGGTCGGATCGCGCGGCCGACGATGGCCGCGACGGCGTGAGCATCGGCCCGGCGCTCATCCTGGGCGTCCTGGTCGGGATCTTCCACGCGTCGCTATTCGTGCTGATCCGCGGCAATGCGGGCGGCCGGCTGCCGTTCATCGTCGTTGCCGCGATCCTCGGCGCGTGGGCCGGCGATGCGCTCGCGGACCGGCTCGGGTTCGACATCCTGATGCTCGGTGACTTCCACCTGCTGGGCGCATCGGTCGTCGCGTGGATCGGGATCGGCGTCGCCTCCGCGGTCGCTATCCTCGGCCCCTCGGCGAAGCGAGCATGAGCCGTCGTACGGACCGACCTCTCGAGGACCGGACCACGGCCTCGTTCATGCGCGGGATGACGCTCGGCGCCATCGTCGGCGCGATCATCGCCGGCTCGTCCCTCTGGGCTCGGTGGCGAGCGGGCCGCCGGGATCCGTCGTCGTGACGGGAGCCTCCGCTACGTCGTCTTGATCGCGACCTCGAAGGTCGATCTGTAGCCGTCGCCGTCCTTGACGACGTCGAGCAGGGTCATCCCCTGGCTCTGGTTGTAGATCTGGTCGTTGTCGTTCATCACGTCCTGGGGACCCTTTGCCGCATACACGCCGGTCTCGTATACGGTCTGGCTGAACGCATCGTCGAAGAACAGCTGTGAGGTGAACTCGAAACCGCTCGAAGCCGCTGCGTCGGTGCGGATCTTGAAGTGGATGTGGACCGCCCGGCCTCGGTACCAGCCGGGGTAGACCGTCACGATCCGGGCCTTCCCGGATGCGTCGGTGTGCTGGTAGCCGCGCAGATAGTCGTGTCCCTGCTCGCCGCCGACGTCCGAATACGCGCCTGCGGCGTCGCAGTGCCAGACGTCGACGAGGACGCCCTCGAGCGGGATGCAGGCGTTGCCATCGACCTGCGAGACGACCCAGTCGAGGGTCAGGACCGCGCCCTCCGAGACGGAGCCGTCGGACGTGTCGACCCGGATGTCGGACCGATCGAGGTTCTCGTTGACGTAGTACGGGCCCTCCGTCAATTCCGGGACGACGACGCACGATGGCAACGAGCTGGCGACGGCGACGGCCGTGGCGGTCGCGAGGGCGGTCCCCGCTGCGCTCCCAGAAGCGGCGGCCGTCGCGGACCCGGATGCAGACGACCCGGGCGCGCATGCGACGGCGACCGCTCCGGCCGAAACGATGCCCATGAGCGCGAGCACCTCGCGACGTGACAGCACGCGCCCGATCAAGCGGTCGTCATCGTCGGGATCGAAGATCGGCGGGACGGGAAGGGTCATCGGTGCGGCTCCTCGGATGGCTTCGATGACCGGCAGACTGGCGCCGCTCGCTGAGATGGGCCTGAGAACAGAGGCGACGTCAGCTGCTCAACCCGCGGCGAGCACGGCAACCATGGCGAGTGCCGCGGGAACGGCCTGGATGATCAGGATCCGGCCATTCACGGTCGCCGCGCCATACAGCCCGGCTACGATCACGCAGGCGAGAAAGAAGATCTTGACCTGGAACCCGACCGGGTCCGCCGCGACCAAGCCCCAGATCAGCCCGGCGACGAGAAATCCGTTGTAGAGACCCTGGTTGGCTGCAAGCGTCCTGGACTCGTCTGCGAAGGCCTGGGTCGTGCCGAAGGAGCGAAGACCGCGGGGCGTCCTCCATAGGAACATCTCCAGGATGACGATGTAGACGTGGATGGCCGCCACGAGAGCGACCAGGAGAGCGGCGATGGTTGCCATCGCCGAAGGATATTCGGCCGAAGGCCGGCCGATGTCAGCTCGCTGTCGGCTGGGCTTCCTGCTCGACCTCGACGAGGTCGAACTCGGTCCACGCGCAGTTCGGACAGCTGAACTTGGCGAACATCGGATCCTTCGAGGCGTCCTGGCTCGTCGGCCAGGTGATCCGCTTGTCCACGTTCCCGCACTGCTCGCACTTCTTGGCAACGGCCATGTCGTGCCTCCCATCGTCGGAATCCAACGCGTCCACCATCCGCGCTCAGCCCCTTCGAAGGCGACCGCGCCCGGGCATGCCGTGTTACAGCCGCCTAGCACGGTCCGTTCGGTACCATTGCGTCCGATGCCGCCCCCCGTCCAGACCCCAGACTCGCGGATCGTGGCGCTGCCCGCCGCCGAGATCCGTCGCCGGTTCATCGAGTTCTTCGCCGAACGCGGGCACGCGCCCGTCCCCAGTGCGAGTCTCGTCCCGGCGGGTGACGCCACGCTCCTCTTCACCAATTCCGGGATGGTCCAGTTCAAGGACGTCTTCATCGGCGCCGAGACCCGGTCGTACACCCGCGCCGTCGATTACCAGCGTTGTCTGCGTGTCGCGGGCAAGCACAACGACTTCGAGGAGGTCGGCCGCACGCCGCGCCACCACACGTTCTTCGAGATGCTCGGGAATTGGAGCTTCGGCGACTACTTCAAGCGAGAGGCGATCCACTGGGCGTGGGAGTTCCTGACGCGCGACCTCGGCATCCCCGGCGAGCGTCTCGCCGCGACGACCTACAAGGACGACGAGTTCGCCTGGAACGTGTGGGCCGATGAGATCGGCCTCCCGCCCGAGCGGATGGCGCGGTGGGGCGACGTGGACAACGGCGACGATGCCAACTTCTGGAGGATGGCCGAGACCGGGCCGTGCGGGCCGTGCAGCGAGATCCATTTCGATCGCGGCGCGCATCTGTCCGAAGGCCCGCATTGCATCCCCGACCACAGCGAGCACTGCCCACGCTGGCTCGAGATCTGGAACCTCGTGTTCATGGAGTTCGACCAGCTCGCGGACGGCCGGGTGCCGCTGCCCTTCACCAGCGTCGACACGGGGATGGGGCTCGAACGCCTCGCCAGCGTCCTCCAGCAGGTCCCGACGAACTACGACACCGACCTGTTCACGCCGATCCACGCTCGGATGCGCGAGCTGATGGGGCACGACCCCGACGCGTTCGAGAGCGAGCGGTTCAGCTACCAGGTGATCGCCGACCACTCGCGGGCGGTGACGTTCCTCATCAGCGACGACGTGCTGCCATCGAACGAGGGTCGCGGCTACGTCTTGCGCAAGCTCTTCCGTCGCGCTGTCCGTCACGGCCGCCTTCTCGGGCGGCGTGAGCCGTTCATGGCCGAGACGGCTTCCGTCGTCATCGACGTCATGGGCGAGGCGTACCCACACCTCGTTGCGAGGCGCGACGAGATCCTCAGCGTCATCGGCCGCGAGGAGACGCAGTTCGCGCGGACACTCGACGCGGGTACCAAGCTGCTCGAGGCGGAGATCGCCAAGGTCGCGCCGGAAAGCGAGATCGTCGTCGGTCGCCAGGTCGACGGATTGCCGCTCGACGCGCCCCATCTCCCAGGCGACGTCGCGTTCAAGCTCCACGACACGTACGGATTCCCGATCGACCTGACCGTCGAGCTCGCGGCCGAATACGGCGTCGCGATCGACCGCGCGGGATTCGACGCAGCGCTCGCCGAACAGCGCGAACGGAGCCGCAGCGGGACGAAGGCGCAGCTGTCGAAGCAGGCGGGCGCGACCGCGCTCTATGGCTCGATCCAGGCGCGTGCCGGCGACACGACATTCGTCGGCTATGAAACGACGACGGCCGACGGCCACGTGGTCGGGATCGTCCGGGACGGGATGGAGTTCGACGAGCTGACCGGCCACGGCGAGGCCGAGATCGTCCTCGACCGCACACCCTTCTATGCCGAAGGTGGCGGCCAGGTCGGCGACCGCGGCGTTCTGCGCGAACCCGGTGGCGGCAGTGACCTGTTCACCGTGACGGACACCCAGAAGCCACTCGGCGGGCTGTTCGTCCACCGCGGCACGCTCCACGGCCGGCTGAAGGTCGGGGCGACCGTCGAGGCGGTCGTCGACCGGGAGCGCCGGGCCAGCACGATGCGCAACCACACCGCCACCCATCTGCTCCATCGAGCGCTGCGGAACGTGGTCGGGGAGCGGGCGCGGCAGGCGGGCTCGCTCGTGACCCCGGACTACCTCCGCTTCGACTTCCCGTTCGACCGCGCCGTGGCGGACGACGAGCTGCGCGCGATCGAGGATGAGGTCCACCGCATCATCCGCGAGGACCGACCCGTCTCCATCGCATTCATGAGCATGGCCGACGCGATCGAGGGCGGGGCCGACGCCTTCTTCGACGAGAAGTACGGCGAGACGGTCCGGACGATCCGCGTCCAGGACTACAGCTTCGAGCTATGCGGCGGCACGCACGCCCGAGCGAGCGGCCAGATCGGCGGCTTCCTCATCACCGGCGAGCGCAGCATCGGCTCCGGGATGCGCCGCATCGAGGCGGTCACTGGGGTCGCCGCGGACGCTCTCGTCCGGGATCGCTTCGACGCCCTTGAACGGACCGCTGCCGCGCTGGGCGCGCAGTCCGTCGACGCAGTCGAGGACCGGATCGCCGCGCTCCAGGGTGACATATCGACCCTGCGGAAGCAGCTTCGGTCGCGCGGCGCGGAGCCCGTCGTGAATGCACGCGAACGTGTCGGCGACATCGACCTGGTGCTCTACGCCGTCCCGTTCGAGTCGCAGGACCGGATGAAGTCGCACGCCCTCACGTTGCGAAAGGACAGCCCCGACGCGGTCATCGCGGTCGGGATGGACGCCGACGAGCCTCAGCTGTTCGTGAGCGTCCCGCCCGCCCTCGTCGAGCGAGGCGTCTCCGCCGGTGAGCTCGTCCGCGGGGCGATGCCGCACATCGACGGCAAGGGCGGCGGTCGCCCCGAGATGGCGCAGGGGAAGGGCAGCAGGCGTGCCGGGCTCGTGGACGCCCTCGCTGCGATCAGGACCGGTCTCGAGGCGACCCAGGCCTGATGGCCCACTGATGGCCTTCTGGCGGAAGATCTGGCAGCGCGACTCGTCCGATGCGCTCGCCGCCTGCACGGCGCTTGACGTCGGCACCGAATTCGCCAAGGCGCTGGTCTTCGACATCGACGAGTCCGGGCACGGAACGGTCCGTGGCGTCGGACGCAAACGCCAGGGGCTGTCTCACATGCAGTCGGGCACGGTGGCCGACATCGCGGCAGTCGTCGACAACTGCGCGGTCGCGCTCCAGGAAGCCGAGGAGATGGCGGGCTTTCGCCCGACCCAGGTCGTGATCGGTATCGCCGGGGAGCTCGTCAAGGGTTTCACGACCACCCACAGCCAGGAGCGCAAGCGGCCCGACCAGCCGATCACCGAGGCCGAGCTCCAGAAGCTCATCGACGCCGTGCAGCGGGAAGCGCTCCACGAGGCGGAACGGGCGATCATCTGGGAAACGGGCCTGCCGCATGTCGACGTCCGGCTGGTCCATGCGGCGGTCACGGGCGCGGCGATCGATGGCTATTCGCTGACCAACCCGGTCGGCTTCCAGGGGCGTCACGTCAAGATCGGCATCTTCAACGCGTTCGCGCCACTGGTCCATCTCGGCGCCTTGCAGAGCGTCGCATCACAGCTCGATCTCGACCTCCTCGAGATCGTCGCAGAGCCGTATGCCGTCGCACGCGTGCTTGGTAGCGACCACATCCGCCAGGCCGGCGCGCTGTTCGTGGACGTCGGCGGAGGGACCACCGACGTCGCTCTCGTCCGCCAAGGGGGGATCGAGGGCACGAGGATGTTCGCGCTCGGCGGGCGGGCGTTCACCAAGAGCCTGGCCGATCGTCTCGACCTGCCGTTCCCACGGGCCGAGTCGATGAAGGTCGACTACGCTCGGGGGCTGGCCGTCGACCAGGCGGCGCAGGTGGCGACGATCGTCGCCGACGACGTCCGTGTCTGGGCGGCCGGTGTCGAGCTCGTCATGGAGGAGCTGTCGGGCGGCGACCTCCTCCCGGGCCGGATCTTCCTGTGCGGCGGCGGGTCCCGACTTCCCGAGATCCGTGCCGCCCTCGGCTCCGAGGCGTTCTACGAGCGCCTGCCGTTCGCTCGGCCGCCCGAGGTGACCGTGATGGCGCCCGACCAGATCGACACGATCTCGGACGCGACCGAGCTGCTCGTCGACCAGCAGGATGTGACGCCTCTCGGGCTGGCTTTCCAGGCGATCGAGCTCCAGACGACGGAGGATCCGCTGGACGTCGCCTTGCGTCGGGTTCTCCGGGCGATGAAGGTCTGATCGATGGCCTCCCGGCTCATCTATCTCGAGGTCGATGACGAGATCACCTCCGCCGCATCGCGGATCCGCTCCGCGGAGCACGAGCGCCTCGCGCTGGTCCTGCCGCACGGCTCACGCGTCGCGACGTCGCGCATCAACTTCCGGCTGCTGTCGCGGGACGCGATCGAACACGACAAGCGCCTGTCGATCGTGTCCGCGGACGCCGGGACGCGGGCACTCGCAGCGTCGGCCGGGCTGCCCGCCTTCGCGTCTGTGGCCGAGTACGAGGGCGCCGAGGCCGGCGCGGCCGGATCGGCTTCGGCAGCGTCCGTCGCGGCCGGGGGACAGGGCGTCATCCCGCCGGCAGCACGGGAAGGGCGCCCGGCGGCCGAGACCGCCGACGGGAGCGTGGCTGCGGTCGTCGGCGTGGCGGCGCTCGCGGCGGCCGATCCGACGAGCACCGTTCGCGCTCCGGTCGCCCGCGAGGTCACGCGCGCGCCCACTCCTCGTCCGGACACGGCCGCCGGTGGTGGCTTTCGAGGTGTCCCCGTCACGAGCGGCACGACGTCGACGGGGGACCGCGGCCGCAGCCGGATCCGCACGCCCTGGCTGATCGGAGGCGCGATCCTCGCCCTCGCACTGCTCGTCGGTGCGGTCGGGGCGTACGTGCTGCTTCCGTCGGCCCGGATCGTCGTGACGCCACGGCCAGAGCCGATCACCCCGGTGAACCTCACGGTCGTCGCCGATCCGAACGCCGCGACACCCGGTGGCGACCCGCCGGTGGTCCCGGCGGAGCAGATCTCGATCCCGGTCTCGGTCGGTGACTCGTTCGCGGCGACCGGCAAACGAGTGGAGCTGTCGAAAGCGACCGGCGCGGTCCGCTTCGAGAACCGCGACCCGACGAGCACCAATCGGGTTCCGTCGGGAAGCATCGTCAGCACGCCCGGCGGCGTCCGGTTCCGGACGCTCGTCACCATCACGGTCCCGCGGGCCGAGCTCGTCGGGCTGACCATCTTCCCGGCACGGGCGAGCGTCAAGGTCACGGCAGTCGAAGGTGGACCGGACGGCAACGTCGATGCCGGCGCGATCACGGTCGTGCCGAGAGGGGAGTCGTCGCTCTTCCTGAAGGTCACCAATCCGGAGCCCACGACGGGTGGTCGGAGCGAGACATTCACCCGCGTGACCCAGGAGGACGTGGACGGCGCGATGGCCTCGCTGAACTCCTCGCTCCAGGAGGCCTTCCGCGAATCGATGGCGGATCCGGCCAAGGCGCCGGCCGGCTCGACGGTCTTCCCGGCGACAGGTGTCCTGGGCCAGGCGACACCGACGGTCGCACCGGAGACGCTGGTGGGCCAGGAGGTCCGATCGTTCGACCTCGGCCTCGCCGCGACGGGGACAGTCGTCGCGGCCGATTCCGCGCCGGTGACGGCGATCGCGGAGGCGGCCGTCCGCGAGGCGATCGACCCCGGCCACGAGCTCGTCGCGGGCTCGGTCGACGTCGAGGTCGGCGACGCGATCGTCGTCGGCCAGACAGTCAGCTTCCCTGTGACGATCAGCGCCGATCAGATCGCGATCCTCGATCCGGCCACGCTCGAGGCGATGGTCCTCGGCAAGCCGGTCGCGGAGGCGAAAGCGATCCTCGAGCCGTATGGCGAGGTGGAGATCAGCGTTTCGCCCGACTGGTCGGGCTCGATCCCGAGCTTCGAGAGCCGGGTGGACCTGACCATCGGCCACTCGGTCGAGATCGAGACGCCGGCACCCTCCGTCTCCGCGACTCCGTGACGCGGTGGTTGGGGGTCGATCTCGGGGAGAAGCGAGTCGGGTTGGCAGTGGCGGACGGCGACGTCGCCAACGCCATCGCCCGGCCGTTGGCGACGCTGGCGAGAGGCCGCACCCTCGAGGAGGACGCGGCTCGGCTGACCGCGATCCTCGAGCGCGAGCACATCGAAGAGCTCGTCGTCGGTCTGCCCCTCGACGTCTCGGGTGACGAAGGCCCGCAGGCCACGCTGACCCGCACCTGGGGTGAGGCGTTGGCGGTCAGGCTCGGTCTTCCGGTAGCATTCCGCGACGAGCGACTGACCAGCCATCTCGCCGAGGCCCGACTCGGCCCGATGAAACGCGGTCGCTCCGGGGGACCGCCGACCAAGGCCCAGCGTGACACGTATCGGGCACGTGTCGATCGTGAGGCCGCCGCGATCATCCTCCAGGACGAGCTCGACACACGTGCCGGCCGCCGTTCGTCCACGGGAGACACCCAGGACCCCCAGGAGACGAGTACATGACGATCCGCTCCGGCGGACGCCCCAGGGACACGCGTGCGCAGCAGGCGCGCCCGTACGACCCCGATGCGTATGCGACCGATTCCATCCCCGAGTTCTCCGAGCCCGTGCCGGGGCCGCGGGGCGGGGGTGGTCGTGGCGGGCACGGGCTCGTCGGCTTCCTGAAGTTCCTGGTCTTCGCGCTCGTCCTGGCCGGAGTCGTCCTCGCCGTCGCCCTCACGGCCCTCCGCCCTGTCGTGGCCAGCACGGTCATGTCGATCGCCGAGGACAATCCGGCCGCGCTCAAGGTGCCCTTCGTCGAGGGCATCGTCCGGGAGAACCTCGGGTCCGCCCTGACCTCGCCTGCCTCGACCGATGCTGCGCAGGTCGAGTTCCTTGTCGAGTCGGGGGACTCGGCACGAACCATCGCCACCCGGCTCGAGGACCAGGGTCTCCTCGGTGACAGCCGCGCGTTCATCTTCATCGCGACGGTCGATCAGCTCACGGGTTCGCTCCAGCAGGGCACGTTCGTGCTGCGCAAGAACATGACGCCCGATCAGCTGGTCCATGCACTGCTCGCTCCGCCGGCGGTGAAGTACGTCGATATCGGGCTGCGCACCGGCCTTCGCCTCGAGCAGATCACCGCCAAGCTCGAGACGTTACCGCTGCAGATGAACGCGGAAGACTTCTACGACATCGTCAAGAACCCGCCGGCCGACCTGGTCGCCGACTACCCGTGGTTGCAGACGATCCTCAAGGACGCGCCGAAGGGCGCGTCACTCGAGGGGTTCCTGTGGCCGGCCACCTATCGCGTGCTTCCGGACACGACCCCGGACGAGCTCGTGCGGCTGATGCTCGACAAGTTCGCCGCCAATGTCGGCCCGGAACGGATGGCCGTGGCGAAGGCTCGCGGGCTTGATTTCTATCAGATCCTGACGCTCGCCTCGATCGTCGAGCGGGAGGCGCAGCTGCCGCAGGAGAAGCCGCTCATCGCCGGGGTCTACCAGAACCGGCTTGACCCGAAGCGATGGCCGACCGGTCTGCTCCAGTCCGACCCGACCATCTTCTACATCCACGACTCGCTGGAGCTCGCGAAGATCCCCGTGAAGGACTGGACCAAGTACGTCTTCTGGGCGCCGATCAAGGGCGGGCTGACCGACGAGACGCTGCCCGCGAAGCTCGCGGGGTACAACACCTACACGAGCCCGGGGCTCCCGCCGGGACCGATCACCACACCGACCTTGACGTCGATCGACGCTGCCCTCGAGCCCGACACGAAGGCTGGCTACTTCTACTTCCTGGCCAAGGGCGACGGCACCGGGACGACGGCATTCGCGAAGACGCTCAAGGAGCATCAGGCGAACATCAAGAAGTACATGAAGGAATGACTCGAGGCGTCTCCGGCACCCCGTCGGGCACGCCGCTGCCGGTCCCGTCGGACTTCGCCGGGCCACCTTCCGCGGAGGACCGGGCACGTTGGGACGAGGCAGATCGGTCCGCACGTCCGGCGCGTCTCGAGCGGCTCCGCGCGCGCTTCGGCGACGCGCAGGTGGATGCCTACTTCGGTGTTCGGCGGGAGCACATGCGCTACCTGACCGGCTTCACCCTCGCCGACGGCGAGGAGAAGAGCGCCGGCTACTCAGGCCAGTTCCTCGTTGGCGCGGACGAGGTCGTCCTGCTCGCCGATTCCCGCTACACCATCCAGGCCCGCCGCGAGGCCCCCGAGACACGAGCGTTCGCGGCCTACCAGGACCTGCCCAGTCGCTGGCCGGAACTGGTCGCATCCGTCGGCGCCCGGCGCGTGGCCGTCGAGGCGGACCACGTGTCGCACGGCATGTGGGGGCGGCTGGCGGCTGCGGCCCCGGACGTCGAGCTCGTGCCCGTCCAAGGCTGGCTCGAGGCCGACCGCGCCGTCAAGGAGCCTGCCGAGATCGAGCGGATCGCGGCAGCCTGCGCGGTCGCCGACCGGGCGCTCGCGGCGCTTCTACCTGAGATCCGTCCCGGCATCACCGAGGCGACGCTGGCTCTCCGACTCGAATGGCTGATGCGGACGGGCGGTGCCGAAGCGCTCGCATTCGACGTCACCTGTCTGGCCGGGCCAGAGGCGGCCCTACCCCACGGATCGCCCGGTGAACGACGGGTCCAGGCAGGGACGGTCCTGCTGTTCGACTTCGGTGCGCAGGTCGGGGGCTACCGGAGCGACATGACGAGGACCCTGTTCATCGGCGAACCGACGCGGCGCGACCTCGAAATCTACGATCTCGTCGCGCGCGCCCAGGCGGAGGGGATCGCGGTCCTCGAGCGGGCCGTTGGGTCAGGGCCGGCAAGCGCGCTGCCGAGCGGGCGGGCCGTCGACGCGGTCGCGCGGGACGTCATCGCTGAGGCCGGCCACGGCGATCACTTCGGGCACGGCACCGGTCATGGCATCGGCCTTGCGACGCACGAGCAGCCATCGCTCGGACGGATGGCGACGGATGCGCCGTTGCCGACGCCCACGGTCTTTTCGGTCGAACCCGGCGTTTATCTCGAAGGCGAGATGGGCGTGCGCATCGAGGACCTCGTGCTTCTCGACGCCGCCGAGGGCCGCGTCGAACGGCAGACGCGGTTCCCCCGCGAGGTCATCGCGCTCCCGGTCTGAGCCCCGCCGTCTGCTACGATCGGGCGACGATCCACCACCCGATCCCCGCCGGTCAGCCCGTCCCTGAGATCGAACGACCCGCCGGCGCGAACGCCCAGGAGTCCTCAAGCGGATGATCAGCACTGGCGAACTGAGGAAGGGGGTCGCCATCGAGCTCGACGGCGAGCTCTGGCAGATCCTCGACTACCACCACATCAAGATGGGCCGCGGCAGCGCCCAGGTCCGGATCACCCTCCGGAATATCAAGCGCGGTCAGACGGTCGAGCGATCGTTCCAGGCCGGCACGAAATGGCCTCGCGCATCGATGGAGAAGCGCCCGGTCCAGTTCCTCTATCGGGACGGCTCCGACTATCACTTCATGGACAACGACACCTACGACCAGTTCTCGCTGAGTGGCGAGCAGCTCGGTGAGACCGCCCAGTACCTCAAGGACGGGATGACGATCGATCGGACGAGCTACCAGGGCGAGACGATCGGCGTCGAGCTGCCGGTGACCGTCGACCTGCGGGTCGTCGAGACCGAACCCGGGTTCGCCGGCGACACGCAGTCGGGCGCGCGGAAGCCCGCGACGACCGAGACGGGACTTGTTGTCACGGTGCCGATCTTCGTCGAGCCCGGCGACGTCATCCGGATCGATACCCGGACGGGGGAATACCAGACGAGGGTCTAGGCAGGATGGCATCGTGAAGTCGTCCGAACCTCCCGATTGGGCACTGCCGAGCTGGGACAGCGTGCCCGTCGATCCGGCGGACGCCGGGCTTCGACCGGTCGGCCCCGGCCGGGCGCCGGCGGCACCCGGCACCTTCGGCGTCCGGATCCTCGGGGTCAGCGAGGTCACACGGACGATCCGTGGCGCCGTCCGCGCCGATCCACGCCTGTCCGATCTATGGGTCGAGGGTGAGATCGGCCGGGTCACGATCTCGTCCGCCGGTCATGCCTACTTCGCCCTGAAGGACGAGCGGAACCAGCTCCAGTGCGTGTGGTTCCGCGACGATCGGCAACGATCCGCGTTCGAGGCGCAGGCGGGGCTGCGAGTCGTCGCGCACGGCCGGATCGACCTGTTCGAGCCGCAGGGCGCGCTCCAGCTGTACGTCGAGTCGATCCAACCGGCGGGTCTCGGCGATCTCACGCTTCGGTTCGAGGCGTTGAAGGCGCGTCTGTCGGCGGAAGGCCTGTTCGACACCGCGCGGAAGCGGCCGCTCCCGTCGCGACCCGCGACGATCGCCGTCATCACCAGCCCGACAGGCGCCGTCTGGAAGGACATCTGCCACGTCCTCGCGCGACGATGGCCGCTGACCCGCGTCGTGCTCGTCGCCGCGCAGGTCCAGGGCGAATCCGCGCCGAACAGCCTCGTCAGGGCGTTCCGAACCGTCGAACGCTATTCAGCCGATCGGATCGCGGCCGGGCGGCCGGAGGAAGCGCCCGCGGTCACGATCCTCGCCCGTGGCGGCGGGTCGCTCGAGGATCTCTGGGCATTCAACGACGAGGCCGTCGTGCGCGCGGTCGTGGCCCACTCGGTCCCGGTCGTCTGCGGCGTCGGACATGAGGTCGACGTCACGCTGTCCGACTTCGCCGCGGATGTCCGGGCGCCGACACCGTCGGCCGCCGCCGAGGTCGCGGTCCCGGACCGCGCCGACTTCCTCGCCTCTGTCCGTCAGGGTGGTCGGCGTCTCGATTCTGCCGTGGCGGAGCGCTTGCGCACGGCAGGGCGAGAGGTCGTCGGCGAGCGGCGCGTCCTCGAGCGTCTGAGCCCCGTCGCGCAGCTCGCAGCGGCCCGCGAGCGAGTCGGGCTGCTGGTCGACCGGGCGACCCGCGCGGTCGTTGTCTCCGTCTCCGAGCGGCGTCGTCTCGACGAGCGACTGGTGGCACGACTCGCTCCGACTCTCCCGGCGCGGGTCGCGCGCGACCGGGCACGGCTCGAGCGCGCCTCCGTGATGGGCCCGATCGCGGTCCGCCGTGTGGCCGGCGCCCGGGCGTCGCTCCAGACGACCGGCGCGGCGCTCGCGGTCCTCGGCCCGCAAGCCACCCTCGACCGCGGGTACGCCATCGTCCGGCGCACGGCGGACGGCCGCATCGTTCGAGACGCGAGCGTCGATGCCCCCGCTGGCACCCGCCTCGCAGTCCGCGTCGCCACTGGCGAGCTCCCGGCGACGGCGGACGACCGCTGACCCGATGACCGGTTACGCGCGGTCCACATGGACGGCCTGATCGCCGCGATGGTCTTCCTCGGCTTCGTGGGCGTCGTCGCCGTCGTGGGGATGCGCGTTGGTATGCTCGTCGCCCCGCGCATCGACAGGCTGACCGACACACATGACGAGGCTGATGGTGACCAGCACGACTGACCAGGCGATCGACGCTCTCACGTTCGACGAGGCGCTCGCCGAGCTCCAGCGCACCGTTGCCGAGCTCGAGGCCGGCGGTCAGCCGCTCGAAGCTGCGATCGCCCTCTACGAGCGCGGTGTCGCGCTCCAGGCGCGGTGCGAGAAGCTTCTCGGCGACGCCGAGCTTCGCGTCCAGCAGCTCGTCGCGCGGGCCGGCGGAGCGATCGAGACGCGTGACGTGCGACCCGAGGACGCGACCGAGGATCCCGCCGGGTCCTGATCTGCCGGCGCGATCGGCACCCCGGCGGGCGTTCCGGGGAGAAAAACACGCGACCCCTGAGGGACAGGTTTACACTCTTGCGCGGGCCCGATCCGGGCAGATCTCGACTGCGTACCAATCATCACACGCGGCGCCGCTGGACCGTCACCGCGACCGAAGCCGGCGATCCGACCCGGCCGACCATCGGAGACATCACGCCTGTGCCGATCCTCCCGACGATCCAGGATCCCGCCGACCTTCGCGGGCTGTCCGAGGTCGAGCTCGCCCAGCTCGCTGTCGAGATCCGCGACACCATCGTCCGAACCGTCGCGGACACTGGCGGCCACCTTGGCTCGTCGCTCGGCGTCGTCGAGCTGACGATCGCGCTCCATCGGCTGCTCGAATCGCCGCGCGACCGGATCGTGTGGGATACCGGCCATCAGGCCTATCCGCACAAGCTGCTGACCGGACGTCTCGAGCGGTTCGGCACCCTGCGCCAACTGGATGGCGTCGGCGGCTTCCCGCGCCGCTCCGAATCGCCGCACGACGTGTTCGACGGCGGTCACGCGGGGACCGGGTTGTCGATCGCCGAGGGGTTGGCAGCCGCGCGCGACCTGCGCCATGGGCTCGAGCGAATCGCGGTCGTCGTCGGGGATGCGGCGCTCATGAGCGGGCTGTCACTCGAGGCACTCAACGACATCGGCCAGCGCCAGACGCAGATGCTCATCGTCCTCAACGACAACGAGATGTCCATCAGCCCGACCGTCGGCGCGTTCTCGAAGTACCTGTCCGAGATCAAGCTCTCGAGCGCCTGGCAGCAGGGCCGAAGCGCCTATGACCGGACCGTCGAGCGGATCCCGGTCATCGGCCCGACCGTGCTCGAGCTGAGCCAGCGGCTGCGCCGGTCGGTCGTCAACTTCGCGCAGCCCGGACAGCTGTTCGAGGATCTCGGGGTCACCTACATCGGCGTCGTGCCGGGCCATGATCTGCACGCGCTGCTTGAGACGCTCGGTCGCGCGCTGGTCCTCCCGGGACCGACCATCGTGCACGTCCGGACCCAGAAGGGACGTGGCTTCCGGCCTGCCGAGCGAGACCAGATCGGGTTCCACGGTGCCGCACTGCCGCCGATCGCGGTCACTGCACCTGAGCGTGCTGGGCCCGCTGTCGCGGCGCCCGTGGCCGCAATGCCGACCGAATCGATGGCGGACGACGCAGCGCCGCCCGCCGTGGTTGCCGCCGCCCCGACGAAGAACCCGAATTACACGGCTGTCTTCGCCGCCGAACTGATCGAGCTGGCCCGGGCCGACAGGCGGATCGTCGGGATCACGGCCGGCATGCCGACCGGGACCGGGATGTCCAAGTTCCAGGCCGAGTTCCCGGATCGGATGTTCGATGTCGGGATCGCCGAGCAGCACTCGGTGGCGTTGGCCACAGGTCTTGCCATGGGCGGGATGCGGCCCGTCGTCGCGCTGTACTCGACGTTCCTCCAGCGGGCGTTCGACCAGACCGTCCACGATGTCTGCCAGAACGATCAGCCGGTCCTCATCGCGGTCGACCGGGCGGGCCTCGTCGGGGAGGACGGGACGAGCCACCAGGGCATGTTCACGCTGCCGGCCCAGCGGCAGCTCCCGAATCTGGTGATCGCCTCGCCCAAGGACGAGCAGGAGCTGCGGTCGCTGTTGCGAACCGCGCTCGCACAGGACCATCCATTCGCGCTGCACTACCCGCGCGACGCCGGTTTCGGGCTGGAGCCCGTGACGCCGTCGGTGCTGCCGATCGGACAGGGCGAGGTCCTGCGCGAGGGCCACGACCTGTTGTTCGTCGGCTTCGGACCGATCGTCGCCCGCGCGCTGGGCGCGGCCGATGTGCTCGCCGCGGAGGGCTGGTCTGTCGGGGTCATCAACGCCCGGTTCGCGCGGCCACTCGACAGGCAGCTGATCCTCGACCAGGTTCGCGGCAAACGGATGGTCGTGACGTTCGAGGAGAGTGTCGTCGTGGGTGGCTTCGGGAGCGGCGTGCTCGAACTCGTCGAAGAGGCGCGCCTCGCCGACCCGGCCTATCGCGACGTCGCGGTCCGGATCATCGGCATCCCGGGGGAACGGTTCGTGGACCACGGATCCGTGGCCGATCTGCGACGCGTTCTCCGCCTCGACGTCGACGGGCTGGCGGCCCAGGTCCGCGAAGCCCTCGCCACGGCCCGCGCCACACCCGGACGTTCCGGCTCCGAGGTCGCCGCCGGCTAGGGGTCGCTGCCGGTCGACCACCGGGCTCGCGACGGTTCCGGTGCGGTCGTCGAGCACTACGATGATGCGGTGCGGATCTGCCCGTCCTGCTCCGAACCGAATGGTGAACGCGCGCGCTTCTGCCAGGCGTGCGGGACGGCGCTGCCCGCTCCCGCGGAGGCCGGTGGCGAGGTCCGCAAGGTCGTCACCATCGTCTTCGCTGACATGGTCGGCTCGACACGGATCGGCGAGGCCCTCGATCCCGAGGCACTGAGACGCATCCAGCGGCGCTACTTCGACACGCTCGCGGCCGCGATCGAGGCTCACGGCGGAACGGTCGAGAAGTACATGGGCGATGCGGTCATGGCCGTCTTCGGGATCCCGCGGGTCCACGAGGACGACGCTCTCCGTGCAGTCCGTGCGGCCCTCGCGATCCAGACCGCGATCGCGGGCCTCAACGATGTCCTCGAGCGGGATCACGGGCTGCGCATCGCTGTCCGCATCGGACTGAACACGGGCGAGGTCGTCGCCGGGGATCCGTCGGAAGGGCAGCGTCTGGTGAGCGGCGACGCGGTCAATGTCGCGGCCCGCCTCGAGCAGGCGGCGAAGCCGGGCGAGATCCTCATCGCCGTCGCCACTCACCAGCTGGTCAGGGACGCGGTCGAGGTCGAGGCGGTCGAGCCGCTCGACGTTCGAGGCAAGTCTCAGCCCGTCGCGGCCCTCCGACTGGTGACCGTCCTTGCCGACAGTGCCGGCCACGCCCGCCACCTCGACTCGCCGATGGTCGGTCGCACGACCGAGCTCGACCTCGTCCGTCGCGGCCTCGATCGGGCGCGCAGCGAGCGGACGTCCTACCTGTTCACCCTGCTCGGATCCGCCGGCGTCGGAAAGTCGCGGCTCATCCGCGAGTTTCTCGATGGGGTGGAGGACGCGACGGTCCTCCGAGGCCGCTGCCTGTCGTATGGCGACGG
>JBJMMQ010000073.1:0-31587 GCA_045804705.1 Chloroflexota bacterium
GGATGAAGGCCGCCGATACGAGTGCCTCCAGCGCTATCGCCGACTGGACGCCGCTGACCGTGGTGCCCAGGTCCTTGACGACCGAGGAGATCGAGACGTTCATCAGCGACGTGTCGACGACGAGGACGAACATCGCCATCGCCAGGAGCAGGCCGAGGCGCATGTTGATCGGAGCGTCAGTGTCCGGCTGCTGCGACGTGACGGTCGCCATCGGTTCCTCCACGGTGGGGCGTCGCGTCAAGGCTAGCAGCCCGACCCGTCTCCGCGACAGCCCCGTGCGACTCAGGTGACCTGGGGCCTCCCGGAGCGACACGCCTTTGCAACGACTCGCAGACGGTCCGACTTACTGAGCGGTACATCCAACGGGATACGGTGTCGGGGCCTGCCCTCGGAACGACCCCACATGCCGAGCGCTCGCGTGGATAGGGAGCCGCGCCATGAGGCTTCAAGGCACATCGAACCGTGGAACCTGGACGGCAGTCGTCCTGATCCTGCTGGCCCTCGTCGTGGTCGCCTTCCTCTACTTCTACACAGCCGGCATCTAGGAGAACGCCATGCGCAAGGGCAAGAGCGTGATCGGCAAGCCGATCCTGAGCCTCGCCGATGGGGCGCGTCTCCACGAGGTGAAGGACGTCATCCTCGGTCCCGGCAACGACGCCGTCGTCGGGTTGCTTGCCGACGAGGGCGGGTTCCTCGCGAGCTCACGCGTCGTGCCCATCGAAGAGGTGATGGGCTTCGGTCGCGACGCCGTCGTCGTGGCCCGTCGCGAGAGCGTGGTCGCCGCCAACGACCTGCCTGAGATCAACGACATCCTCTCGCGGCACCAGTCGTTGCTCGGCACTCGCGTCTTCACGGAGACAGGCGACGACCAGGGCAAGATCAACGATGTCTATTTCGACGAGCCGACCGGTCGGATCCTCGGGTTCGAGCTGTCGGGAGGCGTCTTCACCGATGCGGCCCACGGCACACGCTATATCCCGCTCGAGGAGCTCGTCCGCGTCGGCCCGGACGTCGCCTACGTCTTTCCCGAGACAGCTGACCTTCTCGAGCAGCAGCGGGGCGGTCTCAGCGGCGCCCTTGCGGATGTCGGCGACAAGGCCAAGACGGCGGCCGGCGATGCTACGCGTGGCGCCAAGACCGCGACTGCGGACGCCAGGCCCGAGGACAACCTCGTCGGGAAGCGGACCGGCCGCGACGTCGAGGACGGCAACGGTGCGATCCTCGTGCCGGCGGGCCGCCGCGTCACGAGCGACGACATCGAACGGGCCCGCGCAGCGGACAAGCTCCCTGACCTCACGACGGCCGTCGGTCTGGGTGAGGCGGGCCTCGCCGCGGCGGGCGCGAAGGATGCGATCGGTTCGGCCGGAGACAACGCGGCCAGCCTCTGGGACAAGTTCACCCGCAAGGTCGGCGAGATGACTGACGCGGCGGGCCAGCGCGTCGATCACGAGCAGACGAAACGCCGCCTCGACCAGATCGAGGATGCCGTCGGCCGGCCCGTGACGAAGGTCATCCTCGACCTCGAGGATCGCGTCATCCTCGACCTCGGCGATCTGATCACCCACGCGGCGATCCAGCGGGCGCACGAAGCAGGCGCGCTCGACAGCCTGCTTGGCTCGGTCTACAAGGGCGAGGTCACCTTCCAGCGCGACGAGATGCGTGCTGAAAAGCAGGGTGAGGCCGCGCTCGAGCTCGCGTCGCGGCCGGGGATCAGCGCCCCGGTCGTCGAGGACCTTCGGGCGAAGGTTGACGACACCGAGCGTCGACGCGACGAAGAAGCAGAGGCCAAGAAGGTGCAGGTGGAACAGGACCGCCAGCGCCGTGAGACGGAACGCGCTGAACGAAGTCGCGTGCGACAGACCGAGGCGAAGAAGCGCGATCAGGATGGTCCGACCGCACCCGCGACCCCGATCTGATGTCGGACGGAGGTGACGTGATGACCGAGGATCCGAAGAAGGCACTGGAACATCCCGTGGATCACCGCGCTCCGGACGGCCAGCGGCGTGACGGCCGGCCGACCGACCCTCACGCTGAGGGGATCGCGGAGGACGTACCCCACGAATCGGCGCCGACCGTCGCTCCCGAAGAGGAAGGCGGCTCACCGACGACCGAGCACGCTCCGGGCGGCGACCTCTAGGCCGGCGCCTCTCGGCCCACGTCGCGCGGGTCCTTCTCGATCTCGATCCCCTTGAAGCTTGCCTGACGAACCTTCCCGTCGCGCGTCCAGCCGGCGAAGTCAGCGCGGATGACGAGCTCGGGCCGAACCCACGTCGCCTCGCGGCGCAACCGCCCGGTGGGCGCATCGTCGAGCGGCGGCTCAGCGGTCTCCAGCGGACCAAGTCTCTTCACCAGCTCTCGGCGCCCTGCCTGGTCGAACCCGGCGCCGACCTTGCCCGCGTACGTCAGCCGACCGTCGACGTTGACCGCGACCAACAGTGCCGCGAGCTCGGTGGCATAGCCGGTCCCGGTCGTCCACCCGACGACGACCAGCTCCTGCTCCGGCCGGTTCTTGACCTTCAGCCACGACGGCGAGCGGACGCCCGGGAGATAGGGCGAGGCGCGCTGCTTCGCGATGATCCCCTCGAGGTGACGGGCCCGGGCAGCTTCGAAGAACGCCACGCCGTCGCGTTCGACGTGCTCGCTGTACCTGACGCGCGGATCGGGCCGAAGGACGGCCTCGAGCTTCTTCTTCCGTTCCTCGAGCGGCCGTTCGAGAAGTGACACGCCGTCGAGACGAAGAAGATCGAACGCCTGGTAGGTCAGGCCCGTCGAACCACCGACCGCCGACCGACCGCGGATCCCTCGTTGCAGCAGAGCGAAGTCGGAGCCGCCCAGCTCATCGAGTGCGACGAGCTCACCGTCGATCACCGCTTCGTCCGCCGCAAGCCAGTCAGCCGGGCTCAGGATGTCGCCGAAGTACCGCTTCGCGTCCTGGCCGCCCCTCGTGAACAGGGCCACCTCACCGCCGGAGACGCATGCCTCGACGCGGAAGCCGTCCCACTTGATCTCGAACAACCAGTCGGGATCGTCGAACGGGTCGCGAACGAGGGTCGCCAGCATCGGCGCGACGAACAGATCGCCTGGGGCAGGCGACATCCCCGCGGCTACGACGTGGCCAGCCGACGACCCACGGTGACAAGCACGGTCCCCGCCGGCGCGCAGCCGTCGCGGTCGAAGGTCAACACGCCTGGATGGTCGATGCTCTCGTCCGGAACGATCACCAGCATCCCTGAACGGTCCTTTTCGATATCCAACTCGATCCGCTTGATGTCGTCGATCGAGATGGACAGCGTCACTCGGTCCGCCTCCACGATAGCGACGCGGTTCGTGGTGACGGCCACTGTTCGCTCTCCGACCGCGATCTCGTGTTCGACCTCCTCCCCGGGCTCGAGCAGGGCGGTGATCAGCGAGTGGCTGCTGGGCCGAACATCGGACTGCGTGGTTGGACCCATCGTGCGTCTCCTCGAGGCGTCGCGTGCGGCGACCGGATGTTGCTGGCCGATGCAAGCGTCAACCACCACCCGATTCCGGGACGTACCCGCGCCCGGCGGTCGGGTTCCGTTTGCGTGACAGCCGGAGGGCGAAAGGCTTCTGCAATCGATGGGTCACCGGCGGCAACGTCGGGCCGATGTCGGCCATCCCATGCTACGGGTCGGCGCGGGAGCTTCGCGCCTTCCCGGAGGAGGCGAGCATGCCGAACCAGGAGCAGGACAGCACTCCGACGAGGCCGGCAGACGGCTCGTCTGACGACCCGCTGGCGCATCCGGCAGACCCTGGTGCGTACGTCGGCAACCGACCGGAGCGACAGGCCGAAACCATCCCCGGCGGGATCACGGACGACGACGAACGGATCGCCGCGCATTCGACGCAGCGCGAGCCGGTGGCCGACGATTCGGCGGATCCGCCCGACCTTCGCGAGGCCGGTCAGTCGCGGTAACGACCGACTGCGCGAGCGGGCTGACCCGCGCCACATTGACGACTCAACCGCCGCTCAGGTGCGGATCGTCCATCAGCCATCTCCCATCTTGCAGGACGAGGTCCCACGTCCCGAACCAGTGACGAGCCGATCCCGACCGCCGGTACTCGGTGATGTCGATGTAGACCACGGCCGCTCGACGGGCGACGCTCATCTGCTCGATCCGGATCCGATTCACGCTGATCCGCGTGGTCGCGTCGAACCGGCCGTCGATGTAGCGACTCGGGGGGTACTCGCGGCGCATCCTCGGGCTCCACAGCGCCGCCGCCGCGCCGTAGTCGTGAGCTTCGACCGCATCGTAGAAACGTACGACGGTTTGGGCCGGGTCCCGCGCGGGTGCTCGGTCGGCGGCCGGCCGAGGCGTCGGTTTCGGTGTCGGTTTCGGCGTCGGACGGGGCGTGGCAACCGGTGTCGGCCGAACGGTGGGCGTTGCGGTCGGGACGGGCGGAAGGACGACCACGACGGGACTCGGGCTCAGGCTCAGCGATGGCGTAGCGGTGGGCGTCGGCGACGGCGTGGCGACGAGCACGCCTCCCGCGGACCCGACAGGCTGGAACGTCTCGCCGAGGATCGAGCCCTGCCGGCGATCCTCGTTCCCGAGGACCACGATCGCACCGATGGTTCCTACGATGAGGAATGCCATCGCAGCGAGTGCGGCAGCGAGGTCGGCCGGGACCGCGGCGCGACGGCGTCGACGCGCGGGTTTCGCCGCGACCGGAGCCTCCCCGACGACCGTCGCGGATGATGGCCGCCGTATCGCCGCGCCGGCCATGACGGCCGCGCGACCACGTGGCCGGCTGCCCTGTTGACGGACGCCACCGAGCTCGCGCACCCGGAAACCATCCAGCTCGGCGGCGACCTCGGCGGCGGATGCGGGGCGCGCCTCGGGACGTTGCTCCAACAGTCTCATCACGATCTGCTCGAGCGAGCGCGGCAGAGACGGATCGATCGCCCTGATCGGTCGAGGCGCGACGCGCAGCCTCTCGAGGGCGACCGAGGCCGGGGTCGGCCCGTCGAACGGTCGGACGCCCGTCAACGCTTCGTAGAGGACGATGCCGAGGGAATAGAGATCGGAGGGAGGTCCGACGGTCTCGCCGACCACTTGCTCGGGGCTCGCGTACTGGGGAGAACCGATCATGCCGCCGGTCGTGACCCCCGTGTCGGTCGCGGCACGGGCGATCCCGAAGTCGGCGACGTGCACGTGATCGTCGCGGTCGATGAGGATGTTCGCGGGCTTGATGTCGCGGTGGATGATGTCGTGCTCGTGCGCGAACGCGAGAGCAAGAGCGGTCTCGATGCCGATGCGGACAGCGAAGCCGACGGAGACGCGGCCCGTGCGATCGAGGGTCTGCTGCAGATCCGGCCCATCGACGAGCTGCATCACGATGTAGTCGCTGTTCGACTCCGGATCCGTGCCCGTGTCGAAGATGGTCACGATGTTCGGATGGTGAAGAGACGCCGCGTGGCGCGCCTCCCCCCGGAATCGGTCGATGAATTCCGGGTCCTCGTCGAACCCGGGACGCAGCACCTTGACCGCGACATCGCGGTCCAGGAGCTGGTCGTGCGCAAGGTGCACGACCGCCATCCCGCCCTGGCCGATCACCCTGACGAGCCGGTAGCGGCCAGCGAGGACGCGCTCGGTCATCACCACGCTGCCATTGGAACGCGACGAGGCTTCGGCGCGTATCGGTCGCGTCATCGCGGGGCGTGACGGTCGGGTTACAGTCGTCCCGCCTTCGAGGGGCGGCGATCGACGAGCAGAGCCGCGCCGAGTCCCCATCCCGAACCGAACGCCGCTCAGGGCTGGAAGACGACCTTGAACGTGCCGGCTTCCTTCCGCTGGAACCGGTAGTACGCCTCGGGCGCCTCGTCGAGGGCGACGTGGTGGCTGGCAAACGTCTCCAGCCCCAGGACATCAGTGTCCACGACCAGGGGCAGGAGGTCGTCGGTCCAATTACGAACGTTCGCCTGGCCCATCCGCAGCGAGACCTGCTTGTCGAACAGGGTCATCATCGGCAACGGGTCAGCCATCCCACCGTAGACGCCGACGAGAGAGATCGTGCCACCGCGACGCACGAGGTCCACGGCGGTCGTGAGCGCGGCGAGCCGGTCGATGCCGGCGCGTTCCATGGTCGCGGCTGCCACTGCGTCGGGGAGCAAGCCGGAGGCGTCGTGGGCGAACTTGCCGACGGGATCGCCGTGAGCCTCCATGCCGACGGCGTCGATGACGGACGCCGGGCCACGACCGTCTGTCCGCTCTCGGATGGCGGCGATGGCATCCTCGCTGCCGTCCGTCACGTCGAACGTCTCCACCCCGAGGGCACGAGCGCGCTCGAGGCGATCAGGCACGAGGTCGAGACCGAAGACGGGACCGATCCCGAGGTGGAGTGCGACCCGACAGGTCATCTCCCCGACAGGGCCCAATCCCAGGACGGCGAGGCTGCCGCCGGCCGGCACGTCCGCGTACTGGACGGCCTGCCACGCCGTCGGGAGGACGTCGGACAGGAACAGGAAGCGATCGTCCGGCGGACCGTCCGGGACCTTCACGGGCCCGTAGTCGGCGAACGGGACGCGGAGGAGCTCGGCCTGCCCGCCAGGCACAGCACCGTAGAGCTTCGTGTAGCCGAAGAGCGCCGCTCCCTTGTCCTCGCTCCTGACCTGCGTCGTCTCACACTGCGACTGCAGGCCCGCGGTACACATCGCGCATCGGCCGCACGCGATGCCGAAGGGGATCACGACGCGATCCCCGACGGCGATCCCAGTCACTTCCGATCCCACGGCCTCGACGATGCCCATCGGTTCATGCCCGATGATGTCGCCCTTCTGCATGAATGGACCGAGGACTTCGTACAAGTGAAGGTCGGAGCCACACAACGCTGTCGACGTGATCCTGACCAGCGCGTCGGTCGGCTCCTGGATCGTGGGGTCGGGCACGGTCTCGACTCGAACGTCTCGCTTGCCCTGCCAGGTCACGGCTTTCATCGGATCCTCCGGGATATGGGTGTCGCCCCGTGTCCTGGGCTCTGTGACGCGGCGATCACGACAAGGGTGGCGGCCCGGTCGTCGCACGAAGACCGCCGCGGTCGGGGCAACGGTTGCGCCGCTCTTGCAACACGGATCGGCCGTCGTGTGGGTGGCCGCGGCCCGCGTCGACTGGCAGGACGTTGCAACGGCGCGCCGCGTCTGCCCGAGGAGAGGGAAGCGCGACGTTGGCGATGCTCTGGGCAACCGAATCGAACGGTCCCAGCGTTGACCCGGAGCGCGCATGCCGACATCCGAGACCAGATCGATGGGGATCACCGAGACGAGCGCGCAGTCGCGCCCGGCGAGCGCGACCGCGGCCGCTCCGCTGTCGATCGCGGCCTGCAGCACCGCCCCGACCGACCCGAACCTCGACAGCCGCAGTCTGATCACCACGCACGCGAACCGTTGGAGCGCAGAAGGAGAGCCGACGATCTACCTGGCGAGCGATCCGGGCGTCGGGCTCGCGGAGCTGGGTCGCCACTGGGACGAGCAACCCGACGAGTGTTCCGTGTGGTCGGTTCGGCTCACTCTTGATGCGGTGGCGGATCTGCGCGACCCGGGGATCCGTGCCGCGCTTGGCCTTCCGGAAGATCGCACGTGGGTCCTCGATACCGACCGATGCTCGGCGCTGGCCTCCCGGCTGCGCTCGGAGGGTATGCATGACGGCATGGTGGTCCCGTCGGTCGCGTTCCTCGACGATCCGAGCCGTTGGAACGCCGTCGTCTTCGTCGACCGGCTGACGCGATCCCTCGGCGAAGCGGTTCGCGTCGGATCCACGGTCCTCAGGGTGGGGACGACGGAGTCCAAGGCCCCCTCGACCGACTGACTGCCGCACCCGCAGGCCGCCTCGCCGACTGACCCCAGTCGTTGGATCCGCCGCCGACATTCTCCTGGACGCCTCGCTACCATTGGCCGGAGCGCCAGCGTCACATGGCGCCGGATGAGGGTGATCCACATGGATTTCATCGTCGCCACGGGCATCGAATGCTCCGCGCCGATCATTCGAGGTGGGATCCGCCGCGACCAGCTCCTCCTCACCGACCACTGGCGGCGGTTCGCCGAGGATTTCGACCTGATCGCGGGTCTCGGGATCACCCACCTCCGCTACGGAGTGCCGTTCCACATCATCGCCCGCGATCCGTCTGAATTCGATTGGACATGGACGGACATCGCGCTCGCCGCGCTGCGCGAGCGCGGGATCGAACCGATCGCCGACCTCCTCCATTTCGCCGTTCCCGACCGCCTCCACGGCATCGGGGACCCGGCGATGCCCGCCGCATTCCTGACATACGCCGCAGCATTCGCCGACCGTTACCCATGGATCCGCCAGTACACCCCGGTCAACGAGCCGTACATCACCGCCCTGTTGTCTGCCAAGAAGGGCTGGTGGAACGAACAGCGCAAGAGCGACGCTGCGTTCGTCCGCGCCATCGACAACGTCGCGACCTGTGGCATCGAGGCGATGCGCCTGATCCGCCAACGCCGGTCGGATGCGGTCTTCCTCCAGTGCGACGGCTGTGAATCCTTCATCGCTGCCGACGACAGTCCAGAGGCGCGCGCGCAGGCCCGGTTCCTGACCGAGCGGGCGTTCCTTGGCTTCGACCTGACGTTCGGTCGCCGGGTCAGCCCGATGATGCGTTCGTGGCTTCGGAGCAGAGGCATGTCCGCAGCCCGCCAGGATTGGTTCGAGCGGAACGGGTCCGACGAGGGCTGTATCGTCGGCCTCGATTACTACGAGGGCAACGAGGCGCTCATCGACGCGCAGGGAGTCGCGTCGCCGGCGATCCGGCGCGGGTTCGGAGCGATCGCCCGCGAGGTCCATGCTCGATACGGACTGCCGCTGATGCTGGCCGAGACGAACAACGAAGAGGAGCGGGCCGTCGACTGGCTGGCGGAGATCTGGAACGACACGATCGAGATGCGCGACGCCGGGCTGCCGATCCGGGGCTTCTGCTGGTACAGCCTGACGGACCAGGTCGACTGGGACACCTGCATGCGCGAAGCCAACGACAGGGTCAACCGGCTGGGGCTGGTCGACATGGACCGCGTTCGTCGCCCTGTCGGTCACGCATACGAGGTCCTCGCGAGACAGGCGCTCGCTGGGATCGCGGTGGCGATGGAACGTCCCGCTCGGACGGCGGCCTGACGCCTCGCGATCCTCGCGCGGTCTCGAAACCCTGTCCTACCTGCGTTGTGACACGAACCCCGCTTGATATTCCTCGCGCAGGCGCTCGATGTCGTCGACGGCCTGCTGCGCCTCGGGCGACCCTGGCGGAGCGACTTCGAGACGGAGCTGCGCTTCGCGCCAGTTCGAAAGGACGATGTCGAGGGGTCGAGGTTCGAAGTTCGCGAGGGGTTCAGACCCGGTCAGCTCGCCGGTCTCTCGTCGTCGCGCGGCCTGCTCGGCGACCTGGAGCTGCATCTGAGCCCAGCGGAAGGCGAGCTTGCTGATCCGCTCGACTTCGACGGCCTTGGCAACGAACTCAGGCGAGCCGAGCGGAAGGTCGTGCTTCGCGCTTTCCGCTTCCTGCATTGCGTTGATCCAATCAAGCATCTGGTCAGCGAGTGCGTGTGCTTCACGCTGATCGGTCATCATCCGGTCCTCCCAACGAGGGGTGGCCACCGAGGGCGTACCAGCGACCGTACGGGTGACGACGTGCGCCGCGCGCCGGTGGTTCGGCACGTCGAGTTGCAACGCCGTGTCGGTCCTGTCTGACGGTCGTCGACCGATACCTCACGGGAGCCGACCGGGTGCCGCAGCTGGCGTGGCCCAGACATCGTCCGACCGATGGACACGTTTGATGACCCCCTCGAACGTGGGCCGGAGGCCGTCGATGTCGCCCTCTGCTGCCCGGCTGATCTCGTCCCAGGTCACCGGCGTCGACACCTGCGGGATCGCCGTCGCCCTGGGCGAATACGCGGCGACCAGTTGCCGGTTCCTGTCGTTCTGGATCCAGTCGACGTAGACCCGGCCCGCCCGCGATGAACGGTCGCTCCGCGCGACGACCAGGGCCGGTACTTCGGCAGCGAGTCCCTCCGCGAGGGCCCGGCTGAACGCCTTCGTTCGGTCGAATGTCGAATCGTCGATGGCGGCGGCGACGTGGAGACCGAGCGCGCCCGATGTCTTGACGACCGGGTCGAGTCCCAGCGTCCGAAGACGATCGGCGATCGTCAGCGCGACGACGGCCGCCTCGCGGAGTCCGGCGGGCGGCCCCGGGTCAAGGTCGAACACGACGTGGGTCGGGACATCCGGGCGGTCGACCGTCCAGCCGTGGGGATGCAGCTCGATGGTGCCGAGGTTGGCGAGCCAGACGAGCGTGGCTGGTTCGTCGATCACACAATACCGAAGGAGATCGCCGCGCTTTCCCCTCACATCGAACGTCTCGACCCACGGCGGACGACTTCGGCACTGCGCCTGGAACCAGCCCGGCCCATCGACGCCTTCGGGGAACCGCCACAGCATCGTCGCGCGGCGCCGGACGTATCTGAGCAGGACGGGGGCGACAGCCAGAAGGTACGCGACGAGCTCTCGTTTCGTCGTCCCGGTCGCCGGCCAGACGACACGATCGGGATGGGTGACGCGGACGACACGGCCATCGGCCTCGACGTCGATCGGCTCGTCGGCTTGGATCGGCTCGTCCGCTGGCGAAGCTGATGACGCCCGGCCCCTCATCCGACGAGTTCGCCGATGACGCGATCGCCTGCCTCGCCCGAGGACCGTCCAGGCAGGATCTGGTCGATCATGCACGTCGAGGCCAGCCGGTCCGGGCGCCACCGGATGAACCGACCGGGATGTCGGAAGCGGTCGCCGTCGACCTGGTCGAATCCGACCTCGACGACCCGCTCGGGCCGCAGTGGCAGCCAGTCGTGCTCCATGTCGGGCATCCACCGGGCTGCCGAACCCGGAAGCCGCCCGAGTGGGCTGGCACCGATCGTGAAGCCGTCCCGCCACGGATGCTCCGCGAGAGGGACCACGAGCGGTCGGAGCTCGACGAGAAGCTCGCGTCGATCGGCAGCTTTCAGCTGGGACACCGATCCGACGTGCCGGAGCGCGCCGCTCTCGTCATAGAGTCCCAACAGGAGCGACGTCACGCCCCGTTCGTCCGTCGCTCGGATGCCAGCGAGGACGCAATCGGCCGTCCGCAGCTGCTTCACCTTGATCATCGAGCGGCGACCCGCCTGGTACGGCAGGTCGTCCGGCTTCGCGACGACGCCGTCGATCCCGGGACCGGGATCGGTCAGCCACTGGACGGCAGCTCCCGGGGCACGCGTGGAGGGCGTGACGGTGATGACTGGATGATCGTCGGGGACGATCCGGATCAGGGCGGCTCGCCGCTCGACGAAAGGCCGCTCTCGAAGGTCGAGGCTGCCATCCGCCAACGCGTCGAACGCGACGAAGCGTGCGGGGCTTTCGCGTCGAAGCCGGTCGACGCGGGTCGCAGCCGGGTGCAGCCGGGTCATCAACCGCGAGAAACCGTCGCCGGCGTGGTCAGACGGTTCCGCCAGGACGATCTCACCGTCGGCAACGAAGGATGGCTCGCTCCCGGTCCGGAGCGCCAGCACCTCTTCGAACCCTGCGACGAGCTCCGGGAAGTATCGGGCGAGGGGCCGGTCGTGTCGGCTCCGGAGGTCGACGCCGTCGACATCGACGAATGCGATGCAGCGGAAGCCGTCCCATTTCGGTTCGTAGCTCATCGACCCGAGTGGGAGCTCACGGGTCAGTCGGGCAAGCATCGGCGCGATCGGGGGACGGACTGGAGAAGTCACGTGTCCGGGATACTCGGCGTCGCGCTGCGGCAGCGCAATCGACCGTCGACCGCTGTGACGGCTCCGTATCAACCCCGGATCAGGCTGCGGCGGCGCTGCCGGTCGGAAAGATGACCCGATGGGGCTGTCGCCACCAACCGGTCGCCAGCGGCGGCGGCGGATGTCCGCAAGCGGTGTCCTGGACGGCCTTGCCCATGGGCGTCAGAACGGGTCGCCCGCCGCTGGCGTCGAACGCTCCCGGCAGGTACCTGCCGGCGTCGGCGCACATCAGGGTCTCCCAGCCGCGCGACCCGAAGGTCGCCCAGGTCGTGACGGCTTCGACCGGGATCCCTTCGTGCGTCGCACTGAGCGCGTCGTGCCACGCCTCCGCCCACCACGCCGTCTCGTCGGTATCGTTCCCGCCGAGGTGGACCTCCGTCAGCGCCACCGGCACGTGGTATCGGTCCCACGTCTCGCGGATGCTCCGCCAGAAACCGTCGACTTCGAAGCCGGCGACACGCGCCAGCTCCACGTCGATGAACCCGTGCTTGATGTCGGTGGACGTGACGATCGACGGGTAGAGGTCGAGCCGGTGATCGAGGAACCGGTCGCTCGTGACGTAATGGTCGACTCCGAGGACGTCCGGCGATTCGGGATCGTCGGTGAGCGAAGCGACCTGCTCCGCGATCCCGGGTACCGCCGCCAGGGTGTCCCACAACGGATGGCCGCGGTCGACACGACCGGTCAGCAGGTCGAAGGTCAACCAGCGGCGATCGTTGTAGAGAGACACCGTCGACGCCAGCTCGGGGGTTCCGCATGTCTGTGCCGCGTCCTCGTTGACGATGGTCCGGATCGATGGATCCCAGCGCCGCAGTGCACGCGTGGCCGCCCGAATGGCGAGGCACTGAGCCACGATCAATCGGGCGAACACCGCGTCGTCGCGCACCCCCGGGTCCCACCAGCCGTAGAGGCCGGCGAACCGCGCGGTCGTCAGCGGTTCGTTGATCGGCAGGAACGTCCTGATCTGCGGGAAGCGCCGGGCGACCTCGACGGCGTAGGCGGCGAATCGTGCCGGATAGTCGCGGTCGAGAGGGTCGACGCCGTCAGGACCCCAGCCGTGATGAAGAAGGCCCACGATGGGCTCGATGCCGAGCTGGGCCAGTCTGCGCAGGCGGGCCTCGGCCCACTCCCAGTCGGTCTCCTGACCGCCCCGTCCCCACAGGACCGGATAGCGGACCGCTCTCACGCCGAGCTCGGCCAGGAGATCGAGGTCGGAGAGACGCGCGTCATGACCGGTCTCCGCCAGCTGGTCGCGACGGCTCCCGCCAACCGTCAGGAACGACGGCTCGACGCCCGCCCAGACAGCAGGAGTCGCGAGCGGAGGCATGTCGGTCCGGTCAGGCAGCCCGGCTGCCGGCGTCACGGATCCGCCGGAACGTCGCGAGCGCCTGCGCGACCACCTGGTCCATGTTGTAGTACTTGTACGTGGCGAGACGGCCGACGAAGTGGACGCGCGGCGTCGCCTCCGCGAGCGCCCGGTATCGGGCGTACCGCTCGGCATTCTCGGGGCGCGGGATCGGGTAGTAGGGGTCACCGACCGCCCGCGGATATTCACGGACGATGGTCGTTGCCGGATGGTCCTGGCCGGTGAGGTGCTTGAACTCGCTGATACGCGTGTAGGGCACTTCCGTCTCATCGGGGTAGTTGACGGTCCCGGTCGGCTGGAACCGGGGACAGGCCAGCGTCTCGAACTCGAATGACAGCGACCGATAGGGGAGGCGTCCGTAGCGGTAGTCGAAGAAGGCGTCGACGGGTCCGGTGTAGACCACGGTCCGGGCATCGATCTCATCCCGGACGTCGTTGAAATCGACCCCGGTCCTGACCTCGATCCGCGGGTGATCGAGCATCCGCTCGAACATGGCCGTGTAGCCGTCGCGCGGCATGACCTGGAATCGATCCGTGAAGTACCTGTCGTCGTCATCGGTCCGCGCCGGGACGC
This sequence comes from Chloroflexota bacterium, assembly GCA_045804705.1. GTDB lineage: Bacteria > Chloroflexota > Limnocylindria > Limnocylindrales > CSP1-4 > SPCO01. Next base: position 13,746 of record JBJMMQ010000073.1, read on the forward strand.
GCGCAGTGACCGAGGCATCGAGCTGGGACGGATCGAGACCCCACTGCTTTCGCGTGTAGCCGCGAAAGAACAGCTCGTACAGCTCGCGCCCGACGGTTCCGACGACGACGTCCTCCGACGTTGCCCGGCGCACCGTCTGCTCTGCCCGCGAGGCGTAGAAGCGGGCGACCTCGTCCTCCGTCCGCAGGTCCAGCCCGAACAGTCGATTGACCGTCGTCCGATTGATCGGGATCGGCACCAGCTGACCCCGGACGCTCGCGAGGACGCGATGCTCGTACGGCCGCCATTCGGTGAACTTCGACAGGTACTCGACGATCTCGGCCGCGTTCGTGTGGAAGATGTGGGGGCCGTATCGGTGGATCAGGATCCCGGCTGCGTCGAGCTCGTCGTAGGCGTTCCCCCCGACGTGTCCACGCCGGTCGATGACGAGCACGCGCTTGCCCATCTGGCTCGCGAAGCGCTCGGCCATGACACTGCCCGCGAATCCGGCTCCGACGACCAGCACGTCGTGGCGCATGTCAGGGTTCCAGCGATGAGACGCCGCGCGACGGCGCCGACGCGGTCACCGGCACGCTGGCGACGCGGTCGTGCCGAAGTGCGACGCGCCGGCGCGCCACCGGAGCCGTGCGACGATCAAGCAGGTCCTCGAGCAGGCCATCGATGGCGACCCATGTCCGGTCCCACGACATCTTGGCCAGGAACGCGCCCGCGGCCCGACGATGCGCAGAGCGGTCGTGGGAGAGCGCTCGTTCGCAGGCTGCGACGAAGCCGTCGCTGCCGTCACCGATCTCGACGAGGCCGTGGTTCCCGTAGGGCTCGACGACGTCGTCGATCGTCGTGCTTGCCACGGTCAACCCCGCCGCGAGGTATTCGGGCGTCTTCGTCGGACTGATGAACCGTGTCGCCTCGTTGTGGGCGAAGGGCATGATCCCCACGTCCCAGCCACTCAGGTACCCGGGCAGCTCCGCATACGCCTTCGGTCCAAGGTAGTGGACGTTCGCCGGCCTCGGCAGGCTGGCCGGGTCGATCTTGACGACCGGGCCGAGCATCAGCAGCTGCCACTCGGGGTGAGCGGCCGCTGCTCGAGCGACGAGCTCCATGTCCATCCGCTCGTCGATGACGCCGCAGTAGCCGAGCCGCGGGTGGGCGATCGCCGCCTGGTCGGCGGGTTCCGTCTCGATCCACCGCGCCGAGGCGAAATGGTCGACGTCGACGCTGCTCGGAAAGCAATGGACATCCGGATGTGCCGCGCGCTTGGCCTTGTAGAGCTGGACGCCGCCGGTCAGCACGAGATCCGCCCGTTCCATCAGCGCGGACTCGAGGGCCAGCATCTCGGGCGGTGCGCCGTTGAAGCCCGCGAGGTGATCCATGCAGTCGAAGAGGGTCACCGAGCGGGACAGGTGATCCGTCCATGGCAGCGCCATCGGCGTGTAGTACCAGAGGATCGGGTCGACGATGTCGAACAGCCGGACGACGTCGTCAAGCACCTTCTTGAGCGACGTGTGCGGGTCCGGCGCGACAGCGACCGGGAGCTTCGGCGTGATCACCGTCACGCCGTCACGGACGACGACGGCGAACGTCGAACGGGTCTCGTCCTCGAACGTCGGCTCCTCGACGAAGAACACGCGGCCGCGCCGAGCCGCGCGCGCCATCAGGTGGTTCGGGCGCTGGTAGACGAAATCCCAGCGCAGGTGCGAGAAGCAGACGATGTCACGACGACGCACAGCGGGCCCCCTGAAGATGGACGGACGCGACCGGTCTGGGAGTCGGTGCCCTGATGTTGCGCCGCGGGACTCGCGCGACATCCATCCACCTCGCCGCTGACGCGTTGCAGCGATATCACGGATCCGGCCGGATCTGGACCCGGTCAGGACCTCGTTCGCGGCCGAAGGCGAGTCGAGACGATCGATCGGACGGGTGCCTGGCGTTCGGCCGGGACCCGTCGCTGGAGCCGCACGCGGCGAGCCAACTCACCGAGGATCGTCAGAGCTGCAGCTCCGGCGATCAGCCACAGAGCACGATCGAGGGTGGCGATCGACCCGAGTGCGACCAGCAGCGCCGTCGCCGCGGCGGGCGGATGGGAAGCATGCAAGACGTCCCCGATGAGGATCGTCAACGCGACGGCCACCGCGGCCGCTATGACCCGGACAGGGGCGAGCTCGCCGTTGCCCAGGACGCTCGGTGCCGCTGAGGCGGCAAGCACGGCGACCGCCGCAAACCCGGCGATCAGCCCACCGATGTGGCCGATGAACGTGTTCCATGGACGGGCGGTGGGATGTGCCGGATTGACCGCGAGGAGGACGGCGCTCGGCCCGAGACTCGGCAGCAGCCACGGCTTCCCGACGACGAGCCCCAGCACGCCGACGCCCAGCAGCAGCAGGGCGGCCACGCTGGGACCCCAGACGAAGTCGGGGATCGAGGCGATATCGCTCGGCCGCTTCGGGATCGTGATCCGCGCCTGGCCCGCCTTGTCGTGCGCGACCGCGATCGCGTCGGGGGCTTCGTGCTCGATCTGCGTCCGCAACCACGCGAGCTGGCGGCGGTTGTGCTCCCTGGCTTCGCTCGCGACGTCGAGAAGCTGCTTGTCGTGCAGCTCCTTGGCGCCCTGGACGAGGATCGTCCAGGCCATCGATGCCTGCTCGACGAGCACGGCAAGGTCCGCGACGTCCGCGAGCTCTCCGATCATGCCGACCCGGGTGCCGCTGAAAAGGGCCGACCGCAGAAGGGCCGGTGCATCCGTGTCCTCTGCTCCGAAGCGTTCGATCTGCGGTTCAAGCCAACGAAGGTGATCGGCGGACCAGATCGCCAGCGTCGCGGTCCCGTGTGAAACCTCGTAATTCCGTTCGTGACGTTCGGAGACCAGGATCAGCGACGCGTGAAGCTCTCGCTCGATCGCGCGTGCCAGACCAAGGTAATGACCGATCTGAGGGACGACGGCGTCGACGGGGTGTCCCGGCTCGGCGTCGGTTCCCGGGCGTTCGGCCTCGGCGATCTCAGCAGCGGCCTGATTCGGCGCAGTCATCTCAGGTCTCCACGTCCGGCGCCCGAACCGGGCGGATGCTGACCGCGGCGTACTTGAAGTGGGGCTGCTTGCTGACCGGGTCCCAGCCCGTCATCGTGAGCCGGTTGGCGGCCGTCGGCTGATCGTCGTCGCCGTCGTCCCCGTAGTGGAATGGCATGAAGACGACGCCGGGTTCGATGCCGGTCAAGCGAACGGGCGCGCTGACGCAGCCCCGACGGGAGCGGACCTCCACGACGTCACCCTCGGCGACGCCAAGGTCGCGCGCGTCGGCATCGGCCATCTCGACGAAGACCGACGGTTCCGCCGCGTTCAACGCCGGTGACCGGCCGGTCTTCGTCCGCGTGTGGAAGTGATACACGACGCGGCCTGTCGTCAGGAGGAACGGGTAGCGCTCGTCGGGTTCCTCGGGCGGAGGCTGGTACTCGGCTCCCTTGATGATCGCCCGCCCGGCAGGGTCGCGCGAGGCGTACTCCTCCGCCTTGATCGCGGCACCCGTCGCCAGGTCATGGCCGTACGTCTCGCAGAACGAGGCCGCCGTGTTGAAGATGCCGTCCTCGTACTGGCGTTCCCGGCCGTTCGGATAGAGATCGTTGCACGGCCACTGGATCGGGCCCTCGGCCCGGAGCCGATCGTGGCTCATGCCCGAGTAGTCACACGGACGCCCGCGGCTGCACGCCTTCCACGCGTCGAAGGCGCCGGCGGCGTCACTGAATTTGATCAACGGTGCGCCGTCCTTGTCGCGGAAATCCATTCGAGCGGCGTAGTCGAGCAGGATCTCGAGGTCCGACCGGGCCTCGCCGGGTGGATCGATGACCTTGTCGGCCAGGTGGACCGTCCGATCGACGTTGGTGATGCAGCCGGGCTTCTCCGCCCAGATCGCGGCCGGAAGGACGACGTCGGCGAGGGCCGCCGTCTCCGTGAGGAACGCGTCCGAGACGACCACGAAGAGGTCGCGGCCCGACAGGATCTTGTGCATCCGGGCCAGCTCCGGCATCGAGACGGCCGGGTTGGTCGCCATGATCCAGAGGAAGCGGATGGAGCCCGCTTCGGCGAGCTGGAAGATCTGCATGGCATGGGTCGGTGGCGTCCACGTCGGCAGAGTCGCCGGCTCGACGTTCCAGACCTTCGCCGTCTCGGCGACGTGATCGGGATTGTTCCAGTTCCGGAAGGCGATGAACTCGCCGTTCACCCCGCACTCGCGGGTGTTCTGCGCGCTGGGCTGCCCGTTCATCTGGAACACCGTGGCGCCGGGTTTCCCGATCAAGCCGCGGATGAGGTGGAGGTTGTTGACCTGGACGGCCGTGGCGGTCGCCTGGAGCGACTGGTAGACACCCTGCAGACACGTCGAGACCAGAGTCGGCGCCGTGCCCACGATCTCGGCGGCTGCCTCGAGCCGATCGGCGGGCACGCCCGTGACGGCCTCGACGCGGTCGGGGGTCCACGGGTTGGTGTGATGGACGAGCGTCTCGATGTCCACGGTGTGATCGCGGATGAAGGACGGGTCGGTCCAGCCCTTCTGGAGCAGGATCCGCAGCAGTCCGTTCATGAGCGCGAGGTTCGTCCCGGGTCGCGGCGCGAGGTGGACATCGGCACGCCGCGCGGCCATCGTCCGGCGCGGATCGACCACCACGAGACGCGGCGGCGAGGGGCCATCCAGCCGATCGAGGACACGCGCCCACAGCACCGTCTGTGTCGAGGCCATGTTGTGCCCGACCAGGAAGAGGGCGTCGGTCAGGTCGAAATCCGTGAGTGACCCCGGCGCGCCGTCCGTGCCGAACGACTCGATGAGGGCCACTGACGCCGTCGCCGTGCAGAGTCGCGTGTTCCCGTCGACATGCGCGGTTCCGATGCCTGCCTCGCTGACGAGCGCGAGCGCGTAGTACTCCTCGAGCATCAGCTGCCCCGAGTTGTAGAAGCCGTGCGATCCGGCACCGAACCGTTCGATGTCCCGACGGGACCGCTCGACGATCAGGGACATCGCCTCGTCCCAGCTGGCCGGCACGAGCCGATCACCATCGCGGATGAGTGGTGTCGTCAGGCGGTCGGCGCTCGCGTTCGCCTCCCATCCGTGCAGACCCTTCGGGCCAAGGCGGCCGTGATTGACGCGGTCGTCGGCCCGACCGCGGATCCCCACGATCTGACCGTCCGACGCGCCGACCTCGACGCCGCAGCCGAGCGAACAGAGCACGCACACCGAAGACACCCACCGCTCGGGTTCGGCGATCGACCGCTCGTCGATCCGGGTCGGCCACTGGCCGACGTGCGGGGTGCGAGGTCCCCAGATGTCCTGGATGCTGTCGCGGGTCGCCCGTCCCCCCTCGGCCGACGCGCGTGGCGCCGAGCCGGTGGCGGTCATCGGGTGTCCTTGCCCAAACCGTCGACCTTCCGCTCGATCCGCTCGAGCGCGTGCTTCATCTCCTCGTCACCGTCCTTGGACTCCGGGCTGCCCTTGTGCACGAGGTAGCTGGTCAGGACGATGAGGACGAGGACCTCGAGGAATTCCGACTGCCAGTTCTGGAAGGTCCACTCGCCGAAGTACGTCACGTATCCGTGCAACCCGAGCAAGGTCGGGACGGACCCCTGGTCCTGCTGGTCCGCGACGTACTGGAACCAGCCGAAGATGGCGTGGAGGATGAAGCTCGCAAGGAAAAGGATCCCCACCGCGATGCTCAGGCTGTAGTCGCGCCACAACCGGGCCAACGCCGAAGGCCCTGTACTGGGACTCGTCCGTTCACGTGTCGCCATGCGGGCACACTGCTCCGCCGTACGTCGCACCCGACAGTGTCGAACGCTTCAGATGCTTGCGGTGCTCTTGCAAGCAGTGGCGAGCAACGAACCCGAGTGATCTACTTGAAGACGAGCGTGCCGTCGTCCTCCAGGGTGATCGTCAGCGCACCGTCTACGGTCGCGTAGCTCGCCGCATTGGCGAGTCCCAGGATGTACAGGTCCGATAGCGAGCCCTGCGGGCAGGCAGCGGTCGTCGTCGGCCCGGGCACGATCGCGAGCGAACCCGAGGAGGCTTTTGCGTCGGCGGCGGTGTACTTCCCGGCGACGGTGTTGCAGTCCGCCTTCGCGCTGAAGGTGCCGTCCGCTGCGAAGGCGATCGTGTAGTTCGGCTGGTCCGCGGCGGGCACGGCGCCCTGGAAGGCGGGAACCTTCTCGGTGATGGTCGTCAGCTGCCAGGTCTTGCCAAGAAGGCCGGTCGCCTGGGTCGGGGCCGGTGTCGCGGCGCCCGGCGCCTTCGTCGCCGCAGCGGTCGGCTTGGCGGTCGGCTTGGCCGTCGGCTTCTCGGTGGCCTTGGCGGTCGGCGCCGCGCTGGCGGCGGTCGTCGCGGAGCTCGCGCTGGCCGCCGGAGGCCCACTGGCGGCCGCCCCCGCCACGAAGGCAAGTGTCCCTTCGTCATCGAGCGTGATCGTCAACGTGTCGCCGGCGATCGCCCACGTCTTCGCCCGGGACAGCGCATGGACGTACAGGTCGGCCATCGAACCCTCGGGGCAGAACGCCATCGTCGAGACACCCAGCTGGATGCTCAGGCCGTTCGATCCGGTCGTCTTGTAGGTGCCCGCGATCTGGTTGCAGTCGGCGGTGCCGCGGAATGTGAGGTCCGTGGCGAACGTGATGGTGTACTTCGACTGCTCGGCGGCCGGCACGACGCCCTGGAATGCCGGGACCTTCTCGGTGATGGCGGTCAGTTGCCAGTCCTTGCCGGTCAAGCCGGCGGCGCCCCCCGCGGCGCAGGCGGCAAGCAGCGTGCTGGTCGCGACGACCATGGCGAATAGAACGAATCGACGCATGGGAATCCCCTCCGGTCCGTCGGGGACCGGCCCGCGACGCGAGCGCGGAGAGTCTCACACCGCGAGGGTCCGTGTCTCGACGTTCCCGAATCCCTTCTGGTACCGTAACCGTGTTGTTACGGACAAGAGCGGAACGGAGGGAGACGGTGACGGCGAGCGGGACAGGAACGAAGGACGATCCCTGGCGGCTCACGACGCCGCCTGGCACCAGCGAGTACACGATGTATCTCGACGACACGAACGATCCGCCGGCGATCATCTGCCAGGTCGGCGGCACCCAGCTCAAGTACGACAGGCGGGCGATCGACGACCTCCACACGATGCTCAAGGCGCGCGGCGACTGGATTCCGCTCGGGGGCGCCGATGAACAGAAGCCGGCGCCCGAGGGTTCGGTCGAGGCGTGGGGCCGATCCGATGAGAACCCGCTGGGCGGCTGGTACGGGTTGAAGAAGGGTCTGCGCGGCCGGTTCGGCGTCTACATGCCGCCCCTCATGGAGGCGCTCGGACTGGCCGAGGTCACCCACGACGCGAAGAACAACAAGATGCGGGCCATCTGAGACGGTGGCGGGCGATCCATTCGAGGCACTCGGCGATCCGAATCGGCGCGCGATCGTCGAGATCCTCGGGACGGGGCGACGGTCTGTCCAGGAGCTCGCCGACGCACTTCCGATCAGCCGGCCGGCGGTCTCTCGTCATCTGCGCCTGCTCAAGGACGCAGGCCTCGTCGTCGAAGAGCCACACGGGACCCGTCGCGTCTACCGGCTTCACGACGAAGGAGTCGACGAGGTCCGCCGCTACCTTGAACGCGTCTGGGGAGAAGCGGCGGTCCGGTTCCGGCTCGTCGCCGAGAACACGGTGCGCGACTCGTGATCGAGCCGATCAGGCTCGCCTTCGACGTCGACGCTCCGCCGGAGCATGCCTTTGACGTGTGGACGTCGCGGATCTCGCAATGGTGGCCCGCTGATCACACCGTCAGTGCCGAACCGGGGCTCGCCGTCGTCCTCGAACAGCGGCAGGGTGGGCGGATCTACGAGCGGACCCCTGTCGGCGTCGAGCACGAGTGGGGCGAGGTGACCGTCTGGGAGCCGCCGCATCGCCTCGTCTACCTGTGGCATCTCAGACGCGACCGGGGGGACGCGACCGAGGTCGAGATCCGATTCCTCCCTCAGGGCGCGACGGCGACGCGCGTCGAGATCGAGCATCGTGGCTGGGAGGTGCTCGGCGCGGCGGGTGAGGACTGGCGAGATCGGAACCACGGCGGCTGGGCGACGCTCCTGCCGCATTACGAGGCGGCGGTCGCTGCCTCCGCGAACGAGGCCATGTCGGGGTAGGTCGCATCCGGCGTCGCGTTCGCGGGTGGGGTCGCTCCCGTTCCCGGACGGCCGTGCCGGCGGTCGATCCAGATCGTCGTGAGTCCGAGGCGTTTCGCGGTCACGTGATCGTGGTACAGGCTCTGGGCGACGTGGAGGATGCGCTCGCGGGGCAACCCGATGCGCTCGAAGGCGAGCTCGAAGCCGCGCTCCGCCGGCTTGTAGACGCGCGCCTGCTGGGCCGTCACGACCCAGTCGAAGCTGATCCCGAGGCGCGTCTCGGACCTGGCGAAGAGATCGTCGTCGCAGTTGGTGATGACGCCCAGACGAAACCGCTCGTGGAGCCGGGCCAGGGCCGCCGACGAATCCGGGAAGGCGGGCCAGTCGCCGACCGAGTCGGCGAAGGCCGCGACCTCCGCGGGTTCGGGTTCGACGCCGAGATCGCGCGCGACGCCGAGGACCCCGGTGGCCAGGATCTCCCGATAGGTCAGGTAGGGACCCGCCTCGGCGGGTGCCTCGATGGCGGCGTAGGCCTCGAGGAGCTCGTCATCCGGCCTGTCGATGCCGCGGGGCCGCAGGACGTTCCGAAGCGCGGCGAGCAGCCCCGCCTCCCAGTCGACCAAGGTGCCGTAGCAGTCGAACGTGATGGCGTCGAAGCGCGCGTAGTCGAGATCGGTAGCCGTCATCGGTCCATCATCGCCGACCGTCGGACGAGCGGTGCGCTGAAAACCGGTCGACCTCATCGGACGTATCGACGAGGGAGCGACGGACAGGCCGCCGCAACCCCTGAAGGAGCCCCAGTCCATGAATCGAACCCTTCGCCTCGCCATCGCCTTCGCCCTGCTGGCCGCTTTCGTCGTCGGCACCGGGTCCGTCGCCGCCAAGGCGGGTGGCAACCACAAGCTTCTCGATGCGGACCTCGTCGGCCTGCCGGCCGCTGGAACGGTGTTCGCGGGCGTCACGGGCGCCGGCCACGCGTGGTCGATCGAGGAGGGCAACGCGAAGCTCTTCTCCGACGGCCGCGTCCTCGTGAACGTCGAGGGCCTGGTCCTCTCCCCCGAAGGCACCCAGCCCGCTGCGAACGTGCGGGTCGCCGTCTCGTGCAATGGCGGGGCGACGCCGGCTGACATCGTCCGCTCGACGAACACCGTGCCGCTGTCGCAGCCGGAGGGCGACATGCACTTCAATCAGTGGCTGACACTGCCGAGCCCGTGCCTGAACCCGGTCATCTTCGTCACGAGCGTCGGTGGTGGCTGGTTCGCCAGGACCGCTTAGGACTTCTCCGGCTGTCGGGAGGACCCGGGCCGCGGGCAGGCCCGGTCTTGACAGCACGACGGCGGCGGGTCTTCTCTCGACCCGCCGCCGTTCCACGTCTCACGCGTGCGCCGCGCTGCTAGCATCGCCCGGTGGGACGCACCCGGTACGACTTCGTCATCGTCGGCGGCGGTTCGGCGGGCTGCGCGCTGGCCAATCGCCTATCGGCGGATCCATCGACCCGGGTCCTCGTCCTCGAGGCCGGACGGCCTGACTACCGGTTCGACGTGTTCGTCCATATGCCATCGGCTTTGACGTTCCCGATCGGCAGTCGCTATTACGACTGGGGCTACGAGTCGGAGCCGGAGCCGTTCATGGGTGGTCGCCGGATCTACCACGCCCGGGGCCGGATCCTCGGCGGATCGTCGAGCATCAACGGCCAGATCTTCCAACGCGGCAATCCCCTCGACTACGAGCGCTGGGCCGCCGACCCGGGCATGGAGACCTGGGACTACGCACACTGCCTGCCGTACTTCAAGAAGATGGAGACGTGCCTGGCCGCCGCTCCGGACGATCCCTGGCGGGGCCACGACGGGCCACTGATCCTTGAACGCGGACCCGCGACGAACCCCCTCTTCACGGCATTCTTCGCAGCCTGCCAGGAGGCCGGCCACGAATTGACCCCGGACGTCAACGGCTACCGGCAGGAGGGCTTCGGGCCGTTCGACCGCAACATCCACCGCGGTCGTCGCCTGTCGGCGGCACAGGCCTACCTCAAGCCTGTCCGCGGCCGCCAGAACCTGACCGTCCGCACTCGCACGTTCGTGGCAGGCATCGTGTTCGACGGACAGCGAGCCGTGGCGGTCGACGTCGAACGGCGCGGCGGTGGCACCGAGCGGATCGAGGGTGGCGAGATCATCCTCGCGGGTGGGGCGATCAATTCGCCGCAGCTGCTCCAGCTCTCGGGACTCGGGCCAGCCGACGACCTGTCGGCGCTCGGCATCCCGGTCGTCGCAGACCTGCCGGGCGTCGGCGCCAACCTCCAGGATCACCTCGAGGTGTACATCCAGTACAAGAGCCTCCAGCCGGTCTCGATGCAGCCCGCCGCCACCCAGAAGTGGCGCCGGCCGTTCATCGGGGCGGAATGGCTGTTCCTTCGCAGTGGACCGGGGGCATCCAATCACTTCGAGGGCGGCGGCTTCGCGCGAAGTAACGAGGAAGTGGCCTACCCGAACCTGATGTTCCACTTCCTGCCGCTCGCGATCCGCTACGACGGCAGCGCCGGTGCCGCCGGCCACGGCTACCAGGTCCACGTCGGGCCGATGTACTCGGACGCACGCGGTTCGGTGACGCTCAAGACCACGGACCCGCACGACCATCCGGCGTTGCGCTTCAACTACCTGTCGACGGAACAGGACCGGCGAGAGTGGGTCGAGGCGATCCGCGTCGCCCGCGGGATCCTGAACCAACCGGCTCTCGACCCGTTCAACGGTGGCGAGACGTCCCCGGGTGCAGCGGTGACCACGGACGACGAGATCCGCGACTGGGTCGCGCGCGACGGCGAGACCGCCCTTCATCCGTCGTGCACGGCGCGCATGGGCACGGACCCAGCCGCGGTGATCGATCCGCTCACGATGCGCGTCCACGGCGTGGATGGGTTGCGCGTCGTGGATGCGTCGTCGATGCCGTACGTCACGAACGGCAACATCTACGCCCCGGTGATGATGATCGCCGAGAAGGCCGCAGATCTGATCCTCGGCAACACCCCGCTGCCGCCCCAGACGACCCCGTTCTACCGCCACCAGGTCGGCGCCGCCCGGGCTGCTGCTGTCGTCGCATGATCGACGACCCCACCCGCGCCGTCCCGCCCGACAGCCCGGCCGCGTTCGCCCTGGCTCGCGGCCGCCACCTGCGGAGCGACGTCCCTCGGCGGATGCACGCCGGATGGACTCCCCGGCCCGACCGCCCGGACGTCGTCGAGACGCTCGATGAATCGAACAAGGGTCGCCTGCCAGACCTCGTCCCGATCCGGATCGGCCGGATGATCGCGTCCCCATTCGCGTTCCTCAGAGGATCGGCGGCGGTCATGGCGGCAGATCTCGCCGACACGCCAGCCATGGGCTCGAAGGTGCAGCTCTGCGGCGACGCGCACCTGGCGAACTTCGGCGTCTTCGCCAGCCCGGAGCGGCGGCTCGTGTTCGACCTCAACGACTTCGACGAGACGTACCGCGGCCCATGGGAATGGGACCTGAAGCGCCTCGCCGCGAGCGTCGTCGTCGCGTCGCGCGAGAACGGCTTCAGCGAAGCGAGCAACCGGGACATGGCGCGCCTCGCATCGTGGCAGTACCGCCGCTGGATCCGCCGCTATGCCGGGATGCGCGCTCTCCAGGTCTGGTACGCGGCTATCCCGATCGAATCGATCATCGACCGCGTGGAAGCGGCTCGCGCCCTCCGTGGGAAGGGGACGGCAGCGATCGACATCTCGATCGAGGAAGCGCGCCGCAAGGACCACATGGCGGCGTTCGGCAAGCTGTCGATCGCGGCGCCGGGCGGTGGCTGGCTGATCCGCGATCGACCGCCGCTCCTTCAGCGACTTGCCGACGACGATCCGAACCGGGCGGGTCTGGCTCACCTCCGGGAGGCGTATCTCCGATCGCTCGCCCCCGACCGACGCGTTCTCGTCGAGAAGCACCGTCTGCTCGATGTCGCGCTCAAGGTCGTCGGCGTGGGCAGTGTCGGGACGCGCTGCTACATCGCGCTGTTCGCGGGTCCGGCGGGCGGTCCGCTCGTCCTCCAGATCAAGGAGGCCCGGGAGTCGGTCCTTGCCGCCAACGTCCGCGGCCGGCGCTGGCGCCACGAGGGGGAGAGGGTCGTCACCGGCCAGCGGATCATGCAGGCCGTGTCAGACAGCTTCCTCGGCTGGACGAAGTCGCCGACATCCGGGACCGAGTATTACGTCCGCCAGCTGCACGACATGAAGTACGGCGTCGACATCGCGGGACTCCGCGAGCCCGGGATGCGGTTGTACGCGGAGGTGTGTGCGTGGGCGCTCGCCCGGGCACACGCACGGTCGGGCAATCCGGCCGAGATCGCCGGCTACCTCGGTCCGGGCGGGGCTTTCGACAAGGCGATCGCCTCGTTCGCCATCGCATACGCCGACCAGACGGAGCGCGACCACGGCGCGCTCGTCGCGGCTGTCCGCGGCGGGCGGCTGGCAGCCGAAACGGGGATCTGACCCCGCGAAGGTTGCAAGGCGGATGCAATGGGTCGACCGGGGAACGTCCGGCCCGATGCATCATCGGCATCCGCAGCATGGCAAGGCCCCCGCGTACAGAACGTCCTGAGGGTCCCATGAGAATCCTGCGCCTCCCCGCCCTGCTCGTGATCGCCGCAAGTGGTCTTCTTGGCGCCTGCTCCGGAGCGGCATCCTCGCCCTCCTCGGCGACGACGAGCGCACCGTCCGTGGCCGCCTCGGCAGCGCCGTCGGCGTCGGTCGAGGCGTCCGCGAGTGCGGCAGCCGGCAGTCCGTCCGCCGGTGCGTCATCGGGCGCAGCAGCCACGCTCGCTGTCACCGGCAAGGAATACGCCTTCGACCTTCCGGCGAGCGTGCCGGCCGGAGTGACGGCGATCACGCTCAACAACGCCGGCAAGGAGCAGCACCAGGCACAGCTCGTCAAGATCAATGCCGGCAAGTCGATGGCCGACCTGCTGACCGCGCTGCAGAACCCCGACCCGACGGCTGCCTTGAGCCTCGTCACGCTTGCCGGCGGACCGAACGCCGTGCCGCCAGGTGCGTCGGGAACATCGACCGTCGCGCTCGAGCCAGGGTCCTATGCCTTCGTCTGCTTCATCTCGGCGCCCGACGGGACACCGCATGTCGCCAAGGGGATGATCGCCCCGCTCGAGGTGACCGGCACGGCGACGACGACGCAGCTGCCGGCGGGCGACGCGTCGCTGACCCTGAAGGACTTCTCGTTCGATCTGAACTCGCTGACTGCCGGGAAGCACACGGTCAACGTGAAGAACGACGGCCCTCAGCCCCATGAGGCGACGATCGTCAAGCTGAACGACGGCGTGACGGTGGACACGCTCAAGGGGATGCTTTCGGCATCACCGGCTCCGAGTGGTTCGGGCGAACCGAGCGGACCTCCGCCCTGGACGGAGGTCGGCGGTCTGACCGGGATCGCGCCCGGCACGACCGCGAACATGGACGTCGACCTGCCGGCGGGCAACTATGCCTTCCTCTGCTTCATCCCGGATCCAGCGACAGGAAAGCCCCACTTCCAGCTGGGCATGATCGGACCGCTGAACGTCCAGTAGGGCACCGGCCGTCGGGATGAACTCTACCGAGGAGCAGTGAACTCCTAGACATATACGTCGCTTCTAACCGATACTCATCGGTATGAGCGAGAGAAGCGATCCGTCGTCCAGCCGCATGCGCGTCGGCCAGGCGGCCGAGATGCTGGGCGTCTCGGTCGAGACGCTCCGGCGCTGGGAGGCGGACGGTCGACTCCGGATGGCGCGGTCTCCGGGTGGCCAGCGAGTGATCGACATCGCCGACGTCTCGCGCCTGCTCGACGAGCGCCGCCGGACACAGAACGACCGGCCGATCGTCGCTCAGTCGGCGCGGAATCGGTTCGCCGGCGTCGTCACCCGCATCGAACGTGATCGGGTGGCGGCCGTGGTCGAGGTCATCGCCGGGCCGCATCGCCTGGTCAGCCTGATGACAGCCGAGGCGATCGATGACCTCGATCTCAAGGTCGGCGACGAGGCGGTCTGCGTGGTCAAAGCGACCAATGTGATCGTCGAGATCCCGTCGGACCGGGAATCCCGCGCGTGAGATCGGACCGCGCGCTCCTGCTGGGCGTCGTCGCGACGTTGCTTGGGGCATGTTCTGGCGTCCAGGCGGGCGCGTCGGTCGCCCAGAGCGCCGCCGCGCCCACGGTCGGAGTGACCGTGTATGCCGCCGCATCCCTCAAGGGCGTCCTCGGGGCTGCCCGAAGCGCGTATGAGTCATCCCATCCCGGCGTCACGATCGCGATCTCGACCGACTCCTCGTCAGCGCTCGAGACGAAGATCGAACAAGGCGCCCCGGCGGACGTCTTCCTGTCCGCGGACACCGCGAACCCGAAGAAGCTTGTTGACGCGAACCTCACCGTCGGGCCGACCGTGGCCTTCGCCGGCAACAAGCTGGCCGTGATCGTGCCGGCATCGAACCCGGCGAGGATCACGTCGCCGGCGGACCTCGCGAAGCCCTCCGTGAAGGTCATCGCCGCCGGAGACGCCGTCCCGGTCACGAAGTACGCGAACCAGGTCGTGGCGAACCTGGCCATGGAGCCGGGCTATCCGGCCGACTTCGAGGCGCGGTACAGGCAGAACATCGTGTCCAGGGAGGACAACGTCAGCGCCGTCGTCGCCAAGCTCGAGCTCGGTGAAGGCGATGCGGCGATCGTCTACGTGACAGACGCGAAGGCGTCGACCAGGGTCGCCACCGTCGACATCCCGGCGAGGGCGAACGCGCTCGCGACCTACGCCGGGGTCGTGACCAAGGAGTCACAGAACCCGAGCGACGCCGGGGCTTTCCTGACCTGGTTCGCCGGGCCCAACGGCCAGGCGATCCTGGGCAGCTTCGGCTTCCTGCCGCCCTCGTGACCGGGATCGCCGCAAGCGCTCGCTTCGGCGGGCGGTCGAGCTGGGGCGACCGCTCGCTTCTCACCATCGCCGTCCTGTTCGCGCTGTTCCTCGGCCTGCCGGTCCTGACGCTCGTCATCCGGGCCGTCGTCGACGGCTCGCTCTCGGTCGCGATCGCCTCGCCGGTCGTCCTCGAGGCGCTGTGGCTCAGCCTCGTCACCACCGCGATCAGCCTGGTCGTGACCGTCCTCCTCGGGCTGCCGCTGGCGGTCGTCCTCGCCCGGCGGCGCTTCCGGGCGAAGGGCCTTCTCGAGGCGATCGTCGACCTGCCGATCGTCCTGCCGCCATCGGTGGCCGGTCTCGCGTTGCTGCTCGTCTTCGGCCGGCGCGGGTTGCTGAACGCGCCGTTCGAGCTGCTCGGGATATCCGTGCCGTTCACGACGATCGCGGTGATCCTGGCCCAGACGTTCGTCTCCGCCCCGTTCTTCATCCGTTCGGCACGGACCGGGATCGCCGCTGTCGACCGCGACCTCGAGGACGCCGCCCGTGTCGACGGGGCGTCCGAACGCCAGCTGTTCCGGGCCATCACGGTCCCGCTGGCGGGCGCCGCCCTCGCCGCCGGCCTCGTCATGGCGTGGGCACGGTCGCTCGGCGAATTCGGCGCGACGATCATGTTCGCGGGCAATGTCGAGGGCAAGACGCAGACCCTGCCTCTGGTCGTGTACTCGGAGTTCCAGGGCGGTGACCTCGACGCATCGATCGCCGCGGCCGCGATCCTGGTGCTCGCTGCATTCGGCGTCCTCATGGCGGTCCGGGTCTTCCATTGGGGACGCGTCCTCGACGTCCGCGGCGTCGGCTGATCGCAGAACCCTGCGAAGGCGGGTGGTAGCCTCGCGCCGTGGCGCCGCCTGAGCACCGACCCATCACCCTCGGCCTTCGCGCCAATGCCGGCCAATTCGCGTTGCTGGTCGGCGTCAGTGCCCTCGTCGGCGGGATGGTCGGCCAGGAGCGGGCGGTCGTCCCGCTCCTCGGAGTCGACGTCTTCGGCCTCCCGACAGCGACCGCCGCGCTCTCGTTCCTCATCGCCTTCGGGCTGGCGAAGGCCGTCACGAATCTCCTCGCGGGCAGGCTGGCGGACCGCGTCGGCCGGAAGCCTGTCCTCGTCGCCGGGTGGCTGGTCGGTGTGCCTGTGCCGTTCCTGCTCATCGTCGCGCCCGACTGGACCTGGGTCGTCGTCGCCAACCTGCTGCTCGGGGTCAACCAGGGGCTGACCTGGTCGACGACGGTCCTGATGAAGATCGACCTCGTCGGTCCGCGGAGGCGCGGTCTGGCACTCGGGCTGAACGAGGCCGCGGGCTATCTCGCCGTGGCGCTCGTCGCCTTCCTGACGGGTCTGATCGCCGAGGCCGCCGGGCTGCGGCCGCAGACGTTCTACCTTGGCATCGCGATCGTCGGCCTCGGACTCGGGGCATCGGTATTGCTCGTCCACGAGACACACGGCCACGCCCTCCTCGAGAGCAGGGATCGATCTACGGCGGCCACCGCCTCCGTTCCCGACCCGGGCTGGCTCCAGCTTGCGTGGCGGAGCACGATCAGCGATCCGTCCCTGTCCGCCGTGTCGCAGGCCGGGCTCGTCAACAACCTCAACGATGCGATGGCCTGGGGGCTCCTCCCGCTCGTCTGGGCGACGTCGGGGATGAGTCTCCTGCAGATCGGCATCCTCGCAGGGGCGTACCCAGCCACGTGGGGACTGCTCCAGGTCGGCACGGGCGCGCTGTCGGACCGGAACGGCCGCAAGGCACTCATCGTCGCCGGGATGCTCCTCCAGGCCGCCGCGATCGCGGCGATCGCCGCCGTCGACGACTTCGTCCCATGGCTCGTGGCCGCTGTCGCCCTCGGGCTTGGCACCGCGATGGTCTATCCGACGCTGCTCGCGGTCGTCGCCGACGTCGCAGAGCCGCGGCAGCGGGGAGCGATCACCGGCGTCTACCGGTTCTGGCGTGATCTCGGGTTCGCGATCGGCGCGATCCTCGTCGGCTTCCTGGTCGATCGAGCCGATGCCCGCGCCGCGATCCTCGCCGTCGCCGTGCTGACCGCGCTGTCGGGTCTTGTCGTCGCCGTCCGCCTTCGCGAGACCCGCCCGACCTAGGGGCGGTCGCTCGACGACGCGGCCCGGCACCGGTCGGTGACGTCATCGTCGGATGTCCATATCCCCGACGTGACGCGTGTCGGGTGCAGGTCGAGGCAGCGCGCTCGACCATCGCGGTACCCCTCCACGACGCAACCACCCGACCCGAAGGAGCTTGATATGGAAGCCTTTCAGCCCCGTTCCTCGACCGCAGACGCGCTCGATTTCGAAGCCTTCGAAGCCTCGATCCACGGTTCGATCATCCTGCCCGGCAGCGCCGAGTACGACGAAGCGCGCCTCGTCCACAACGCGAACGCGGACCGACGGCCCGCCCTCATCGTCCGCGCGGCGGACGCGGCTGACGTCGCCCAGACCGTGACGCTTGCCCGAGAGTCCGGCCTCGAGCTCTCGATCCGTGGCGGCGGCCATAGCCTGGCCGGCTACGGCACGAACGACGGTGGCATCGTCCTCGACCTCGGCCCCATGAAGGGTCTGCACATCGACCCCGAGCGACGACTCGCGTGGGCACAGCCCGGCCTGACTGCCGGTGAGTACACGGTCGCCGCGGCGGCGCACGGGCTTGCGACACCGTTCGGTGACACGGGCTCGGTCGGCATCAGCGGCCTGACCCTCGGTGGCGGCATCGGCTGGCTCGTCCGGAAGTACGGCCTGGCCATCGACGCCCTGGTCGCGGTCGAGATCG
>JBJMMQ010000074.1:0-6546 GCA_045804705.1 Chloroflexota bacterium
CGGGTGGCGTCGACTCGGCCGTGGCGGCGGCGCTCGTCCATCGCGCCGTCGGCGACCGGCTGACCTGCATCTACGTCGACCACGGGCTGATGCGCAAGAAGGAATCCGAGCTGCTGCGGGACACCTTCGAGCGCGACCTCGGGATGAACCTCGTGATGGTCGACGCCCGCGAGCGCTTCCTGGCCCGCCTTGCCGGCGTCGAGGACCCGGAGGAGAAGCGCCGGATCATCGGTGACGAGTTCATCCGGGTCTTCGAGGAAGAGGCCGCGCGCCTCGGCCGGATCGACTTCCTCACCCAGGGGACGCTTTATCCGGACGTGATCGAGTCCGCCACGTCCGAGACGAAGGCCGCCCAGAAGATCAAGACCCACCACAACGTCGGCGGGCTGCCATCCGATCTCCGGTTCCAGCTCATCGAGCCGCTCCGGTACCTGTTCAAGGACGAGGTCCGCCGCGTCGGCCTCCAGCTCGGCCTCCCGGATGCGATGGTCCTCCGCCAGCCGTTCCCGGGGCCCGGACTGGCGATCCGGATCATCGGCGAGGTGACCGCCGAGCGCCTCGACACGCTCCGGGAGGCGGATTGGATCGTCATCGACGAGATCAAGGCAGCCAACCTGTACCGGAGCCTGTGGCAGTCCTTCGCGATCCTGACCCCGGTCCGCTCGGTCGGAGTCATGGGCGACGGCCGGACCTACGCGAACGTCGTCGCGATCCGGGCCGTCACCAGCGAGGACGGCATGACCGCGGACTGGGCGAAGCTCCCGTACGACGTGTTGGGCCGGATCTCGTCGCGCATCGTGAACGAGGTGCCCGGCGTCAACCGGGTGGTGTACGACATCAGCTCGAAGCCGCCGGCGACCATCGAATGGGAATGAGAGTACCGGCGCGTCCCTGACACATGGGCCATCGAACGCGTCGTGGCGCGCGCTACGATTGCGCAGATGGCCGATCCCCTGACCCCGCCCGATCCCGGCCCCACCGTCTGCCCGTGGTGTTCGGCCGCCGTCACGCCGGAGACCGCTGTCTGTCCATCCTGCCTGGCGATCCTCCGGTCGGATGAGGAGCATGACCTTCCGGGCGTGACGTCGGTGGACGCGGCGTCCCTGCTCACCCGACGTCCGCCGCAGCGAAGCAAGCTCCTGTCGTGGCTTGGCGGAGACGAGGTCGAGCCTCCGGCGACGATCACCGAGGTCGACGCCATCGCCCGGCCGGACGAGGACGTCCAGCGCGAGATCCTGCGGCTGGAGCTGGAGGCGAAGATCTCGAACCTTCAGGCCGAGGCCGATTCGATCCTGTCGGACGCGCTCGTCGAAGGCCGCGTCGCGGAACTACCCGACGGCCTTCGCCCGTTGGCAGATGCGGAGGCGGCAGCCGAAACACCGGCCGAGACCGCCGACGCCCTGGTCGCCGCCGCGATGTCGGCGCAGCCGGAGACCGAGGATCCCGACGGCTCCGACCCGCCCGTTGCCGAGCCTGACACGGACAAGCCCGCGTCGTAGCGGCGCCACTATCCTGCGGCGATGCCCGACCGCCTCCCGCCGCCCGGCCCATCGTTCCTGCGTGAGCGCCCGGTCCGACTCTCCGGGCGGACCCTATCGGCAGGGATGGCGCGCCCATCTGAGGCGCCCGACGGTTGGTGGCTAGCCGTCATCTGGGTGACGGACCCCGAGGGAGTCGTGAGCTTCCGCGACGTCGCGCCCGGGGCAGGACCGCCGCCCGACCCACCGCTGGCGAGGCTCGGCCCCGGCGTCAGCGGCGCGCTGTCGGGGTTCATCCTCGAAGACGGCGGTCGGCTCCAGATGCGTCTCGGACTGATCGCGCCGCCCGACGACCCGAGCCGGCCGTGGCGCGTCCCGCTCGCGATCCGGGTGGCCTTCCGGTTCGAGCCCGCGCGGGTCGCCGCGATGCGCCCGAATGAGCTCGCGGAGACCGTCCTCGAGGGGGTCGTGCGCGCCATCGAAGGACTCCACCGGCCCTGAACGGCCCGGCCGGGTAGACTCGCCGCCGGATGCGCGACCTTTTCGACGATTTCATGGAGGAGCTCCGCAAGCGCGAGGCGATCGCGCGCGGGCAGGACCCGGATGCGGGCGCCCGACGCCGCCCGTCCGACGCCGAGGTGGATAAGTCGGGGTCGGATGGTGAGCGCGATGAGGCCGCCACGGACCACCCCGACGACGAGCGCGCGGACGATCTCGACGACGAGGCCGCCGACGACGCGGAGCGTGAGGAGCCGACGGTCCTTCATGCGGACGGCAGCAAGGGCGGGCGCGGCGGCGGGCGCGGGAGGCGACGTGGGCGCGGACCCGGCGGCCCGGACGATGGTCGTCCCGGGAGGGCGGCACGCATGGGCCGGCGGATCGGGATCGGTCTCGGGATCGCGGCGGTCATCGCGATCTTCCTGTTGTTCAGCTTCGGGATCGACCTGTGGACGGACGCCCTGTGGTACCAGAGCGTCGGCTTCGATCCGGTCTTCTGGACCCGGATCACGGCGACGATCGGCCTCGGGCTCGGTGCATTCGTGCTCGCCCTCATCGTCCTGTTCGGGAATCTGTGGTTGGCCGGACGGCTCGTCCCCGACGCGGAGGACGGCCAGGGTGGCCGGGGGATCCAGTCGCTGGTCGATCGGATCAACGCCGCGGCCCAGGCCGCCGACGAGCGGCGCGGACCGCGGGCGACCTACGGCGGTCGCGATCCATTCGGCCGGCCCGGCTACGACCCGCGCGGTGGCGACGACCGCACGAGCAACGCGATCGTCTTCGACGCGGGCGACATCCCGGACCTGACGCCGGTCGCGGGTTGGATCCTCGGCGCGATCGCCCTGTTCGTCGCGCTGCTTGTCGGCGCATCGATGTCCGGCGCGTGGGAGACGGTCCTCCTGTGGATCCACCGGGTCCCGTTCTCGCCGACCGCGTCGGTCACCGACCCGATCTTCAACAGGGACATCAGCTACTTCCTGTTCGAGCTGCCCTTCCTCCGCCTCATCCAGGGCCTGTTCAATGCCCTTGTCATCAGCTCGCTGATCCTCGTCCTCGCCCGCTACGTCATCAGCGCCTCACGTGGCGGGCTCGTGTTCTCGACCCAGATCCGCGTCCATCTCGCGGTCCTCGCCGGACTGTTCCTGCTGTCGGTCGCGTTCGGCTACCAGCTCGACAAGCTCGAGCTCGTCTACAGCAACCGCGGCGTCGCGACGGGCGTCAGCTTCACGGACCAGAACGCGCAGTTCCTCGCCTACGACATCCTCACGGTCCTGTCGGGCATCGCGGCGGCGCTGCTCGTGGGCGGCGCGTTCACCCGGGTCCTGTGGCCGCTCGGGCTGACCATCGGCGTCTGGTTCCTGGCCTCGATCGTCGTCGGGCGGATCTACCCGGAAGCCGTCCAGCGCTTCTCGGTCCTGCCCAACCAGTACGCGCAGGAAGAGCGGTACATCGGGAACAACATCGCGATGACCCGGCTCGCCTACGACCTCGGCGGCTGGAGCGACGTGCCCTTCACCGGCAACGAGGTACTCACGGCGGAGCAGATCACGAAGGAGGCCGACACCTTTGTCAGCGCCCGCTTGTGGGACCCGCGTCCGCTCCGCACGACGCTCGACCAGCTCCAGACCGTGCGCAGGTACTACGACTTCACAGGTGTGGACACCGACCGCTACATCATCGACGGCGTCCCCCGCCAGGTGATGCTGTCCGCACGCGAGCTGGCGCTCGAGCAGAACCCGAACGCGTCGGGATGGGTCAACCAGCGCATCCGGTTCACGCACGGCGTCGGAGCCGCGATGGTCCCGGTGAACGAGGTCGGGAGCGAAGGCCAGCCGCGCCTGTTCATCAGCAACCTTCCGCCGACCTCGACCAACGGCGCACCACCCATCGATCCGGCGCATTCGGGCATCTACTTCGGTGAGCGGCCGAGCTCGTACATCGTGGTCGGCGCGCAACAGAACGAATTCGATTACCCGACCGGCGAGAGCGACACGGAGGGGACGGACGGGGCCCAAACGCGTTGGACGGGGACGACGGGCATCTCGATCGACAAGACTCTCATGAGGCTGCTGTTCGCGGCACGCTTCCGCGACCTCGACCTCCTCATCAGCGACCAGGTCACGTCCTCCAGCCAGCTGCTGTTCCATCGTTCGATAGGCGACAGGCTGTCGATGGTGGCGCCGTTCCTGCGATTCGACGCGGACCCATACCTTGTGATCGACGACGCCGGTCAGATGGTCTATGTCCAGGACGCGTTCACGACGTCCGACCGGTTCCCGAACGCGCAGGGCTTCCGGGCCCCCTCGACCTCGGGCCTCGGCGACGAGGCGATCAACTACATCCGGAACAGCGTGAAGATCACGGTCAACGCCTACGACGGGACCATGCACTTCTACGTCAGCGACCCCGACGATCCGATCATCCGCGCCTACCAGGGCGTCTTCCCGACATTGTTCGAGCCGATGTCGTCGATGCCGGCCGGGCTCCAGAAGCACCTTCGCATCCCCGAGGACCTGTTCAACGTCCAGACGAACATGTTCGGCCGCTACCACGTGACCAATACCCAGCAGTTCTTCGGAGCGGACGACCTGTGGACCGTCCCAGGCCAGACGAGCGAGCAGACGCTTCCAGCCGAGGCCTACTACGTGGAGATGCGCCTGCCGAAGGAAGAAGGCGTCGAGTTCCTGCTCCTCCAGCCGATGGTCCCGAAGGACCGCCCGAACATGATCTCGTGGATCGCGGCGCGTATGGATGGGTCGAATTACGGGCAGGTGCAGGTCTACCGGTTCCCCGCCGACACGACGATCTTCGGACCGGCGCAGATCGAGGCACGCATCGACCAGGACCCGGCGATCAGCGCCCAGATCTCGCTCTGGAACCAGTCGGGGAGCAACGTCATCCGGGGCAGCCTGATCGTCGTGCCGCTGGACGATTCGCTCATCTACCTGCAGCCGGTCTATCTCCAGTCGACCGGGTCGGCGTTCCCTGAATTCAAGCGGATCGTCGTCGCGTCGCCCCGTCAGGTCGTCTGGGCCGATTCGCTCGGCGAGGCCTTACGGCTCCTGCTCGCCGCCGAGGCCGGCAATGCGCCGAGCGCCCCGCCGGGCGGGTCACCGCCACCGACACCGAGCCCGACGCCGCCGGCATCGGCAGCGCCGGGAAGCAGCCCGACGCCCGCCCCGACACCACCGGCGAGCGTCGACCTGCCCGCCGACGTCCCGGGGCTCATCGACTACGCGAACCTCCATTTCGCGCTCGCCCAGACCGCGCTGCGTGACGGCGACTTCGCGCGCTATGGCTCCGAGATCGCGCTCGTCGAGGCCGCTCTTCAGCGCCTCCAGGTCCTCGCGCCGGAACTCGCGCCGCCGAGCCTTTCGCCGTCGGCCAGCCCCGCGCCGTGACTCGGGGCGTGGGCGTCGGACGCGGGCTGCACGTCACGCTCGCAACGCCGTCCACCTGGCCGCTCGCGCTCGCCGCGTTCCTGATCCGTGGCGGCATCCTCGTCCTGGTCGTCCCGATCATCGTCATCCCGACGCCAGTCGGCCTCGGCAATGTGTTCGGCCCGACGCTGACCGCGATCGCGCTCGGACAGGTGCCGGTCGATGCGGCCGTGGGCGGGTCGCTCCTGGCCGTCACGATCGTGGCGTGGCTGGTCGGCGGCGGTTGGCTCGCTGCGGCTCTCGAGGCCGAGGCGGCCCGATCGGTCGTGGCCGAACAGGAAGCGGGCGACGGTGGCCCTCGTCGCAACGCCGATTCCGGCCGTGACGTTGCGTCCCGTGGGCGGCGGGTCGCCGGACGGATCCTCGCCGCTCGCCTCGTCGCCGCGATCCCGTTCGCGCTCGTCCTGGTGTGGGCCTCGTTCCGGCTCGTCGTCACCACGTACAACGAGCTGACCAGCCCGGGTGACACTGCCACCCCCATCGTGCTGCGCGTTCTCGCGGCCCGGCCCGAGGTGGTCGTGGGCATCGTCCTGACGTGGATGGCCTGGGAGATCGTCGGCGCTATCGCGGCCCGCCGCATCGTGCTGGCCGATGACGGCGCCGGAAGGTCGCTCGTCGCGGCGACTGGCGAGTGTCTGCGTCATCCGTTTTCGGTCCTCGTCCGGTTCTGGATCCCGACACTCGCCCTCGCCGCCGTCATCGTCCCGTCGGCCCTGGCCTCGGCGGCCGTGTGGTCCGCCACCGGCGACGCGCTCGACGACGGCGACTCGGTCCGGATCGTCGTCTCGGTCGTCGCGCTGGTCGTCCTGTTCGCTGTCGGCCTCCTTCTCGTGAGCGTCGTCTGCGCGTGGCGGGCCGCCATCTGGACCATCGCGGAGGCCGCCAGGCAGAGGACATTCGGGGCATCCGCTGACAGCCGGTCGGGGGACTGGCACGGCGAGGGGTCGTCTGCGACGCTGTGAGCCGGACCAGCGGACCCTGCGGTCCGAAGCCGGGGGGCGCGCC
Source organism: Chloroflexota bacterium (assembly GCA_045804705.1). Lineage (GTDB taxonomy): Bacteria > Chloroflexota > Limnocylindria > Limnocylindrales > CSP1-4 > SPCO01. Next base: position 6,422 of record JBJMMQ010000074.1, read on the forward strand.
ATGACGAAGTCCATCGACTGCATCGAATGCGGTGCATCCGTCCCGTACGGCAGGTTGTCCTGTCCGACGTGCGGGGCTCTCCTTGCGTCGGTCGGTGGGCGACCCTCGGTGGCTTCGGCATCGGT
>JBJMMQ010000075.1:0-25751 GCA_045804705.1 Chloroflexota bacterium
GATCGCACCCTCGTTGATCGACTTGGAGTCGTCGTACAGCTGGGTGAGGTCGATGTCCTCCACCCGGCCCATGCCCTCGCAGCGCGGGCACATGCCGCCGGTGACGTGGAAACTGCGGCGCTCCCGCACGGTCTTCCCGCCGCGCTCGAGCGTGACCGCGCCCGCTCCGCTGATCGAGGCGACGTTGAAGGAGAACGCCTGGGGCGACCCGATGTGCGGTCGGCCGAGCCTGCTGAACAGGATGCGCAGCATGGCGTTGGCGTCGGTCGCCGTGCCGACGGTCGAGCGCGGGTTCGCCCCCATCCGCTCCTGGTCGACGATGATCGCCGTCGTCAGACCCTCGAGGACGTCGACATCGGGTCGCGCCAGCGTGGGCATGAAGCCCTGCACGAACGTGCTGTAGGTCTCATTGATCAGGCGTTGCGACTCCGCCGCGATGGTGGCGAACACGAGCGAGCTCTTGCCCGAGCCCGACACGCCGGTGAACACCGTCAGGCGGCGCTTCGGGATCTCGAGGCTGATGTCCTTGAGGTTGTTGACACGCGCGCCCTGGACGCGGATCAGGTCATGGCTGTCGGCGACGTGACGGCTGTCTTCCATGTCCGAATCGTGCCATGTCGTGCGCGATCCGGCGGCGACCGGCCGTCCGCCTAGGCGCGACGCAGGGTTCGCGCGTCGAATTCGTACGGAAGGACGAGGACGTACGTACCGGCGAGGCTCGGGTTCCCCCACGAGCTGAATCGTGGGACGAACTGGCGGGCCAGGGCTTTGACGCTGAGTTTCGCGCCCGGGGCCGGGCTTGGACCCCACGCCGTCGACCCGTGCGGATAGAGCGGGTCCTCGACGATCGCGGCTGTGACACGGGTTCCGCCCGCGAACGGGTCGGCCGTGGCCTCGAAACCGCTCATGACCCAGGCGTGACGGCCATGCCACATCAGGAGGCCGACCGGCCGTCCCGTTGCCTTCATCGCGCGCGCCGCAACGAGGAGTGCATCATCGATCGTCGGCAGCCCGACGACGCGATACGGGCCTGCCCCTGCGAGCGTGAGACCGACGGCCCATCCCTGCACGCCCGCTCCCTTCCGGATCCGGCCGTCGGGTCGCGGGCCGCTCCAGGCGCGGGCGACCTTCTGCAGGCGTAGTTGGGTCGATGCGCTTCGATCGGCGCCCGGCCGGATCATGTTGAGCATCATCTGGGTGCTCGCGCCGACGCACTGGACGTTGTTGGTCTGCGCGACGTAGTCGGAGCGGCGGCCGAGATCGAGCGCGAAGCCACGCGACGGCGCGGCGTTCGCGGCCCCCGACGATGCGCCCAGGCCGACGACCACGAGCATCCCCGCCAGGCCGAGTCGCACCGACCGGCCCAGCCTCGACGAGCGGCCCCACGTCCGCACGGTCAGCATCCTCGGAATATACGACGACACGTCGCATCCGGTTCGCGAAGGGCTTTGCCGGTCTCGGCTCCGCGTCCTCGCCCCACGGCGCTCGACCTCTGCCCATTGCGCGGGCGTGCGATGATCGCGCCATGCTCGAATACGGGAATGGCGTCGGCCAGGGCGCGGGTCGTGTCAACGGTGGTGGCGCCGGGGGCGGTTCGGCCGACATGAGCGTCCAGATCGGTCAGGCGTTCAACGACTCGGTCCACACGCTCTCGACGCTGCCGCCGGCGGCGCTGCTCGGCCTCGTCGTGATGGTCGTCGTCGGCCTCTGGGTCCTGAAGCGCGCCCTGTTCTAGCCCGGCGCTCTCAGGACCAGGCGATCGCGGCGATCTCGACGGGCTCCGCGACCCCGCGGATCTGCTCGGCGCGACGGTTCATCGCATCCGGTTGGCCGGCTTCCGCCAGGACTGCCGCCGTCGCGAGGATCTCCCCGCCGCTCGCGAGTGACCCGACGCGGGCTGCGACGTGAACGCCCTTGCCGCTGTAGTCCGTTCCGCGCACGGTCGCTTCTGCCGTGTGAAGGCCGATCCGGACCGCGGGGACCACGAAGACGGTGTCACGGCCCGCGAGCAGTGCGCGCTGGATCGCGACCGCGCTGTCGACGGCGTTGCGAGCGGATCCGAACGCGGCGAAGAAGCCATCGCCGGTCGTATTGACGACGTCCCCTCCCCCGTCCGTGATCGCCGTGCGTAGTGTCTCGTCGTGCCAGCGGAGGACACGTTCCCACGCATCGTCGCCGATCGCATCGGCAAGGTTGGTCGACCCGACGATGTCTGTGAACATGAACGTCATACGCGTCGTGCTCGGCGCGGCTCGCCGATCGGTCATGTCACGTTCCTCGCGCTCGAGGATCGCGACGTCGACCTGGGCTCCGAGACGGCGGAACTCCTCGAGCGCGGCAGACCGCTCGAAGTCGGCGTCATCCTCGTCACCGAGCACCTGAAGGGCACGAGACAGTACGGCGCGCGCACGCGCGATCTCGTATGGCGCTCCCACCTCACGCCACGTCTTGATCGCAGCGCGCAGCTCTCGTGCCGCTCCAGCCGCGTCGCCCTCGGCCAGCAGGACCCGGCCGAGCGCCGTCTGACGGTTGCCGACGAGTGCGGGGGACGGGTACTCAGCGACGTTCGCCGAGAACGCGTCGACGGCATTGCGAGCGGTCGCAACCTCACCGGCGGCGATCGCGATCTCGACCCGCGCTGGAAGCAGGCGTGTGTGCGCCCAGTGGTCCCACGATTCGTCGGCGACGGCCGCCTCGATCGCGACGAAGGCAGCCTTCACCTTGCCTTCGGCCAGCCGCAGCAACGCGAGGGCCGGCTGCGGCGACCGGCCACGCTGGTGTGCCTCCCGTAGCGCGGCCTCCGCACCTGCGAAGTCGCCCCGGAGTCGCCGGATGTCTCCGATGGCGTAGAAGCCGTCGGCCTGGGGCGGCGTCGCCTTGTATGCCTCGAGCTCGCTCGTCGCCCGCTCGAGCTCCGCCTCGGCACTGTCCCAGGCTCCGCCGACCGCCGCGACCTCCGCTCGATGGATCCGGCACACGCCGGGAAAACCGGACAATGACTGGCGGTCGCAGTAGCGTTCGGTCGCCTCGATCCACTCTGTCGCCCGACGATAGTCGGTGAGGTCCCGACAGGCGCTGATCATCCGGCACGCGGTGACGCCTGTCGTGAACGGCGACAACTCCCCATCGACCGCCGAGATCGCTGCCTCCTCCATCAAGGCGACCCCGTCGATCGTTGATCCGGACGCGATCTTGAGCGCGCCCAGGTTGACGAGTGCGTAGGCGCTGAGATCGGGGTGGGACACGCGGCGCCCGATATCGATCGCGGATTCGGCGAACGCGAGCGCCGCGTCCATGTCGCCCGACGCCGCCGCCGCCTCGCTGCGGCCGAGGGCGAGGAACCCGTCAACGTAGGTGGAGGAGTCAGTCCCGACGAGCCGCTCGGCCCGCCGGATCCAGACGCCGGCGATGGAGCGCTGGCCCTGATAGCCGTACTCCCGCGCGATGTCGACGGCGAGATACGCGGCGCGGACTGCATCGCCCTCGGCTTCGTAAACGCTGAACGCGCGCTCTTTGATCTCACGCGTGAGTCCGCCGCGGGCCGTGAAGAACGCGGCCATCGCGAGGTCCTCGAGGTCGTGGCCGCTCAGCCCGTGTGCCTGTTCTGCCTCCGTGAGGGCGTCGAATGCCGCTGCCCAGTCATGCCGCTTGATCGCCTGATGCGCGGTCTCGAGCGGGTCGCGCGCCGCGGTACCGGCGGCGGACGTCACGTCGCTCATCCCGCCATTCTGCCGTCAATCAGCGAGTGACGCGAGGTATCGATGGGCCCGGCCGATGTCGTCGATCGGTGACTGCGGATCATCCTGCTCGGCGATGTACCACTCGACGTTGGCTTCGCGGCCAGCCGCGACGATGCCCGGGAAGTCGAGCTGCCCCTCGCCCGGCGGCGCGTCGTGGGGCTCGCCCTCGGCGATGAGGTCCTTCATGTGGAGCGCGGCGACCCGACCGGCGGTCTGGCGGATGATCGTGGCGGGGTCCCGGCCGGCGACGGCCGCCCAATAGACGTCGATCTCGAGGTCGACCTCGGGATCGAGGTGCTCGAGGAGGATGTCCCAGGTCGTCGTCCCGTCCAACGGCTCGAACTCCCAGTCGTGATTGTGATAGCCGAGCCGGAGGCCGCGGTCGGCAACGATACGGACGAATCCGTTGACGTCATCCGCGAAGCGTCGAACAGCGTCACGTGTCGATCGGTCCGTCGGCTCCATCCCGGGCAGGATGACGCGCGGGCAGCCGAGGTCCGCGAGACGGTCCACGACGGCGCCCGCGTCAGCGCGCATGCTCCCGATCCCTTCGTGAGAGGCGATCGCGCGGAGTCCCGTGTCGGCGAGGAGGCGGCCAAGCTCGCCTGGTGTCGTCGGCGGCATCGCCGCGAGCTCGACCGATCGGTAGCCTGCCGCGGCGACCTCGCGGAGGGTCCCGCCGAGGTCGGTCTTCGTAAGGTCGCGGACGGTGTAGAGCTGCAGAGCGATCTGGTCGTGCTTCATCGCTCGACGATAGGACATCGGGACTCGACCTGCGTCCGCCGTCGACGTCCGGGAGGTCGATACCGTAGCCTCTGGCGATGAAGCGCAGCGCGCCATTCGGCCTCGGCATCGTCGGCACGGGGAACATCGCGCGCGGATACGCCCGTGATGCAGCGACCCATCCTGAGATCCAGCTCGTCGCGGTCACGGACGTCGACACCGGTCGCGCGACGACTTTCGCGGCCGAGCACGGAGTGCGAGTCGAGCCGACGCTCGACGATCTCCTGGCGAACGACGAGGTCGACATCATCGTCAATCTCACGGTGCACCACGCGCATCTCGAGGTGACCCGCCGCTCGCTCGAGGCTGGCAGGCACGTGTATTCGGAAAAGCCGCTCGCGCTGAACGGAGCGGACGCGCATGCGCTCGTGGAGCTCGCCACCGAGCGCGGACTTCGCCTCGGCTGCTCGCCGTCGACCTTCCTCGGTGAGGCGCAACAGACAGCTGCCGCCTGGGTTCGGAGCGGTCGGCTGGGGACCGTCCGTGCCGTCTATTGCGAGGTTCCATGGGGGCGGATCGAGACGTGGCACCCCGCGCCGGCTCCGTTCTACGACGTTGGCGCGCTCGTGGACGTCGGGGTGTATCCGCTGACCCTCGTCACGACGATGCTCGGCCGGGCAGCGTCGGTGCGTGCCTGGGGCTGGGAACTCATGCCAGACCGGATGGGCCTGGATGGGACTGGGTTCCGCATCGGCCAGCCGGACCTCGTCGTCGCCGCGATCGAGCTCGAAGCCGGTCCCGTCGTTCGGCTGACGACGAGCTTCTACGTCGGCGAACCTGCCAGGGGACGCGGGAGCCTCGAGTTCCACGGTGACCGTGCGTCGCTGGCCCTCGGCAACCAGCAGAACTTCGATGCGTCGGTCGAGGTCGGTCCGTACGGGGGCGCCTACGAACCGGTCGAGCTGGTCCGTCCGCCGTTCGCGGGGACCGCGTGGGCACGGGGCGTCGCGGAGATGGCAGGCGCGATCGCCGAAGGACGGCCCCACCGGGCCAGCGCTGAACAGGCGGCGCATGTCGTCGACATCCTCGACGGGGCCGCGGCGTCGATGGCGGATGGTGGACGCCCCGTCCGGATCGACTCGGTCATGACGCCCCCACCGCTGATGCCGTGGGCGGACGGACCGATCCCGGGCTGACGGATCCCGTTACCAGACGTCGCCGGGACGCCACTCGCAGCTGAGTGGCGCGCTGAGATCGAGAGGCGGCGACGTCCGGGTCTCGAGGATGAGGATCCCACCGTCCTCGTCACGCGTGCGGACGAGACCCTCTCGCGTTCGGACGAACGTCGGCCCCTGCCAGGTGACCCAGCCGAGACGCTCGTAGAAGTGATGGCTGCCGGTTCCCAGCGCGCCGAGCTCGAAACGCTCGCGGATGATCGCATTCACGTCCAGCATCGCACGCGTCCCGTGGCCCTCGCCCTGTCGAGAGGGCCTCGTGGCGACGGCCTCGACATACCCTGTCCGAACGGGCCGCTCCGCGATGTGCAATGCGCGTTCCACGACGGCCGCGTGCGAGACGATCTCGCCGCCGACGTCAACAACAACGTGGACGCCGCCGAGCGCATGTGCCCAGTCCGCGTCGGTGAAGGCTTCCTCCTCGTCGTCCCCGAAGGCAAGGGTCATGATCTCCCGGATCGCCCGGACCTCGGAAGGATCGAGTTCGTGCGTGCCCAGACGCCGGATCCGTGGCACGTTCACGCCAGCGCCGGCGAAGACTGAACGTTTCCCGACGCCTCGCGCTCATATCGGTTGACAGGGCCGACCATCGATACAGGAGCAGGCGTGCTGGACCTCATCGCCCGAGCGCAGAAAGGCGACCGCGATGCGTTCGGCGCACTCGCATCGGCATCGATCGACCGTCTGTACGCGGTCGCAGTCCGCGTCCTCCACGACTCCGACCGTGCACAGGACGCCGTCCAGACGGCTTTGCTTCGAGCGTGGGTCCAGCTGCCCTCGCTCCGCGACCCGGCGAGATTCGATGCGTGGCTGTACCGGACCCTCATCCGAACATGCTACGAGGAGGCGCGCCGGCAGCGAGCGTTCGTGGCGACGATGAGATCCGTCCCTCAGGAAGAGAGGAACAGCGACTCCGCGACCGCGCTCGCCGACCGCGACCAGCTCGAACGGGCCTTCCGCCGTCTGCCGATCGAGCAGCGGGCCGTCGTCGTCCTGCATCACTTCGATGCCCTGCCTCTCACCGAGGTCGCCGAGACGCTCGGGATCCCGGTGGGGACCGCAAGGTCGCGGCACCACTACGCGCTCCGGTCGCTGCGTGCCGCGGTCGAAGCTGACGCGCGTTCGGTGGCCTCGGAAGGACGGCCGGCATGAACGACGATCGACGATTCCAGGACCTCCTGTCCGATGTCCTCGCGACACCGCCACGCATGGCACCCGATGGGCTGCTCGACGCCGTGATCGAGGACGTGCGCGTGACCGGACAGCGCATCTCGCGACGGCCAGCCATGCTGCGGCGAACGCCCGGTCAGCGGTCGCCGTGGCGGTTGCTCATCGCTGCCGCCCTGGTCTGCGTCGTCGGTTCGGTCGCGGTCATCGGCCTGACGCCGTTGTCTGGGATCGTGCTGCCGCAGCCGACGTCAACTCCTACCCCATCCGCGGTGACGACTCCGGCTCCATCGCATTCGATCTTGCCGGCCACCGCCATCGAGTCGCTGACCCACCTCGAGCCCGGTGTCACCTACACGAGTGACCTATTCATGACCCGCATGACGTTCAAGGTCCGTCCGCGGGACCCGGGAAACAATGGGGACGAATGGTGCACCCCCGTCAGCGTGACGACACGGGCCATCGTGTTCGCGCATGCCAAGTCATGCCGCCAGGAATTGCGCTTCCTTCGACCGTACGAGGTGAGCTGCGGGACATCCGGTATCCATCCCGACGCTGACGCCGTCGCCGAGGCGATCCTTGCCAACCCGGCGATGGCGGAGGCGGTCGACCTGGGGACGCTCCAGACGCCAGGCGCCGTCCCGCGTGCGATGTTCGCAGCCGACTATCACGGTCGTGTCATCCAGCTTCCGGCGCGATTCGCGCCCTACGCCGGCGGTCAACGCTGTCTGCTCCTCGACGAGCTCGTCGGCCGGGCACCGCTGCTGGAGATCACGGGGGACTTCAGCATGCGACTCGTGCTCGTGGACGTTCACGGTGAGCTGCTCGTCATCCAGGCGTGGGGCGAGGGCACGGGCGGCGTGAGCGAGTTCATGCATCTGCTCACGGTGAACTACGACATCCGGTTCGAATGAGGCGCGCTACGGGCGCCGGCCGCATCAACCGAGCTGCACGTGATCGACCCGCCCCCGATCGACATCGCGGCCGTCGCGGTCAAGGATGCATACTCGGATCATGCGATTCCGGGCGACCATCCAGGGCACAGGGAAGACGGCCGCCGGCATCCGCGTCCCAGACGACGTCGTTGCTGCGCTCGGACCGAGCCGCAAGCCCCAGGTCGTGATGACCATCGATGGACACAGCTATCGCGGCAGTGTCGCGTCGATGGGCGGCGAGTTCTGGATCGGAGTCACCAACGAGTTCCGCAGCACGGCAGGCATCGCGGCCGGCGACGAGGTTGATGTCGACCTCGTCCTCGACACCCAGCCCCGGGAAGTGACCGTCCCCGCCGACCTCGCGGCAGCTCTCGATGCGGACCCTGAGGCTCGGACATTCTTCGAGCGACTCTCGTACAGCAACAAGCGCCGGATCGTCGAGCCGGTCGCGGACGCGAAGAGTCCCGAGACCCGCCAACGGCGGATCGAAAAGTCCGTCGCGAAACTGCACGACGGGACGATCTAGGAGCAGGGTGCGCTCGATGGACGGTGTACCCTGCCCGGGACATGGCCACTCCCCTCCCCGCGCGCCCGCAGGACGCGTGGTTCGCCACCATCTCCAAGCAGAACGGCTGATCGGCCCCTTCCCTGATACGTCGGAGGGAAGGGGCGGGACGGACGTGAGCGACGCCGCCGCCTGAGGGGCCGGCGCCGCCTCGACCCGCCTGCCGGATCGAAGGAGATGCACGATGCCGATGCCGCATCGCACGTTCGCCCAGGTGGCGAAACGGCGTCTGACTGGCAAGGAAGGACGCGAGCGGGTCCGCGAGGTCAACGCGTTGCTCGCGGAGCTGCCGGACTACAGGAACGGTCCGTATGCGGACCTCCGGAAATGGCTCCAGGCCGAGATCGAAGACACGCGTGTCCGGGCCAACGCCGTCCATCGCGATTCGATCGAAGTCCGGCGTGAGGGCGCGGCCCAGGTCGCCCTCGTCGGACCGCCGAACGTCGGCAAGTCCTCCCTTCTCCAGGCGCTGTCGGAGATCCAGATCAAGACGGGCGATTACCCTTTCACGACCCTCCGCCCCATCCCGGCTCTGACCCGGATCGGCGGCGTCCTGGTCCAGTTGGTCGAGATCCCGGGACTCATCGGGGGCGCCACGGACGACCGGGGTGGAGGGCGTGCGCTCCTGGGCGTGCTTCGTTCGGTCGACGCGATCGTCTATTGCTGTCGCGCCGGAGGAGACGCAGCCGAACTCGTGACCGTCCTCGACGAAGTGGCCAAGGCCGGCATCGACAAGCCGTCCGTCCTTGCCGCCACCCGCGCGGACGAGGCGGATGCGGATGCGATCGACGGCCTGAGGGCGGCATTTCCGTCGATGACGGTCCTGCCGGTGTCGGTGCTCGACGAGTCGTCACTCGATGCGTTCCGGCGGGCGGTCTGGGAACTGACCGGCCTCATCCGCGTCCGGCTTCGGAAGGACGGCACGGTCGACCCCGACCCGCTCGCGCTCGAGCCCGGGGCGACCGTCGCGGATGTCGCCGACTGGGTCCATCACGATCTCGGCGCGAGCTTCAGCGGCGCTCGTGTCTGGGGCCCGTCGGCGCGATTCGACGGCCAGCGTGTCGGACGGGACCACATGGTCGTCGACGGAGATGTCGTCGAGATCCTGCGCTGAGAGATCAGGCCGGCGGGATGTTGTGGTTGAACCGGAAGAGGTTGTCGGGGTCGTAGCGCCGCTTCAGTGCCGTCAGCCGCGCCAGCTTGTCTGGGCCGTAGACCGAAAGGGCGCTGGCGCCGGCACCGCTCGCGTATCCCTCGTCGCCGAGGAAGTTGACGTACTGTGCGCCGGCGCCGTGCGCGGCCATGTCCGCCGCCAGCCCCTTGACGAAGGCCGTTCGCGCCTCGTCATCAGCGGCATCCGGCCAGTAGCCATACACGTTCAGCCAGTACCGCGCGGCACGCCCCGGGAACGGTGTCGCGTCCTCGGGGACGCGCCCGAAGGCGCCTTCCATCAGGTGGATGTCGAACGCCGTGCCCGGCCACGTCTGCTCCCGCCCACGGCGACAGATGATCGCGATCGTCGCGTCGTCGAGCGTGTCGAACGAGGTGTTCTTCCAATAGGCGCGGACGCCCTTCGGGAACAGGTCGTCCGCCGCCGACTGCCAGGCGGTCCACGTCGTCGGGGCGATGACCGCGAGATCGGGTCGGACGGCGGTGCGCAGTCCCTCGACGACGCTCTCGCCCGCGGACCGATCGTCGGAGGCCCAGGCGAAACCGGTCAGCATGACGGGGTGTTCGCCGAGTTCGAATGCACCCGGCGGCGTCATGAACGTCGAGATGACGGTCATGGCGTCCGGGACGCCCATCCGTACCCAGGCGTCGAGACCGTGGAGCGCTTCCTCCCAGTCGTCGGCACGTGTGACGAATGTGCCTGCATAGACCTCCGGCCCGAGCGGATGCGCCTGGAAGGTGAACGACGAGACGACGCCGAAGTTTCCGTCGCCACCCCGCACGCCCCAGAACAGGTCGGGATTCTCGGTCGCATTCGCACGTACCGTCTCGCCGGTCGCGGTCACCAGCTCGACAGCCAGGAGGTTGTCGACCGAGAGGCCGTAGGCGCGGGTCAGCCATCCGACTCCACCGCCGAGCGTCAATCCGGCCACGCCCGTTGCCGACACGACGCCGACGGGGACCGCGAGACCATACGGCTCCGTCGCCCGATCCAGGTGGCCGAGGGTCGCCCCTGCGCCGACGCGAACCTGGCGCGTGCCGCGGTCGACCTCGACGTCCACCAGTCCGCCGAGATCGAGCACGATGCCGCCCTCGACCGTGCCGTTGCCCGCAACGTTGTGGCCGCCGCCGCGGATCGCGAGTCCCAGTCCCGACTCGCGCGCGACGCGGATCGTCGGTGCGATGTCGGAGACCCCGGCCGCGCGGACGACCGCAGCCGGCCGTCGGTCGATCATCGCATTCCAGACCGCGCGTACCTCGTCGTAGTCGGCGTCATCCGGTCCGGTCACCGATCCCGTCACGCTCGACCGAAGCGTCTCGACCGTGTCCATCGGTCCTCCTCGTCCACTCGCGGACACATCGACCGCACCCATCCGATCCGGACATCTCCGGAGTGGGGCTTGCATCCGGTGAGAAACTACAGGAGCCGAAGGTCCCGTCGCCGGGGGTTACCGTCGTGGCCCCTCTGGACCAGTGGCTTCTGACCCGATGGAGTGATAGCCGCCCATCGTGCTCGCGGCCATGCTCGGTCCTCCGCCACGCGAGGTCCCCCACTTGCCTCTCGCCGTCGCATCCGAACGCTCCCGCGCGTCACAACGCACCCTGCTGCTGACAGCAGCGATCGCCACGCTTCTTCTGTTCGTCGTCGGCGCAACGGCAGCGCCGAGCACGGCTCTCGGCGCGACGACCACCACGAGAGCCGCTCTCTGCAGCGCGAACCTTCGCACCACCGCGATCGGATCGTCGCGGGTCAAGAAGATCATCAAGACGGGTACGCTCGTGACCGTCGTCGCCAGCGTCGCCGGCCGGTCCTACAGCACGACGTGCTCCGGCAAGGCAGTCTCCGGCAAGACATGGCTCCGGGTCACGAAGGTCGATGGCAAGAGCGTCAAGACCTTGTTCGGCGTCAGCTACCTCTACGCGGCATCAGCCCTGTTCAAGACGGTCCCTGTCTCGAAATACGCCGCTTGCACGCTCAACCTGCGCAGCAGCCAGAAGTCCGGCTCCACCGCCCTGTCCAGGGTGAAGACGGACACCATGCTGGCGGTCGTCGCGACGGTCAGTGGCCGGAGCTACGACACGACATGCGCCGGGAAGCCTGTGTCCGGCTCGACCTGGGCGCGGGTCAACGCAGTCAACGGCAAGACCGTCAAGTCGCTCTTCGGCGTGAGCTACGTCTACGTCGCGTCAAAGATGCTGGTGGGTGCGCGAACGTTGACCGCTCCGCCTGAACCTGCTGCCCCGGGGACGCTCGAGGGCCTCGACGTCAGCCACTGGCAGAACACCATCGACTGGCTGGCCGTCGCCGCCGCGGGGCGCTCGTTCACCTACATCAAGGCGAGTGAAGACGTCGATTTCGTCGACAACATGTACGCGACGAACCGGGCGGGCGCGAATGCCGCCGGACTCGCCATCGGCGCCTACCATTTCGCCCAGCCCGACACGAGCAGCGGAGACGGCCGGGCCGAGGCCGATCACTTCGTCGACACCGCGAAGCCGGCTTCCGGGGACCTCCTGCCCGTGCTCGATCTCGAGCGGTCGGGCGGCCTCTCGCAGACAGCTCTCATCACCTGGGTGCGCGACTGGCTGGACCGGGTCGAGGAGCGCACCGGCGTCCGCGCGGTGATCTACTGTTCGCCGAACTTCTGGAAGACCTACCTGGGCGACACGACCTGGTTCGCCAACAACGGCTATGAGGTCCTGTGGGTCGCCCACTGGACCACAGCCTCTGATCCCACGGTGCCCGGTGGAGCGTGGGGAGCCAACGGCTGGACGTTCTGGCAGTACACGTCGAGCGGAGTCGTGCCGGGCATCGCCGGGCGCGTCGACCTCAATCGGTACAACGGAAGCGACCTCAAGCCCGTCCGCATCCCCTGACCGCCCGCTCCCGTGGTGGCACCATGATCCGATGCCACCGAGCCCGAGCGACGTCGCGATTCTGACGCACCTCGACCGATATCTCGACGCCGCTCCCCGGACGGCCGCGACGACCGAGGACATCGGGGCGTTCACGCTGTTCGTTTCGACCGGGATATGGCCGTACTACGCGAGACCGCGGGTCGGATACGAGCACGCGATCACCAAGCGAGACGTGGAGGCGGTCCGGGAACGGCAGCGGTCGCTTGGTGTTCCCGAAGCGTTCGAGTGGGTGGTCGAGACGACGCCAACGATGAGCGCGGCGGCGCGCGAGACAGGCCTTGCTGTCGAAGAGCTTCCACTCCTTGTGCTCAACACCGCGGGCGCGCCCGAGGCGCGTTTTGCAGCCGACGTCCGTCGCGTCGGTGCCGACGAGTTCGACCTCGCGCGCATCCTCGCTGTGGCGTCCGTGGCCTTTGCGAACGCCGGGACGGCGGTGAGCGCGATCGGATCGCGAGAGCGGGACGAGAAGGCGGCCGCCGACCCGATCGCACCGGCCCGCATCCGCGAGCGGATCCGCGACGGCCTGACCGTGCTGTACGTCGCCGAGGACGACGAGGGCCCGATCGCATCCGGGGCGCACCAGCCGGTCGACGGCGTGACCGAGATCGTGGGGGTCGGAACGCTGCCCTCGGCTCGGCGGCGCGGCGTCGGGACCGCGGTCACCGCCGCCCTCGTCGCTGACGCCCGCGGGGCAGGTTTGCAGACGATCTTCCTCTCGGCCTCGAGCGACGCGGTCGCCCGCGTCTACGAGCGGCTCGGCTTCATGCGTGTCGGCCACGCGGGACTCGCCTCGCTGCCCAGCGTGTCGTCCCACGCCTAGACGGCCTCGCTCGGGACCTCCAGCGTGACGGGCACGAACGACACGGCCGTCAATGCCTCGCCGCCCTCATCGAGGGCGAGCGTCAAGTCGAGTGCGCCGCGGTCGCCGAGCAGCCGCCACGTTGCCGTGCGAACGCCATCGCCAGCTATGGGCCGCCCCAGGGTCATCGGCCCGAAACGAGCCTCGCTCGCACGGAGGGCGCGTCCGACGACGTCAGGGTGGAGCGACTCAGCCAGCATCAGATCGGCGGGCCATGCCGGGCCAGCTTCGGCGAGGAGCGCCACGAGCCGATCTGCGATCGCACGGATAGCCTCTGGCGGCTCCGGCACGGACGTCAGCGTCAGCGCCTGGACACGTGGCGGGACCTGTGGATCGAGCAGGATCTCTACCTTCACCCGGCCCCGCTCGCCCAGCATCCACCACGACCGCCTCGACGGCGTCTCGGACTCGACCCGCTCGGTCGGATCCGGGGTCAGCCGTCCATGGAGCGATCGAAGCCGCCCGATCTCAGCGCGACGGCGCTCCAGGGGCTCGTCGAGCTCGACGTTCATCGCGAAGAGGCCGTCCGCCTCGGCGTCGTCCCATCGATCGAGGAGGCGCTCGACGGCGAGCCTCGCGCCCTCCGTCGCGGCCCACGGGACGACACGCCGGACGCGGTCGGGCGCGCCACGGACAAGAGCACCGAGGGCTTCCTGGACGGGAACGCCCATCCGCGCATAGCGGGCGTTCGCGACGGCGACGACGCCGATCCCGGATGCAGGATGCCAGCGCATGTTGGAGCCGAAGCCCGGGTATCCGCCACCGTGACCCACGACACGGCCGAGCGCGGGGTCGTCCCAGACGAACAGCCCGTAGCCGTAGCCGCCACTCGAAACGGACGGCACGGCCTCGGCGGATGGAAAGGCGATCTCGAGCTCGATGCTGCGCTGGACCTGCTGCATCTCGCGACGCGTCGCGCGCCGCAGGGGATGTTCGCCGTCAGGGTCGTCGCGCGGGGGCACGGCATCGAGGAAGCCCGCGACCCAGCGACCGAGGTCGCGGACCGACGTGAAGATGCCGCCCATCGGCGCGAGCGCTCCGTACGGATCGATGGGTTCGTCCAGCCACAGGTCGTCGCGCTTGACGTATCCGCGGGCCAACCGTGCCGCCCGGACCTCGTCAGCCTCGTAACCCGTCGACGTGAGCCCGAGAGGTTCGAGGATCCGTTCGCGAACGACATCCTTGTATTCGTCGCCGGCGACGGCGGTGATGACCCTCCCGAGGATGCCGTATCCGAGATTGGAATACTCGAATCGCGTCCCCGGTGTCCACGCAAAGGAGAGACCGGTACGCAACAGCGCCGTGAATGCGTCGAGCGGCAAGCCCTGTTGGCGGTCGCCCCATGGATCGTCCGTCGGGAGGCCGGACGACATCGTCAGCAGGTGTTCGATGGTGATCGGTGGCGAATCGGCCGCGGGACCTGCGAGGTCAGCGGCTTCGGGGACCCAGCGGGCGACCGGATCGTCCAGCCGCAGCCGGCCCTCATCCCGCAGCAGCAGGACGGTCGCCGCGGTGAAGCTCTTCGTCATCGACGCGATCCGAAACACGCTGTCCGCGTCCGGTGGCGCCTCTTCGCCGATCCGCAGCGTCCCCGAGGCTCCCGAGTGCACGAGGCGGCCCTCGGACACGATCCCATAGGAAATGCCAGGGCTACCGCCGTGTTCCGCGACGCGCGCGAAGATCGCATCGACCGCGTCGAGATCGAGGCCCCCCGCGTCGCTCACGCGCCGATGGTAGCGGACCCCCGGGGACCAAAGGAAAACTCGAAGGGACCGACGATCACTATCTGTTCCGAACCGATGTGAACAACGGAACGGATCGATAGATGTTCATGGCTCCTTCGAGCGCCCTCACCATAGCCGCCCGTCGGCCGTCGCCGGGCCCACAGCAGGCTCCGCCGACGTTGCGGGCGCATCGCAGAGCCGATGTCAGGCGGCGTCCTCCGATGCCGTCTCGGGCACGCCGACCTCGATCGGGTTGTTGATCGGATCCTGGCTCCATTCGAACCAGCCGCCGTCATAGACCGCGATCCGCTGCCAGTCCTGGAGATAGGCGTAGAACCAGGTCTCGCTTGCGCGCCAACCCGTGCCGCAGTAGAACGCGACCCACTTGTCGGCCGTGATCCCGGCCTCCGCCCAGTTGGCGGCGATCTCGGGATACGGACGCATCGTGTTGTCGATGTTCCGGTAGTGCTGCATGTGATACGCGTCCGTCCCGCAGTTGCCCCAGACGTCGCCCTTGATCCGGCCCGCCGGGCCGATGTAGTTGTAGCCGCTCACGTTGCCGATGTGCTCCCGCCAGGTTCGGACCGAGACCAGGGCCGCGCCGTCGGGGTCGGCCAGGATCTGCTTCGCCTCGTCGATGTCGACGATGACCTCGGGCCTGACCGGCACGGCGACCCCGAACGAGGCGACGGGCGTCGCGGGCCGGTCGACGGTCTCGACCGGATTTCCCTCCTGGACCCACCAGTCGTACCCGCCGTCGAGAAGCCGGACGTCCTCGACGCCTGCGTAGCGCATGATCATCAGCGCTCGGGTGGCCGCGATCTGGCCCGCCCGTCGACCGGGCCACTTCTCGTTGGCCTGGCCCTCGGTGTCGCGGCCGTAGACGACGACTGTCGTGTCCCGTGTGATGCCCAGCGACTGGAGAGCCGCGGTGATCGCCTCGGGGGACCGGCGGTTCCAGTCGGCCGGATCCTCCAGCCAGTTCGTGTCGAGGTATCGGGCGCCCGGGATGTGGCCCTCGGCGTACTCCTCGGGGACGCCGAAGTTGACGTGGAAGAGGAGGAAGTCCTCGTTCGGCGGCGCCTCGGGCCGCTCGCCGGCCAGAGCGTCGCGCAGCCACGGGATGTGGACGAGCTGCGTGTACTTCGGCAGCGTCTCGAGGGGGAGTGATGGATCCGCGGCCCACGCGGGAGCACCACCCTCGAGCGTCCGAACTGATTCGACGCCGAGCTCTCGGATCCTCGATGCGACCGCTTCGGCGTCGATGTCTCCGTCGCCGATCACGACGACCTCGTTGCCACCGGTGACGCCCTTCGTCGAAAGAAGGCGGTCGACTTCCTCGGCGTCGACCGAGCCGAGCCAAGCCGCCGGGAAGGAGACAGAGTTCGGAACGTGGCCGCCGCGCGCTTCCCCGTTGCGTCGCCAGCCGTTGTAGGCCGCGAGCGTTCGGACGTCGACGATAGTCAGATCCGGTCTGCCGATGGTGTCGCGGAGTTCGGTCGTGGTGATGGTGCTCATGTCGTCCCCTCAAGTCGTGGCGTGACGGATACAAAAAGACCCCTGGCCGGCAGGGGTTCGGAGTGGTGTCCGGCGTGCGTTCCTATCGCGTGTCGCACGCCTCGATACACCACGCGCCCTGCATGGCGGTGGGGCGACACGGACAGGCGCAGGAATCCAGCGATGCGTTCACGTTCCCGCAGTGTGGCACGCCGCCGTCTCACTCGGCAAGACCTCGGGCAGGTTGCAACTGGGTAACGGCCGTCGGATGCGGGCCGCTCGCCATGCCCGCGGCGCGTTCGTTGACTGCGCAACAGTATCGCGCTATCGTCTGGGGACAAACGACGAAGGAGGACGACATGTCCGACTACAACAAGATCCTCATCGACGACCTGCGAGCGCACGGCGGCCACGCATCGACCGGCATCTGGGTCGGGCGCGATGTGTTGATCCTGACGACCATCGGGGCGAAGTCCGGCAAGCCTCGGGAGACTCCCCTCGCCTACACGCGCGATGGAGACCGCATCATCGTCATCGCCTCCAAGGGCGGTGCCCCGACCGATCCCGCCTGGTATCACAACCTCGTCGCGAACCCACGAGTGACGGTCGAGGTCAACGGCGAGCGCTTCGACGCGATCGCGACGGTCGCCGAGGGGCCCGAGCGGCGTCGCCTGTACGACCAGCAGGCGGCCGTCCACCCGACCTTTCGCGACTACGAGGCGCGAACCGATCGGGTCATCCCGGTCGTGATCCTGCAGCGGCAGGCGGCATCAGCCGCGGCCTGACGCTAGGCTCCGGGGATGGCTGACGATCCATCCCTGGTCCGACCCGCGACTCCCGACGAGCTTGCCGACGTCCGTGGCATGCACGCCGCGAACAGGGGCGCGTGGGACGAGGCGGCGGAGCGTTACGAGGCCTGGTTCGACGAGGCCGTTGCGCTCATCAGGTCCGGCGGCACCAACCTGTTCGGCGTCGAGACCGAGCTCATCGGCGACCTGCACGGCCGCTGCCGGCGCGCGGTCCATCTTCAATGCGCCGGCGGCCGGGACACCCTGTCGCTGTGGAACCACGGCGCGGACGAGGTCGTCGGCGTCGACTTCAGCCCTCGCATGCTCGAGCTGGCCGGCAGGCTGACCGCGGCGACCGGCGCGCCCGCCCGCTGGGTCCTTGCCGACGTCCTCGACACCCCAGCCGACCTCGACGGCACGGCCGATCTCGTCTACACCGGTCGCGGGTCGCTCATCTGGCTCGCCGACCTCGACGCCTGGGCGGCGGTCATCGCCCGGCTCCTGTCACCCATCGGACGGTTCGTCCTGTTCGAGGGACACCCCGTCGAGTGGCTGTTCGATGCAGACGAGGACGGGCATTGGATCGCGACCGACTATGACTACTTCGCTGGTGCGGAGGCCTCACGAGGCTGGGCGCCCGAATACATCGATCGTCTCTCGATCGCGGACGCCGACCAAAGCTGGAAGTTCGCCCGCGCGTGGACGCTCGGCGAGGTCATCACGGCGCTCCTCGGCGCGGATCTGCGCCTGGAGCAGGTCGGAGAGTACCCGGTGGACTGGTGGGGAGGCCACGGGGACGTCCTGCCTGAGGAACGCGGCAGGATCCCCCTCTCGTTCTCCGTGACCGGGCGGTCCGGACGACACGAGTCGCGCTGAGCAAGCGGAGCATCTCGGTCAGCGGGAGACGAGCCGTTCGAAGCGACCGTTCCGTGCCCGGACGACGCTCTCGACGGCGACGATCGCAGATCGTGTGATCGCCCCATAGATGTGCGGGTAGGGCGAGCCCGCAACGTCGAAACGCCACGGGACGTCGATCGCGTCGAGGTCCACCGTCAGGGCCACGAAGGGCCGCGGATCTGTCAGGTAGTGCCGGTCGAATGTCGCCGCGAGGGCGTCGAGGCCGTCGGTGCAGTGGATGAATCCTTCCCGGCCGAAAGCGACCGCCTCGTATGGCACGGTCGGATCAGCCGCCTCCCAGACGGCGGCCGGGACGAGGTGGAACGTCGATCTCGTCAAGCCGGAGGGTGGTCGATCGACAGCCAGGCCCGATCGAGCGCGACCTGGATGACGGTCGCGCGGTCCCCTGCCATCGCCGTCCGCAAGGCAGGCTCGAAGTCGGCGTCGCGCTCGACGCGGACACCACGGGCGCCGCAGGCTCGTGCGATCGCCGCGAAATCGACCGGCCCGAGCTCGGTGGCGACACCGACACCGGTGCCGCGGCGTTCCTGCCACATCCGGATCGTGCCGTAGCGCTCGTTATCGAAGACGACCACGACGACGCGCGCACCGACCCGGACCGCGGTCTCGATCTCGGCCAGCGACATGCCGAGGCCACCATCGCCGACGAGCGCGACGACCGGTCGATCCCGATGGACGAGCGCAGCGGCGATCGCCGCCGGGAGCCCGTAGCCCATGGCACCGGACGTCGGACCGAGGAACGTCCCGGGCCGGCGGAAGCGGAAGCCGCGACCGACCCAGCTCGCGAAGTTGCCGGCGTCCGTCGTGACGATCGCGTCGTCCGGAAGGACGCGGCGGAGGGTCGTGACGATCCTGCCGGGATGGACACCTGGACCGTCCCAGGGCGTGTCGTCGACGACGGACGACGCCTCGAAGGCGGCGCGATCGGCCGTGTTGTGTTCCTGACGCGCCGCGACCAGACGCGCGTCGAGGACCGCCCGACCGAGCAGCCGTTCATTCGCGGCCTTCAGGAACGCCTTTGCGTCGGCGGTCACCGTGAACGCGGGCGGCGGCGAACCCACAGCTTCTCCCGGGACGAGGTCGACGTGCGCCCATCGCTGATCCGACCGCGGCACCTGGTAGCCGTACGTGGTCGCCTCATTGAGTCGTGACCCGAGGACGAGGATGGCGTCGGCGGCCTCGATCCTCTGGCGGACCGACGAAGCGGCGCCGTAGCCGGCCATCCCGAGGAACAACGGGTTGTCATTCGAGATGACATCCGCCCGCCTCCAGGTCGCGATCACCGGAACGTGCAGGAGCTCGGCGAAGCGCGTGAGCTCGGTCGAGGTCCGGGCGCGGAGGATCCCGCCGCCGGCCAGGATGACCGGATGCTCAGCGGACGCGAGCAATTCGATGACCCTGCCGATCTCTGCGTCGGTCGCCCGCCCGACCCCGGGCCGCCCCGCGTCCACGACCGCCTCCGGCGGCATCGTCTCATCGAGGAGATCCTCGGGGAATGACAGGAGGACAGGCCCCGGGCGACCCGTCAGCGCCTGACGAGTGGCCTCGGTGACGACCGACACCACATCCTCCGTCGTGCGCGGCTCGGCTGCCCACTTCGCCAGCCGGCCGAGGGAATCGACCTGGTCGATCTCCTGGAACGCCTCGCGACCGCGATATGCGCGCTCGACCTGGCCGACCGCGACGAACATCGGCGTCGAATCCTGACGCGCCGTGTGGATCCCGATGGCAAGGTTCGAGCCACCGACAGCACGCGTCCCGAGGCAGACGGCGGGACGACCGGTCAGCTGGCCGTGCGCCTCGGCCATGAACGAGGCCGGACCTTCGTGCCGCGTCGTGATGACGCGGATGCCGGCCTCCTCGAGGACGTCGAGCAACCCCAGGAACGATTCGCCGGGCACCGTGAACGCGTACCGGACACCTGCGGCGCGGAGCGCGTCTGCGATGAACCGGCCGACGGTCCGTGGACCTTGCGCGACCTCTCGTTCGGCCTCGGGTTCGGGCTGAGTCGTCGCGGGCGACTCCGGTTCTGCAGGCGCCTCGCCGGCCGTGTCCTCGGCGACGACGGCCTCGGGCCCGCTCGGATCGCCAGCGGGCGACGCTTCATGCGGCGCCGGGTCGTTCGCGGCCGCTTCGTCCGCGACTGGCTCGTCGGCAGCTGGCTCGTCGGCAGCTGGTTCGTCGGCAGCTCGTGGGTCGTCTCGATCGTCGGCCGTCGTCGGCTCGGACGTCGATCCTGGCGGCGTCGGCTCGTCGGTGGGAGGGGTGTCGAGCTCGGTCATGGTGACTGCGCTCCTCGGTCGGATGGGGCCCCGTGAGGGGTTTGTCAGCGGTAGTTCTCGAACTGCAGCGGGACGGCAAGATCGAGATCGCGTAGTCGGGTGATGACGCGCTGGAGATCGTCACGGCTCTTGCCGGACACCCGGACCGCGTCGCCCTGGATCTGCGACTTGACCTTCGGGAACTCATCCCGGATCAGCTTCGTGATCTTCTTGGCGACCTCCTCCGACAGCCCGCGACGCAGGCCGATCCTCTGGCGGACCTTGTTGCCGCCGGCTTCCTCCACCTTGCCCCAATCGAAGATCTTGAGCGACAGGTTGCGCCGGATGGCCTTGGATTCGATGAGGTCCTTCACGGCCGAGGCTCGATACTCGTCGTCGGTCAGGAGCGTGATCTCGTCCTTCGCCTGGGTGAGCTCCACCGTCACACCCTTGAAGTCGAACCGGGTCCCGACCTCGCGACGGACCTGGTCGAGCGCGTTCCGCAGCTCCTGCTCGTCGAAGTCGCTGACGACGTCGAATGACTGGTCTCCGGCCATCGATCCTCCTATGGCTACGCGTCGGACGGCGCCGGCACCGACCACGCGTGGAAGTCGCTGGCCCGGCCGTCGTCGGCGATGTCCGCGGTCATGAACCCGGCCGAGCGAACGAGCCGGCCGTCGGTCCGACCGGCCCACGAGGCATGCCAGGCCGCGAGGACGGTCGAACCCGAGACCCAGTGCCGCTCGACGGTGAAGTCGACGTCGCGCTGCGCCTCGGCGGACTCGAGCAGGAACGCTCGAAGGGCGTTGTGTCCGACGAGTGGCTCGCCGAACGGATCTCCATGGTACTCGGCGTCATCGGTGAAGAGGGCCACCCAGCCGTCGCCGTCGAAGGTCTCTCGCGCGGCCCGATAGGCTTCAAGCCAGGCACCAGCGTCCGCATATCCGATCATCGATCCATCTCCAGTCGTTCAAGAAGTCGCTCGCCGATCCGATAGCTCGCACCCCCGCCCATGACGAGGACGACGTCGCCCGCTCGCACCTCCTGTGCAAGGGCATCGGCCGTCGCTTCAACCGAGCCCGGCACGAGGATCGGGATGGCCGGGGCGATCGTGGCGACGGCCTCGGCGACGTCCGCTGCCGAGACGATCGTCAGGTCAGTATCGCGGCCTGCCCAGATATCAGCGATCGCCACGGCGTCGGCCTGTGCCAGGGCGTCTGCGAAGGACGTCAGCATCGCCGCCGTCCGATGGAAGGTGAGAGGCTCGTACACCGCCCAGATCCGCTTCCCCGGCTCTCGCTGGCGGATCGCCGCGATGGTCGCCGCGATGGCCGTCGGGTGGTGACCGTAGTCGTCGTAGACGACGACGCCCGCGGCCTCACCTTTCCGCTCGAGGCGACGGCCCACCCCGCGGAACGTGCTGAGGCCCGCTGCGATCGCGGACGGGGAGAGACCGAGGGAACGCGCCGCTCCTGCCACCGCGACCGCGTTCGAGGCGTTGTGGCGACCAGCGGTGGCGACGCGGACGGTGATCGCGCCGGCAAGCTCGTCCAATCCATGGAGTTCGAGGGTGGTCCCCTCCTGATCCGCAGCCGCGATGCGGCCGAGGACGGCGCTCGCGGGCCCGGCGGCGCTGCTGAACCGTTCACGGATCCCCCGGACGTACCCGCCGCGCTGTGGGGACGCATCGACGATCGCGTAGGCCACGAGCCGGATCGACGTGTCGCGGAGGCGATCGAGGATCGTTTCGGCACCCGGATCGGCGACGTTCGCCACGAGGGTCGCACCTTCGGGCATCCGGCGGATCCAGCCCTCGAACGCGTCGGTCACCGCCCGGATGTCTGCAAAGACGTCAGGATGATCCCACTCGGCGCCGGTCAGGACGGCGATATCCGGCCGGTAGGCGTCGAAGTTGCCGGCATACTCGTCCGCCTCGACGACGAACGGGCGTCCCGTTCCATGCCGTGCCGTCGCCGGCGGCCCTCCAGTCACCGTGCTCGGCAGCAGGGCCCCGACGAATGCCGATGGGTCGGCTCCGGCGTCGACGAGGGTATGGACGAGCCAGCCCGATGTCGTGCTCTTGCCGTGGGTCCCAGCGACGGCGACCAGCGTCCGCCCGACGGCAGCGTCTCCGACCACCTGCTGCCACGGTTCGAGGGGGATCCCGGCCGCCCTCGCAGCGGCAAGCTCCGCGTTGTCGGGGTCGACCGCCGTCAGCGCCTTGGTCACGGCGAGGCGCTCGGGCCGCGGTGCGGTCGTGACGTGCTCCGCTGCGTGCGCGTCTGCGACCACCACCCCGACCGCTTCCACCGCCGGCGTGTAGGGCGAGGGCGTGCCCGGGTCGCAGGCCGTGACGACGCCGCCCGCGTGGACGGCGAGGATCGCTGCCGCACTCGCGCCGGCCCCGGCGGCCCCGATGACATGGATCCGCTCCAGCTCCCGGATCGGGCGAGCGGGCCGGGCCGGCTCGAGCCCGGCCCCGATACGTTGCGCAGCGGTCGTCACGATCCCGTTCCCGTGCTGATCCCGGCACGTTCCACGTGGTCGATGAGGAGCTCGAGCGCCGCTGCCGCGCTCCGCCGCTTGTTGTCCGAGCGGTCGCCGTCCCACACGAATCGGCGGACCTCGGTCCCGTCAGCCCCCGCGACGGCGATGTACGTGAGCCCGACAGGTTTCTGCGCCGTTCCGCCATCGGGGCCGGCGATGCCCGTCACCGACACGGCGACATCCGCTCTCGTCCGGGCGCGTCCCCCGATGGCCATCGCCATCGCGACCTGCGCCGAGACCGCGCCGTGGGCGGTGAGGACATCCTCCCCCACCCCGACCGATTCGCGCTTCTGGGCGTCCGAATACGTGACGAAGCCGCCGAGGTAGTACGCGCTGGAGCCCGGGACCTCGGTGATGAGGTGCCCGACGAGTCCGCCGGTGCATGACTCGACCGTCGCCAGCGTCACCCGGCCGCTCGAGCACAACGCGCCGACGCGGGCGGCGATCTCGGTCAGGTCGGCGAGAGGATCGTCGGCCACGCTACCTCCGTTGCGTCCTGGCAGGTGGCGCGGGCGGCGCGAAGAGCCAGGTCTCGCCGGCGCCCGCCTTGCCGAGCGTCCCGAGCGAGGTGCCGTTGAGCGTGAAGGCGGTCGCGCCCGACGAGCCCGTCCGGACCTCGATCCTGTCATGCGCCCTGAATGTGAGCGATCTGCCCTCGCCGAGGACCTTGCCCGCAGCGCCTGTCGCCGAGTCGATCTTGCCGTCCACCCAGACCTTGATCCACGCCCGGCCGTTCTTCGCCGTGACGACGAGGTCGACTCCCCTGTGCACGACCGCCACGTTCCGGGTGATGCTGGTCGCCTTGCCGTCGGCGCCTGCCGCCGAGACCGTGACCGCCCAGCGTCCCGGGGCGAGCTGCAGTGGCGTCGAGTACGCACCGTCCTCGCCGACGGTCACCTCGGAGGTGGCCGGCGCCGTGGGTGGCGTGGCCGTCGCGCCACCCGCCGCCGCCGATCCGGACGGACCAAGGTAGGAGGCAGCGACCGACACCGACGACGCGTTCGTCGCCTTGCCACCGACGGGGACCGCGCCGTTCTCGAAGGAGGCGCCCTCAGACGGCTGGTCGACGGTCAGCGTCGGCGCCTCGATCTGGAGGAACGGCACCGTCAGGAACAGCTTGACGGCGCCCTCCGAGCGCTTGCCGGTCTCGGGGTCGAGGGCGCTCACGTCGAACTGGTTCCGGCCTCGGCGAAGGTCGACGTCATACGCCCATGTCCCGTCCGACGTGGCGGTGACCTGGAACGGCTCGTCGTGGCCGGGTGACAGGATCGAGACCGTGGCGCCCGGAAGCGTCGTGCCCTTGAGCGTGTATGTCGTGGTGCTCTCGTCCACGTCGATGACTGCGGTCGCAGGCTGGGTCACCGTGACGGTCGGTGGCTTGGCGAAGCGCAGCACCTGGATGCCGAGATAGACGCCGAAGGCGATGACGACGATGGCGAGGAGCGCCGCGACGACGAGCCCGGGCGAGAACGACATGCCCTTGCGGGGCGTCGCGATCGGTCGCGGCACGACGATGGCCGGCGGCGCCTCCTTGGGGTTGCCACGCTCGTTCCGCCACTGGAGAAGTACTTCGTCGGGGTCGAGACCGAGGTAGAGAGCGTAGTTGCGCAGGAAGCCTTTCGTGTAGACGGCCCCCGGCAGCTCCTTGTAGTCGCCGCGCTCGAGGGCGCCGAGGTAGCGCGCGCGGATCTTCGTGTCGCGTTCGGCGCGATAGAGGTCGACCCCCTTTCGCTCGCGCGCGGTGTAGAGGCGTTCAGGCAGGCTGGGGAGCGGCTCCGTGGCGAGACCGCGGCTGGCGTCGGAACGTTCGATCCTGACGGCCCGCTTCAGCTGCCCGCGTGTGGTCATCAGTCATCCTCGTCGAGGCCGTCGTCCGCCGGCCCCCCTGTCGCTGACGTGTCCTCGCGGCGGAGCACCTGGCGCGCGTTCGAACCGTCGAATGCGCCGATGTAGCCGCGTGCCTCGAGTTGGTCGATCATCCGGGCCGCGCGCGCGTACCCGACCTTCAGGCGGCGCTGCAGGAGCGACGCCGAGGCCCGATCGTACTCCCGGATGACCTCGATGGCATCGGGCAGCAGGCGGTCGGCGTCCTCGTCGGCGAGGTCGTCGACCGAGCCCGTCCCCTCGTCGCCGGTGTCGATGATGGCCATGTCGTAATGCGGGTCGTCGATCTGGTCCTTCCAGTGATCCACGACCCGTCCGATCTCCGCGTCGGAGACGAAGACGCCCTGGAGGCGCATCGGGCGCGGCAGGTCGGAGGGCTGGTAGAGCATGTCGCCGCGACCGATCAGATCCTCCGCTCCCGGCGTGTCGAGGATCGTCCGCGAGTCGATCTGCGACGCCATCGCGAACGCGATCCGGCTCGGGAAGTTGGCCTTGATGAGGCCGGTGACGACGTTGACCGACGGCCGCTGCGTCGCGAGGACCATGTGGATGCCGGTGGCGCGCGCCTTCTGCGCGAGCCGGACGATCGGGTCCTCGACGTTCTTGCCCTCGCGCATCATCAGGTCGGCGAGCTCGTCGATGACCAGCACGATGTACGGCATCCGGTCCTCCGGGTCCGCCCGCGTCTCGTTGAACGCCCGGATGTTGCGGGCGCTCGCGCCGGCGAACCGCCGGTAGCGGTTCTCCATCTCGTTGACCGCCCACTTGAGCGCGGCCTTGGCTCGGTCCGGCTCGGTGATGACCGGCACCAGGAGATGG
>JBJMMQ010000076.1:0-6088 GCA_045804705.1 Chloroflexota bacterium
TGGCGCGGCCGCCAGCGAGCGGTTCGGCGAAGTCAGCTGCGGCCGTCCGGTTGGTCGTCCCGACCTCGATGAGCTTCCCCCCGGCACGGCGGATGATCTCGGGGATGCGGACGCCACCTCCGATCTCGACAAGCTCGCCACGTGAGACGATGACACCTCCACCCCGGCCCGCGAGCCCCACGGCGAGCGCCACGGCAGCGGCGGTGTTGTTCGTGACCAGCGCGTCCTCCGCCCCGGTGAGCGTGATCAGATGTTCCTCGGCTCGACGGAACCGGGCGCCGCGGCGGCCGGTCTCGCGGTCGATCTCGAGCAGGAGCGGAGAGCCGGCCCCGGTCACAGCGGCGATCGCCTCGTCGGGCCAGGGGGCGCGGCCAAGGTTGGTGTGGACGATGACGCCCGTCGCGTTGATCGCGCCGAGGATGTCCCCGTCAAGGAAGTCCTCGAGGCGAGTGTGGACGGCGTCAGCGAGCTCCTCGATCGTCCGCGGCTCCTCGCCCGACACGAGCCGTGCGCGCTCGTCGTCGACCGTGGCGCGCGCGGCCTCGGTGAGCGCCCTTACGTCGTGTTCCGCGCCGGCGCCGGTCCGGGTCACGGCGAGCAGCCGCTCGACGCTGGGGGGACGCGGGCGATCCGACGACATGACCCCTCCGTGGCGGGAACGCGTGGGAGTCGAACCCACCGCGCCGCGCCGAGCGCCGCGCCACTGGTGTTGAAGACCAGGGGACCCACCGGGACCCGTCCGCTCCCGTCGCGATGGTAGCGCGGGAACGGCCGTGCAGCCGCTGCGCGCCTATCATCGATTGGTGAGCGCGCTCCAGATGCCCCCGTTCCGCCTGACCGAGCTGACCGACTGCGGCGGGTGTGCAGCGAAGCTCGGCGCGGACCTGCTCGCCGAGGCACTGACGGATCACGGCGCCGAATCCGTGGATGCGCCGGATGCCCTGATCGCCGGCCTCCAGCCGGCCGACGATGCCGCCGCCTACCGCGTCAGCGACGACCTCGCGATCATCGGCACGCTCGACTTCTTCCCGCCACTCGTCGACGACCCACGGACATTCGGCGAGATCGCGGCCGCGAACGCGCTGTCGGACGTGTTCGCGATGGGCGGCCGGGTCCTGTTCGCGCTATCGATCGCGGCGTTCCCCGAGGAGCTCCCCCGTGACGTCCTCGCCGCGATCTTCGCCGGCGCATCGGCGAAGGTCCGTGAAGCGGGTGGCACACTCGCCGGCGGCCACACCATTCGCGATCCCGAGCCCAAGTACGGTCTCGCGGTCATCGGCGCGGCCCACCCCGATCGCCTGTTGCGCAAGGGCGGCGCCGAACCGGGCGACAGGCTCCTGCTGACGAAGCCGCTCGGGACGGGCCTGCTCGTTTCGGGGCACCGCCAGGGTCTGACGAGTGACGATGACCTACAGGCTGCCATCGACCTCATGCGCCGGTTGAACCGTGCCGCCGCCGATGTGCTGGTCGCGAGCAGCGTGCGTGCCGCGACGGACGTCACGGGCTTCGGCCTGCTCGGCCACGGCCTCGAGATGGCCCGCGCTTCGGGCACGGTCTTCGCCTTCAACGCTACGGCCCTTCCGGCGCTCCCCGGCGCGATCGAGGTCGCCATGGCCGGCGTCGAGACCGGCGGCGCAGCCCACAACCGGAGATTCGTCGACGCATCGCTCGACACGGGCGGGGACATCGCTCCGGAGACCCTGGCGCTCGCCTTCGATCCGCAGACATCTGGTGGTCTTCTCGCCGCGGTCCCGCAGGTCCTCGTCCCGACGGTCGGGGATGGCCTCGACGCAGCAGGCGTCGAGCACTGGTGGGTCGGTCAGGTCGAGCGCGACCCGAACGCGGACGGGGCCGTCGCCATCCGCTGATCGCCCGCCGGTTTGCGGTTCACCCGCGGCGGCCGATGCACGACAATGAGGGCTCCGGGCGACGGCCGCGTCATCGGCCTCGGAGGCTGAGGAGGGACCGCATGCGCCGTTTCATCGTCGAGGTCCTGCTCGACGCGTTGATCCTCCTCGTCATCGCCCTGTTCCTCGGGATCATATCGATCGCCCAGCCGTTCCCGTTCGGGCCGAACTCGGCGCCGATCATCGCCCTCCGCGGTGCCGGGGTCGTCGGCTTCCTTTCGTGGGCCGCCGTCCTGGTGCTCGTCAATCGGTTCGCGCGACCGATCCTCGTCGCGCTCACCGGCCGGCTGCTGTTCTCGACGATGGGCTTCTTCGTCGTGATCATCAACGCGATCGCGATCTACATCACCTCGTTCTTCGCCCCGATCAAGATCGCGGACGTGGCGGAGCCGACTCTGCTCTGGGTCATCGTCGCGGCAGCGCTCTACACCGCCCTGTCGACGATCCTGGAGGCCGTCCTCGGGCTCAACCGGCCCGACCTCGAGATGGACACGACCCGTGGGATGTGGAGCTTCCTCGAATCGCTGCCGACGCCGCGACGGAACGTGATCATCGAGAACCTGCGGCTCCAGCAGGTCTACAACCTCATCTACACGACGAGCCTCGATATCGCCCTCGAAGACACGCCCATCGGCGAGGTCCGCCGCTGGTTCGCCCGCCGCATCCTCGGAGACGCGGACGCGGTGACCGAGGGGACAGGCCCCCAGCGGATCGTCGCGATGCTCGAACAGCTCGGACCCACCTACGTGAAGATCGGCCAGATGATGGCGAGCCGCGGCGACATCCTGCCACCCGAGTGGATCGCCGAGCTGTCGAAGCTGCAGAGCGAAGCTGCCCCGTTCGGCTACGAGGACGTGGTCGCGATCGTCACGAAGGAGCTCGGGGCGCCACCCGAGGCGCTCTACGAGACGTTCGATCCGGCGCCCTTCGCCGCGGCGTCGACCGCGCAGGTCCATCAGGCGCGGCTCCACGACGGCACGCTCGTCGCCGTCAAGGTGCAGCGCCCGAGGATCCTCGCGAAGACGCAGGCCGACCTCGGCGTGATCCAGGAGCTCGCGAAGGTGGCCGAGAAGCGGTTCTCGTTCGCCCGGAAGGTCAATATCTCGGGCGTCGTCGGCGAGTTCGCCGCGGGCGTGCTCAAGGAGCTGGACTACCGGAACGAGGCGTATCACGCGAAGCGCCTCGCCGATGGCATGCAGCGTTTCCCCGAGATCCACGTGCCGATCGTCTACGACGACCTGTCGGGCCAGCGGGTCATCACGATGGAGTTCGTCAGCGGGATCAAGATCTCGAAGGCGGACGAGCTGCGCGAAGCGGGCTTCGACACGACGGCCCTCGGGACGGTGTTCATCCGCTCGATCATCAAGCAGGTGCTGGTCGACGGGTTCTTCCACGGCGACCCGCACCCGGGCAACATCCTGGCCGACCCGATCTCGAAGCAGCTCATCTTCCTCGACCTCGGCCTCGTCGGGCAGCTCGATCCCCAACAGCGGGTGGATCTCCTCGGGCTCATCTATTCGATCAAGGAGGTCGACATCCCGGGCATCGGCGACGGCCTGCTCGCGCTGGGGACGAAGAATCGCGGGTTCAACGAGGGCCGCTACCGGAACGACATCGACCGGCTCGCGCGCCAGTACCTGGTGTATGGGAAGGCGACCTCCCTTGGCGACGCGCTTGGCGCGTTCCTCGGAGCGGTGTTCAACAACGGGCTCCAGCTCGACAGCCAGCTGACCCTGGCCATCAAGGCCGTCATCCAGGCCGAGGAGACGGCGCGCGCTCTGGCCTTCGACATCGACCTTGGCGAGGCTGCCGTCACCGAGGCGCGAGCGGCGCTCCTGGAGTCGTTCACCCCGGAGCGGATCCAGAAGCAGCTCCAGGGAACGGCGATCCGGGTCGGCAAGGAGCTCGCGCGCAAGGTGCCCTCGCTCGAGGGTGCGGCGCTCTCCTGGATCGACCAGTTCAACAAGGGCAAGTTCGTCGTCGAGATCGACACCAGCGGGCTCGAGAAGTCGATCGGCAACGTCTCGTCGATCGGGCGGCAGGCAGCGGTCGGGATCATCGTCGTCGGCCAGCTCATCGGGACGGCGATCGTCATGGCCGTGCTCCTCCAGCCCGAGCTCGAGCAGTTCCAGGGGATCGCCTACATCGCGATGATCGCGTTCGCCGTCACCCTGATCGTCAGCTTCATCGTCCTCTTCCGCGTCTTCCTCGACCCGACCGCCCGCGACGACGTCTAGCGACGAAGGCCGCCGCGCTACACTCCCCCTGTCGTCAACCGCAGGAGGCCACAGCGTGGCGAAGCCCTACGTGAGACTGACCCAGCCCCTCGTGCGCGACACGAAGGGTGGCGAGCTCCGACCGGCGACCTGGGAGGAAGCGCTCGCCAAGACCGTCGACGGGTTCGGAGCCGCGAAGGCGGCGCATGGCCCGACGACATTCGGCACCTTCAGCTGCAGCAAGGCGACCAACGAGGTCAACTTCGCGGCCCAGAAGTTCAGCCGGGCGGTCCTGGGCAGCAACAACATCGACAGCTGCAACCGGACGTGACACGCCCCTAGCGTCGCCGGTCTGGCGACAGTGTTCGGTGCCGGGGGCGGCACATCCTCATATCGCGAGGTCGAAGACACGGACCTGATCGTCCTGTGGGGCAGTAACGCCCGCGAGACGCATCCGATCTTCTTCCACCACCTCCTCAAGGGCGTCCGTAACGGCGCGCGGCTCTACGCGGTCGATCCCCGCCGGACGAGCAGCGCCGAATGGGCCGACGGCTGGCTGGGCCTCGACGTCGGGAGCGATATCGCGCTCGCCAACGCCGTCGGTCGCGAGATCATCGCGGCGGGCCTCGAGAACCGCGCCTTCATCGAGCACGCGACGATGGACTTCGACGCCTACAAGGCGAACGTGGAGTCGTACACGCTCGAGTACGCCGAACGCGAGACCGGCGTCCCGGCAGAGGCCATCCGCGAGCTGGCACACGCCTTCGCGAAGGCGCCGATGGCGATGATCTGCTGGACGCTCGGCATCACCGAGCACCACAACGCGGTGGACAACGTGCTCGCGCTGATCAACCTCGGCCTCTTGTGCGGGCACGTGGGCCGCTGGGGCTCGGGTCTCAATCCGCTCCGCGGCCAGAACAACGTGCAGGGCGGCGGCGACATGGGCGCGATCCCCAACAAGCTGCCCGGCTTCCAGGACATCGAGTCGGACGCCGCGGCGCGCGAGCGCTTCGAGGCCGCCTGGGGCACGCCGATCATCCCCCACTACGGCTGGCACCTCACGCAGATGTTCGAGGCCATGGAGGAGGGCCATCTGCGCACGCTCTACGTGATCGGGGAGAACCCCGCGCAGTCGGAGGCCGACATCAACCGCGCGCGCAGGCTGCTCGGCGACCTCGACCTGCTGATCGTGCAGGACATCCTGTTCACGAAGACCGCGGCGATGGCGGACATCGTGTTCCCGTCGTCGGCCTCCTGGTGCGAGGCCGAGGGCACCGTGACGAGCTCGGAGCGGCGCGTGCAGCGCGTGCGCAAGGCGCTCGACCCTCCGGGTGAGGCGCGCGACGACATCTGGATCCTCACGGAGCTGGCGCGCCGGCTCGGCTACGACTGGGGTTCGGTCACGGCGGAGGCGGCATGGAACGAGCTGCGTTCGCTGTCGCCGATGCACACGAACATGTCGTGGGCGCACATCGAGGAGCTCGGCGGCATCCAATGGCCCTGCAACGACGAGTTCCCGGACGGCGCCCAGTTCCTGCACGAACGCCTGTGGCGGTTCGGCGAGCCCGACCGGCAGGGCCCGAAGGCGCCGTTCAGCATCGTCCTAGACGAACCGCCCACCGATGAGCTGTCCGTGGAGTTCCCGTTGCGACTGACGACGGGGCGGCGTCTGGAGTCCTACAACACGGGCGTGCAGACGAACCGGTTCTCGTCGCCGCTGCACCGCGGCGAGTCGCTCGACCTGTGCCCCGAAGACGCCGACGCGCTCGGTGTGGCCGAGGGGGAGCGCGTGCGGATCGTGTCGCGCCGCGGCGCGATCGAGGCGCCCGTGCATCTGACGACGGCGCTTCGCCCGGGGCTCGCGTTCATGACGTTCCACTTCCCCGAGCAGGTCCAGACCAACATCATCGTGAACGACGCGTACGACGCGAAGTCCGGCACGTCGGAGTGCAAGGCCACCGCGGT
>JBJMMQ010000077.1:0-12334 GCA_045804705.1 Chloroflexota bacterium
GAGGCGAAGACGGAGCTCCAGGAGGTCGTGGAGTTCCTGAAGGTCCCCGAGAAGTTCAACTCGCTCGGCGCGCGCATCCCGCGCGGCGTCCTGCTCGTCGGACCGCCAGGGACCGGCAAGACGCTGATGGCGCGTGCCGTCGCGGGCGAGGCCGGGGTGCCATTCTTCAGCATCTCCGGGTCCGAGTTCGTCGAGATGTTCGTCGGCGTCGGCGCCTCGCGTGTGCGTGACCTGTTCGACCAGGCGAAGCGCAACTCCCCGTGCATCGTGTTCGTGGACGAGATCGACGCGGTCGGCCGCCAGCGCGGCGCCGGCCTCGGCGGCTCGCACGACGAGCGCGAGCAGACCCTCAACCAGATCCTCGTCGAGATGGATGGCTTCGACACGAACACGAACGTGATCGTCGTCGCAGCCACGAACCGCCCTGACGTCCTCGACCCGGCGCTGCTGCGCCCGGGCCGCTTCGACCGCCAGGTCATCCTCGACCGCCCGGACATGAAGGGTCGGTTCGCGATCCTCAAGGTCCACACCAAGGGCAAGCCGCTCGACAAGACCGTCTCGGTCGAGGAGGTCGCGCGCCAGTCGCCGGGCTTCTCGGGTGCGGACCTCGCGAACCTCGTCAACGAGGCCGCGATCCTCGCCGCCCGGCGCAACAAGAAGGTCGTCGGGATGAACGAGTTCTCCGAGGCCCTCGAGCGCATCGTCGCCGGCCCGGAGCGCAAGTCCCGCGTCATCTCCGACGAGGAGAAGCGGATCATCGCCTACCACGAGGGCGGCCACGCCGTCGTGCAGCGGATCCTGCCCAAGTGCGACCCGGTGGCCAAGGTCACGGTGATCAGCCGCGGCATGGCCCTCGGGTACACGATGGCCCTGCCGACCGAGGACCGATACCTCCAGAGCAAGACCGAGTTCGAGGACAAGATCGCAGGGCTCCTCGGCGGCAACGTCGCGGAACGACTCATCTTCGGCGACACGACGACCGGCGCCAGCAACGACATCGAGAAGGCGACCGACCTCGCCCGCCGCATGGTCACCGAGTTCGGCATGAGCGACAAGCTCGGCCCGCTGACCTTCGGCAAGCGCGACGAGATGGTCTTCCTCGGCCGATCGATGGGCGAGCAGCGCGACTACAGCGACGAGGTCGCGAAGATCATCGATGACGAGATCCGCGCGATCATCGACCAGGCCTACGAGCGCGCGACCGAAGTCCTGACGACCCATCGCGACAAGCTGACGGCGCTCGCCGAGAAGCTCGTCGCGGAGGAGACCGTGGACTCGGACCAGTTCGAGGCGCTGTTCTCGGACATCCCGCCGAAGCCCGACATGCACGGCATCCCGACGATCGTCGGCCCCGGGCAGCCGGTCCCGGAACCGAACCCGCAGCCGGCCTGACCCGCCGGTCCAACCTTCGCTGCACCGACTCGAGCGGGCCCGCAAGGGCCCGCTCGGTGATTCCGCCGCCGAACCCTCGGCTAGGATGGCGCGATGCCGAAGACATCCGCCACTCCCGACGCCGCGCTCGACGCGCACCTGGACTCGACCAAAGCCGCGCGACTCGAGTCGTACAAGGACTTCCTGCGGATCCCGAGCATCTCGGCGATCCCGGCTCATGCGGATGACTGCCGGGCCGCCGCGAACTGGCTCGCCGACGCTCTCACCGCTGCGGGGCTCGAGCACGTCGAGGTCGCCGAGACCGGCGGCCATCCCGTCGTCTACGCCGATTGGCTCCACGCACCGAACGCACCGACCGTCATCGTCTATGGCCACTACGACGTGCAGCCCGTCGACCCGCTCGAGCTGTGGACGTCGACTCCGTTCGAGCCGATCGTCGTCGGCGACCGGCTCCTCGCCCGAGGCGCCGCGGATGACAAGGGCCAGATCCACGCCCACGTCATGGCGGCGGCTGGGCTCCTCGCGACGCGAGGCTCGATGCCGGTCAACGTCCGCTATGTCTTCGAGGGCGAGGAGGAATCGAGCTCGGTCCACCTCGACGCCTGGCTCGAAGCGAACCGCGACCGACTCACGGCGGACGTCGCGATCATCAGCGACTCGGGCTTCTTCGAAGGCAACATCCCGGCGATCACCCTCAGCCTCCGCGGCATCATGTATGCCCAGATCGACGTCGTCGGGACCGAGGTCGACCTCCATTCCGGCGGCTACGGTGGCGTCGTCCAGAACCCGGCCAACGCGCTCGCACAGATCATCGCCGGGCTGAAGGGCCCGGACGGCCGGATCCGTATCCCGGGCTTCTATGACGACGTCGCGGCCCTGCCGGATGAGGATCGCGCGGCACTCGCCGCGCTCCCGTTCGACGAGGGCGACTACCTGGCCCGGCTCGGCCTCCCCACTCTCGTCG
This sequence comes from Chloroflexota bacterium, assembly GCA_045804705.1. Lineage (GTDB taxonomy): Bacteria > Chloroflexota > Limnocylindria > Limnocylindrales > CSP1-4 > SPCO01. Next base: position 2,357 of record JBJMMQ010000077.1, read on the forward strand.
GCGAGAGCGGGTACACGACCCTCGAACGCCGGGCGATCCGACCGACCCTCGACGTCAATGGCATCTGGGGCGGTTTCATGGGGGAGGGGAGCAAGACCATCATCCCCGCCCACGCTCATGCCAAGGTGAGCTGCCGGCTCGTCGCGAACCAGGACCCGGACACGATCTTCGAGGCCTTCCGCGCCTACGTCGAGGAGATCGCGCCGCCTGGTGTCACGACGACCGTCCGTTACATCGGCGGCGGCCATCCGAGCCTGACGCCGATGGACCACCCGGCGACGCAGGCTGCGGCGCGAGCGCTCGAAGCGACCTTCGGACAGGCGCCGGTGTACATCCGCGAGGGCGGTTCGATCCCGGTCTGCGCCAGCTTCTCGACCATCCTCGGCCTGCCCGTGGTCCTGCTCGGGATCACCCCGCCCGACGACAACGCCCACGCCCCGAACGAGTGGATGGACCTCCGGAACTACGAGACCGGCATCCGGACCTTCGCGCGGATGTTCGACGAGCTGGTCGACCTGCCGCGCTAGACGCAGCCCGCGGGCGCTGTGCGGATTTGGTGGGTTCGGACGGGTGATTCAGGCTCGTTCGGGTGCTACCCTGTGGCCATCGCACCAGTCCGGGAGGAACCAACCGCGTGAGCACAGACGCTCTCGATACGCCCGTCACCCCCGTCAAGGCCGTCGATGCCTCCGCGTGGCGCCTCGACACCGCCAATGGAAGCCTCACACCACGTTCGGCGCTCGATGTCCTGGTCGACCTCAACGACAAGGTGACCTCGGGCCAGGTCGCCGAGTACCAGCCGGTCCCGCTCGGCTTCACGCCCCTCGACAAGACGATCGGCACCGGCCTGCGGACCGGTGAGCTGCTGCTCATCGGCGGTGCGCAGGGGACGGGCAAGACGACGATGGCCCTCCAGATGGCCCGCAATGTCGCGTCCGGTGGCCAGGCCAATGTGCTCTACATCTGCTTCGAGCACGACGAGCAGTACCTGCTCAATCGCCTGATCGCGATGGAATCGGCCCTCGCGCATCTCCCGCACAAGACCGGCGCCATCAAGATCCAGGACGTCCGCAAGGAGATCCTCGGGACGTGGATGGCCGAGGGCGAGGCGAACGCCCAGATGGCCAACAACCCGCGGCTCCGACCGTCGATGGACCGGATCGCGCGCTACGGCCAGAACCTGTTCCTGATGCGCGGCTCCCAGACTGCCAGCACGATCGACACCATCCGCAAGCTCGTCCAGGAGCATCGCCGGTTGTCGGGCGACCGCCGACTCGTCGTCTTCGTCGATTACCTCCAGAAGGTGCCCCAGATCCCGGAGCCCGAGAACGAGACCGAGAAGGTCACCTACCTCATCAACGGCCTCAAGGACATCGCCCTGTCCGAGGACGTGCCGATGATCTGCATCGTCGCCGCCGACAAGGAGGGCCTGAAGGCGTCCCGCCTGCGCAACTACCACCTGCGCGGCTCGTCGGCCATCAACTACGAGGCCGACATCATCCTCATCCTCAACGAGAAGTACCACATCGTTGCGAAGGTCAACATCGAATTCAATCCATACCAGGCGCAACGTTTCCGCGACTGGGTCGTGGTCTCGGTCGAGAAGAACCGCGGCGGCCAGGACAACGTGGATGTCGAATTCGAGAAGCACTTCGAATTCAGCTGCTTCGACCCCAACGGACGGACCGTCCAGGAAAAGCTCATCGAAGAGCGCCTGTATAACGATTGACCGCGACGCCCTCGGACTAGACTGACCGGGTGAAGAGTCCCGGCGAGTTCCCAGAGGTCGTCGAGATCGTGGTCGAGATCCCGCGGGGGTCGCGCAACAAGTACGAGTACGACGAGGAGACGCACGTCTTCCGGCTGGATCGTGTGCTGTCGAGCGCGGTCTACTACAACTTCGATTACGGCTACATCGAGGGCACGCGCGCCGGCGACGGGGACCACACCGACGCCCTGCTGATCATCGACGAGCCGACCTTCACCGGCTGTCACGTCTGGGCCCGCCCGATCGGTGGCCTCGAGATGCGCGACGAGAAGGGCTTCGATTTCAAGGTCCTGTGCGTCGCGCTCGGCGACGCCCACCAGCAGCACATCGAGCGCCTCGAGCAGGTCCGTCCCCACCGTCTCGTCGAGATCGAACACTTCTTCGAGACGTACAAGGCGCTCGAGGACAAGATGGTCGATGTCGTCGGCTGGCGCGATCACGACCGCGCCTTCGAGGTCTTGCGCACGGACAGGGACGCATGGGAGCGCGAGACCGGCCGAACGCAAGGGTGACCGGGCCGTCCCGTCGACCGCGCTGGCCCGGCGCCGACATCCCCGGGCGTCGGATCTTCGTGGCCGTCCCGCTGCCGTCCGAGGCCCGGGATGCGGTCGCGGGACTCGTGGACCGGGTCCGTGGCGCAGGAGTCCCGGGTGGCGGCCGCGACGTTCGCTGGGTCCGCCTCGATGGCCTCCACCTGACGCTCCGGTTCATCGGGCCGACGCCCGACGCACGGATCCCCGACGCCGTCGATGCCGTTCGCATCGCCGGTTCCTCGGCGGAACCGTTCGACCTCGCGATCGGTGGAGCCGGCGTCTTTCCCGTACACGGCCGCCCGCGGGCGTTGTGGCTCGGTCTTCGCGACGGTGAGGCGCCGCTCACGGACCTCGCGGCGATGGTCGATGCGGCCCTGACCGCCGCGGGCTGGACGTTCGAGCCGAAGCCGTTCACGGCGCACCTCACCCTGGCCCGATCCGATGGCGTCTCAGCCGCGGCCGCGATCGGCCGGCACCTTGCCGAGGAAGCGGCTGCGATGGACGTCCGCTTCCGAGCGGAGCGGATCGGGCTCTTCGAGAGCGTCACCGGCGGCGGACCTGCTCGGTACGAACCCGTCGAAATGGTCGAACTCGGCTACCATCCCCACGACGCGGACGCCGTGCCCGGCCCGTCGAGAAGTGGGGGTTCGGATCGTCCGTGACGGCTGCCCAGCGACTCCGGCTCGTGCTCGCCCTCGGCGTCGTGAACCTCGTCCTGGCCGCCGTCGCGCTGGGGATCGGCATCGGCGGCATCAGCACCGAGCCCTCGGTCGCCGCGGCACCGACTCCCGCGACCGCCCTCGTCGTCCCGCCTGGCCCGACGCCGGCGCCGACCGTCCCCGCGCCGAGACCGTCGAGCGAGCCGGGGTCGACGCCATCGGTCCCGGTGCCCTCGGCAGAGCCTGTGTTCCCTGGTTCGCCGACACCGAGCGAGGCGCCCGGCGCATCCGCCGAGCCGTCGCCCGTGCCGTCAGGGACGCCGACTCCGACGCCGCCCACCACGACGCCGGCCGTCGCTGTCGCCTTCCACCCGAAGCCCGCGACCGACGGGCACGCGACTCCGGCCGCAACGCCGCCGCCACCGCCACCGCCGACGGAAGGGTCCGGGCCGCCGGATGTGCCACCGCCGACGTGCGACCCGCGGGGTCGAGGTGCGGCTGCAGCAAACCTCGCCGATCGGCACCGCGACTCGACGAGCGCCTCTCATCGATCGGTCACGGTCCCGCCGGCCGACGCTCGGGCGTGCGCGACCCACGAGCCTCCGAAGGCGGGCCACGGGCAGTCGCACAAGCCGCCCAAGGGAGACAAGCCGTCCCATCACGCCAAGCCGCCCCACCAGGCGAAACCGCCCCACCACGCGAAACCGCCTAAACCGCCGAAACACGATCATCACGACCACAGCGACCGGGCGCGCCATCACGCACCCCACCACCCCGCCCGAGGCGGCAAGCACTGACGGGCTCTGCGCCCGACGACGTGTTGCAGCGGCACCTCGGGGCGCGCTAGGCTCCCGTCCGGGCCGGCAGCATCAACCTCTGCCAGCGACGTAGCAGGAGAGCCCAATGGCGCCCTCGGATCCCCGTCAGACCAAGTTCGTCCTCGATGAGTCCCGGATCCCGCGCGCCTGGTACAACATCGCCGCGGACCTGCCCACCCCGGCGCCGCCCGTCCTTCACCCGGGGACCGGGCAGCCGATCGGACCGGCCGACCTCGCGCCTCTGTTCCCGATGGAGCTCATCAAGCAGGTCGTGAGCCAGGATCGGGAGATCGAGATCCCCGAGGAAGTGCGCGACGCGTACCGCCTCTATCGGCCGAGTCCGCTCTTCCGCGCCCATCGGCTCGAGCAGGCACTCGAGACGCCTGCCCACATCTACTACAAGTACGAAGGCGGCAGCCCGTCGGGGAGCCACAAGCCGAACACCGCCTTGCCGCAGGCCTACTACAACAAGCAGGAGGGCGTGGCCCGGCTCGCCACCGAGACCGGCGCCGGTCAATGGGGCAGCGCGCTGGCGTTCGCGGGCGCGGTCTTCGGCCTCGACGTCAAGGTCTACATGGTTCGCGCCAGCTATGACCAGAAACCGTACCGCCGGATCCTGATGGAGACGTACGGGGCTCAGGTCGTCGCCAGCCCGAGCCTCGACACCGAGTACGGCCGCAAGCTCCTCGGCGAGAACCCTGACAACACCGGCTCACTGGGCATCGCGATCAGCGAGGCGATCGAGGACACCGTCACGCATCCCGGCACGAAGTATTCGCTCGGGTCCGTGTTCGATTTCGTGCTGCTCCATCAGACGATCATCGGCCAGGAGTCGATCGAGCAGATGGAGATGGCCGGCGAGGAACCCGACGTCATCATCGGGTGCGCCGGCGGCGGCTCGAACTTCGCTGGACTGACCTTCCCGTGGCTGGGTCGGATGTTCCGCGACGGCAAGAAGTACCGGATCATCGCCGCCGAGCCTGAGGCGGCACCGAGCCTCACCCGCGGCGTCTACACCTACGACTTCGGCGATACCGCCCAGATGACGCCACTGGTGAAGATGCACACGCTGGGCCATGACTTCATCCCCGAGCCGATCCATGCCGGCGGCCTTCGGTATCACGGCATGTCGCCGCTCGTCAGCCTGCTCAAGGAGCAGGGTTCCATCGAGGCGCGGAGCGTCCATCAGCGGGCGACATTCGCCGCCGGTGTCCAGTTCGCCCGAGCAGAAGGGACGCTGCCCGCGCCGGAGCCGACGCACGCGATCAAGATCGCGATCGACGAGGCTCTCGAGGCCAAGGAGGCCGGCGAGGCGCGGGTCATCCTGTTCAACCTGTGCGGGCACGGTCATTTCGACCTGTCGGCCTACGAGCGATATCTCGACGACAGTCTCGAGGATTACGAGTACCCCCGCGAGAAGGTCGAGGCGGCGTTGGCGAGCTTGCCGAAGGTCTGAGAAGACCGCCGGCCGACCGCTAGGCGGCCATACTCGCCCGTATGCACATCGCCTTCCTGGGATTCGGCCTCATCGCGGGGTCGATCGCGCGCACGGTCCGCACGACACGCGCGCTCGACGGCTGGACGATGGCGGGTTGGTCGCCGTCGGGAGCCGGTCCCGAGCAGGCCAAAGCGGACGGCGTCCTGAACGTCGTCGCGACATCGCCGAACACCGTCATCCTGGGCGCCGACATCGTCGTCCTCGCGGCCCCAGCCACCGACTGCCTGGCCCTCATCGACCGACTCGCCGGGCCGTGGCGCTCCGCGTTGCCGGCAGACGCGGTGGTGACGGATGTCGCGAGCACCAAGGCGACGATCGTCGCGCACGCCGATGCGGCCGGCCTCCGGTTCGTCGGCGGCCACCCGATGGCCGGGCTCGACAGCGCAGGCTACGGTGCCTCGGTCGCGGATCTCTTCGTCGGCCGCCCCTGGGTGGTCGTCCCGGGGACGAGCGCTCGACAACAGGACATCCAGCGGGTCGAGGCCCTCGCGGACGCGTGCCGAGCCGTCGCGGTCCGCCTCGACGCCGCGGAACACGATCGTGCCGTCGCAGGCATCAGCCACCTGCCGCTCGTGGTCGCCGCCGCTCTCGCCGAAGCAGTCGCTGGGCGCGCCACGGATTGGTCGACGGCTGCGCCGCTCGCTGCCGGCGGATGGCGCGACACGACCCGCGTCGCTCGAGGCGATCCGGCGATGGGCGCGGCGATCCTCGCGACGAACGCATCCGCAGTCGCAGCGCGGCTGCGCGATCTGCGCGCGGTCCTCGACGAGTGGATCGGCGTCCTCGATCGAACGCCACAACCCGACGCGCCTGAGGGTGAGGACGAGGTCGCCTTGCGCGACCGTCTCGCAGCGGCACGCGCGCTCCTCGGCCCACGGACGTGAGTGAGGAGCTCGTCTATGTCGTGCCGCGTGCGGCCGTGCCGGACGGGGCGAGTTGGTACGGGACGCGAACCGATGGTCTCGATGACTTCGTGCGGGCGCTCGAACGCGACGGCCGATACGAGCCGCGCGCGCAGATGGAGCGCGATCCCTCGTTCAAGCAGGTGATCCCGTATCTCGTCCTCCGCGACGGCCCACGCTACTTCCTCATGCAGCGGACGTCCGCGGGCCGCGACGAGCGGCTGCACGGCCTCTATTCGATCGGCGTGGGCGGCCACCTGAACCCCGGCGACGGGGGCCTGCTGGGCGGCCTCGAGCGCGAGTGGCACGAGGAGCTCGTCGCCGACTTCGTCCCGGAGTTCCGGCTGGTCGCGCTGCTCAACGACGACACGACGGATGTGGGCGCCGTCCACCTCGGGGCGGTCTACGTCGGTGAGGCTGAGGGCAGGCAGGTGGCCATCCGCGAGACGGACAAATTGACCGGCGATTTCGCGGATCCGGAGGACGTCGCGGCGGTCACCGACCGGATGGAGACCTGGAGCCGGCTCGCCTATGAATTGCTGGCCGGAGCGGAACCTATAATCGCCGCGCCGGGGCGGCCCCAGTCCGACCCGCTGTACCCGGCGACCGTGCCCGATCCAGGGATCCGCGTGGAGGACTGATGGCAGCCAAGATCCTCGTCGTCGACGACGACCCCAACGTGCAGCGACTCCTGCAGTACACCCTCAAGCAGGAGGGCTACGACGTGATCGTGGCACCCGACGGTGCCGAGGGTTTCCGGCTGTGGGGCGCGGAGGCGCCGGACCTGATCCTTCTCGACGTCATGCTGCCGAAGCTCGACGGCTACCAGGTCGCGACGAAGATCCGGTCCGAGGAAGGCAACGCGAGCCACGTGCCGATCATCATGCTGACGGCCGAGCAGGAGGTCGAGCAGAAGGTGCGCGGCCTGCGCGCCGGCGCCGACGACTACCTCATCAAGCCGTTCCACCCGGCCGAGCTGCTCGCCCGCATCAAGAGCCTTCTCGCCCGGTTCGCACCAAAGGAGGCTTTGACCCGGCCGCCGCTCGGTCGCGTCCTCGCGTTCTACGGCGCGAAGGGCGGTGTCGGGACGACGACCATCGCGATCAACGCGGCGATCGCGCTCCACCGCGAGCTCGGCCGGAAGGTGTGCCTCGTCGACGGCAACCTCCAGTTCGGCGATCACCGCGTCTTCCTCGATCTCGGCCTCGACCGGAAGAGCATCGTGGATGTCGTCTCGGCGCCGTCGATCGACGCCGATCTCATCCGCCAGGTCATGGTCAAGCACGATTCCGGCATCGACCTCCTGCTTGCGCCGCCGACGCCTGAGACGGCCGAGCTCGTCCGCCCCGAGCACCTTCCGTTCGTCGCGGAGCAGCTCGCCTCGCTCTACGACTACACCCTGGTGGACGTCGACAAGCGGCTCGACGACGTCAACCTTGGCGTCTTCGAGGCGGCCGAATCGGTCTTCGTCGTGATGACCGCCGACCTCTCGTGCCTCAAGAATGTCCGGCTGATCATCGAGACCATGGATCACCTCGGATACCCGGCCGACAAGCTTCAGCTCGTGCTCAACCGCTCGAACGCGTTCACGGGGATCAACGTGAAGAGCGCCGAGGGTGCTCTGAGACGGACGATCGAGCACCAGATCGTCAACGAGTACCGCGGGGCGATCAGCGCGCTCAACACCGGCGACCCGTTCATGTTCACGAAAGCCGACTCGTCGCTCGGCGCGTCGCTGCTGCACTTCGCACGCGCTGTCGACAAGCAGACCGTCGCTGCCGCGGAGCCGGCTCGCGTCCGATAAGTCAGCGGTGATCGACGGTTGACTCTGAGGTGAGAGCCGCCGCGTAGCGTCCGCTGCGTGCTGGCGATCGTCCCATCCGCAACGCTCCACGGGCTGGCAGGCCGGTTCATCCGCGTCGAGGTCGATGTCGCGCCGGGTCTCCCCGGGTTCACCGTGGTCGGACTGGCCGACGCGGGGCTCCAGGAGGCGCGCGAGCGGGTCCGTGGCGCCCTGCGCAACGACGGGTTCGCGCACCCACCGAGGCGGATCACGGTCAACCTTGCCCCGGCGGACCTCCGGAAGACGGGCGCCTCGCTCGACCTCGCGATCGCGGTCGGCATCCTCCTCGGCTCCGAGCAGATCCGGGCTCGGCCGGATGGCGTCGCGCTGATCGGGGAGCTGTCGCTGGGCGGCGAGGTCCGGTCCGTGCCCGGAGTCCTGCCGATGGTCGCCGCCCTGTCTCGGCGCGGTATCCAGCGCGTGCTCGTCGCGGTGGACGCCGTCGACGAAGCCCGGCTCGTGGACGGGATGGACGTGGCGGGCGTCGAACGGCTGCGCGATGCCGTCGCTCTCGTGCAGGTCCGGCGTTCGCGCAAGGCCGTCGTCTCGCCCGCTCGTGTCGAGCTCGTCGCAGGCGACGTGGGCGTCGTCGCCGACGACGACCCGGGCGCGGTCTCGATCGGCGGGTCGGGTTCCATCGGTCCAGCGGTCCCTGACCTGAGTGAGGTGCGCGGCCAGGTCGACGCGCGACGCGGACTCGAGGTCGCCCTGGCCGGCGGGCACGGCTTGCTGCTTATCGGCCCGCCCGGTTCGGGCAAGACGCTCCTCGCGCGGACGATCCCCGGGTTGCTGCCTCCGCTCGATGAACGTGCTGCTCTGGCAGCGACCGTGATCGCGTCGGCCGCAGGCGAGGGCCCGATCCGGGAGCTTCGCCGCCGAGCGCCATTCCGCGCTCCACACCACACGTTGTCGTATGCGGCGATGGTCGGTGGCGGTCCGCAGCTGTCGCCCGGCGAGGTGACCAGGGCCGACCAGGGCGTCCTGTTCCTCGATGAGCTCCCGGAGTTCGACCGCGACGTTCTCGAAGCCCTGCGGCAGCCGCTCGAGGCTGGACGCGTCGCGATCTCGCGAGCGGGTCGCGCGACCACGTTCCCCGCACGTTTCCAGCTGGTGGCCGCGATGAACCCGTGTCCGTGTGGCTTCGCGGGCTCCTCGGACCGCGCGTGCGCTTGCCCGCCGCTGGTCCCTGAGCGCTACCAGCGCCGCATCTCGGGGCCGCTTCGCGACAGGATCGACATCTGGATCTCGATGCCGAGAGTCGCTCCGTCGCTCCTGGTGCGAGGGATCGAGCCTGAGGGATCGGCCACGGTCGCGCCGCGGATCGACGCCGCCCGACGGATCGCACTGGAACGCCAAGCCGGTCTCCTCAACGGCCGGTTGACGGGCCGTGCGCTACGCGAGGCGTGCCGGCTCGGGAGAGCGTCTGAACGACACATCGTCCACCTGGCCGAGATGGAACGGGCGAGCGGGCGGGGGACCGAGCGCATCCTTCGCGTCGCGCGGACCATCGCGGACCTCGAAGGCTCGGCCGTCGTCCGCGACGAGCACCTGGCCGAGGCCGCGTGGTACCGCTCGGCTGACATGCGGCTCGCCGCCGTCGAGGTTCGCTGAGATGCTCGGCGTCGGGACGGCCGGTCCGGTGGGCGTCGACACAGCAACGACACGAGCGCTGCTCCCAGCCGTCGGCGCACCGGAGGCACGTGGACCGATCGGGGCGGAGCGCGATGCATGGGCCGTGCTCGCCGGGGTCTTCGGGCTCGGACCGGTCGGTTTCGGGATCCTCCTCGAGCGTTACGGGAGCGGGGTCGCGATCCTCGACGAGGCATCGTCGCCGGGCGGCCCGGACCGGATGGTCGAGGCTGCTGCAGCCGATGTCGGGAGGCCGGGTCGGAGGACCCGCGATGCGCTCGCACCTGAGCTCGCAACGGCGATCGCGAGGGCTGCAGACGAAGCCCCG
>JBJMMQ010000078.1:0-19659 GCA_045804705.1 Chloroflexota bacterium
CGCACCGCATCCTCGTCGGACGGCGGCACGAGCAGCGGCGACAGCTCGACCGAGTCGACCCGGGGGTCGCCGGTGCGCCGCTGGCGCAGGCACTCCACCCGCCCCACGGCCTCGTCCACCGACCGGAAGCCGAGCGATGCCAGCAGCCCCCGAGCCTCGCCGGCCACGAACAGCATGTAGGCGGCGACGCCCTCCGCCGTCCCGGTGAAGTTGGCCCGCAGGTTGGGCCGCTGCGTGGCGATGCCGGGCTTGCACGTGTCCCGGTGGCAGGCCCGCAGCATGATGCAGCCCTCGGCGATCATCGCCGCCGTCCCGAACGAGAACTCGTCGGCCCCGAGCAGGGCGGCCACGACCACGTGGCGGCCGGTCATGAACCCGCCGTCGACCCGTACCCGCACCCGGCCCCGGAGCTCGTTCTCCACGAGCGCCGCCTGGGTGTCGGCCAACCCGAGCTCCCACGGCATGCCGGCGAACTTGATCGACGACAGGGGCGACGCGCCCGTCCCGCCGTTGGCCCCGCTCACGTGCACGACGTCGGCCAGCGCCTTGACCACGCCGGCAGCCACCGTGCCCACGCCGTCCTCGGCGACGAGCTTCACCGACACCTCGGCGCCGTTCACCTGCTTCAGGTCGAAGATGAGCTGGGCCAGGTCCTCGATGGAGTAGATGTCGTGGTGGGGCGGCGGCGAGATCAGCGTCACCCCCGGCTGCGTGTGGCGCAGGCGGGCGATCTCGTCCGACACCTTGTGGCCGGGCAGCTGGCCGCCCTCGCCCGGCTTCGACCCCTGGGCGATCTTGATCTCGAGCTGATCCGCCCGAGCGAGGTAGGTGGCAGTGACGCCGAATCGTGCCGAGGCGACCTGCTTGATCCGGGCATCATGCCGGCGGCCGTCGGCTGCCGGGGCGTACCAGGCGGGATCCTCCCCTCCCTCACCGGTGTTCGCGGACCCGCCTGCCCGCTGGATGCCGATCGTGAGGGCCTGATGGGCCTCGGGGCTCAACGCGCCGACGCTCATCGCGGACACGACGAAGCGGCGCACGATGTCGCGAGCCGGCTCGACCTCGGTGAGAGGCGTCGGGAACGCGGACGGCCGGACGCGAAGCTCGTCGCGCGGGACGGATCTGTCAGCCGCAGGTCGCGCGAGGGCGGCCCGATATCGAGCCAGCGCGGCATCGGTGTCCCGGGCTGCGTCGATCTCGGCGCCCGGCTCGCCGTGACCCGACAGGACCTGGATCTCCCCGGCGATGCGCGGCGAGAAGAGGTGCTGCTCGCCGTCGGCGCGGAATCGGGCGAATCCTGGGTCCGGCAGGCGCGGCTCGCGCCCGGCAGCGGGCTCGGGGATCGCGAGGGCCGCGCTCCGGCGCCGGATCTGGCGCTCGGCGAGGTCGCCGAGTGTCGTCCGCCCGGGCCATGCTGCGGCGGTCGGGAAGCAGAGCTCGGCGACGGAGGGGTCGAGGTCCACGACGTCGATGAGCGCGCCGCCGATATAGGACGCGACGGCGCTGATGCCCATCCTCGCCAGCGTCTTGCGGAGGCCCGCTTCGAAGGCGGCGACGAGCCCGCTGACGGCATCGTCTGCGGTGACGCCCTCGGCGCCACGGGTGCCGGCGAGCTCGGCCGCCAGCTCGATCGCGAGGCGTGGCTGAACGGCAGTGGCGCCGACAGCGAGGACCATGGCCATCGTGTGGACGTCGAGGATGTCGACCGCGCTGACCGCGATATCGGTGCGGCCGCGGAGGCCCGCCGTCGTGAGAGCCGTGTGGACCGCCCCGACCGCGAGGATGGACGGGATCGGTAGCCGGTCGACCGACCATGCGACATCGGTGATGAGGACGACCGAGGTGTCGCGACGAGCCGCGGCAACGGCTTCACTCCCCAGGCGCTCGAGGGCTATCTGGAGACCAGCCGATCCGAGCGCCGGATCCCATGTCGCTTCGAGGGTCCGGACCGTCGTGCCATCGCCACGGACCGCAGCAACGAGACCGTCCATGTCGACGATCACGGGACGTGCCAGGCGAACGGTGCGTGGCCCGCGTGGCGGCCCACCCAGGAGCGCAGGACGCCGTCCAAGCTCGACCCGCAGATCCATGACGACCCGTTCGCGCTCCGGGTCGATGGCCGGGTTCGTGACCTGCGCGAACGCCTGCCGAAGGTGGTCGGCCACAGGCCTGTCCAGGCGCGCCCGGCCGGGCGTCGGCGTGTCGTCGCCCATGCTCCACAGCGGCTCATGCGCCTCGAGCGCCATCGTCTTGATGTCCAACCGCGCACGCTCGGCATCAAGGCCGGCGAGATAGCGCAGCACGTGGTCCGTGGCGTCGCGACGACCGTGCGGCGAGTCGCGATAGCGGTCTTCGTGCATCGGCCGCGGCGCGTCGTGGATGGGGAACGCGCGAAGGGCGCGGGCCTTTGCTTCCGTGTCCTCGAGGATCGCGCGGCGGGCCGGCTCGACCAGCAGCAATTCGCCAGGTCCCAGCCGTCCGCGGCGGACGGTCTCCGACGCGGTGAAGGGCACGGCGCCCGCCTCCGAGGCGACGGCCACGAGTCGGTCGCGTGTGACCGCGAAGGCCGCCGGTCGGAGCCCGTTCCGGTCGACCATCGCGCCGACCGACCGGCCGTCCGCGAAGACCAGCGCCGCGGGTCCGTCCCACGGCGCGAGGAACCCCGCGGTCCGCCGCCGCAGCGTGGCGACATGCGGATGCGGGGCCCGTCGGAGGGCGAGTGCCTCCGGGATCGCGGTCAGCAGCGCGGCCGTCAAGTCCCAGCCGGTCGCCGTCAGGAGCTCGAGGGCCTCGTCGAGCGAGAGCGAATCCGACCCGTCCTCGGACAGGAGCGGGCCGGCGGCGAGGAGCGCCCGGGCCGTCTCCGACGTCGCCGCATCTCCCGAACGTCCCCGGACCTCCTCACGGTTCCCGCGAACGGTGTTGATCTCGCCGTTGTGGGAGATCGAGCGGAACGGCTGAGCGAGCCGCCACACGGGACGGGTGTTCGTCGCATACCGCTGGTGGAAGACCGCATACGCGACGTCGATCGAGGCGCGCAGATCCGGGTAGAGGTCCGGCAATCGCCCGCCGATGACGAGACCCTTGTAGACGATGGTCCGGGCCGACGCCGACGGGACGGAGATCTCGCCAAGGGCTCCGCCGGCCGCGCGCGCAGCCGTCTCGAGTCGACGTCGCGCGACGATCAGTCGTCGTTCGAAGGCGTCATCCGTGACGGGACGCGCGTCCGTCTCCGATCGGACAGGGCGAGCCACGATCGCGTGGGCGAAGGCCGGCCGCGACAGGGCCGCGGCCGACCCCAGGGCGTCTGCGTCGATCGGCACGGCCCGCCACGCACTGATCCCGAGTCCCTCGGCCGCAAGGATCCCCTCGATGAACAGACGGGCGCGCGCCTCAGCTGTACGACCCCGCGGCAGGAACAGCGACATGACGCCCGGCTTCGCGCCTGCGGCATCCCCGGCCAGCAGCTCGAGCACGGATCGGTCCAGTGGCAACGCGACGCCTGCGCCATCGCTCGACTCGCCGTCCGCCCCGAACGCGCCGCGGTGTCCGAGCGCCGCCAAACCCGCGAGGGCCAGCGGCAGGACACGGGCCCGCGATCGCCCGCCAGCGTCCGCGACGAACCCGACTCCACAGGCGTCGTGCTCGTAGCGCGCGTCGTACAGGGGGGTGATGACCCGCTGTGGAGGCTCGTCCTTGCTGGAGTGCTGCTGCTTCACGGCTGTCCTCTGGAGGGGGGACGGACCGGCCGCCGTCGAAGAGGGTCGACGGCGGCCGGCGGGGAGGTGTGGTGACGTCGGGGCCGGGAGGCGGCCCGGACGTCACACCTGGTAGGCGACCTCGCCGTGGACGCCGAGGTCGAGGCCTGTCTCCTCGACCTCGGGCTTGACCCGAAGACCGAGCAGGACATCGACGACCTTGACGATGACGACTGTTCCGACGGCGGCGTACAGGACGGTCGCCCCGACGGCGACGGCCTGCGTGACGAGCTGCTGGGGGTTTCCGTCGAGGAGGCCCGAGTAGGCGGCCTGGACGGTGGTCGAGGCGAAGATGCCGGTCGCGATCGCCCCGAACATCCCGCCGACCCCGTGGACGGCGAACACGTCGAGAGCGTCATCGACGCGCGACCGTGCTCGCAGGAGCGTGGCGCTGTAGCACAGGCCGCCCGCGGCGAGGCCGATGATGAGAGCGCCGCCTGGGGTGACGAAGCCGGACGCAGGTGTGATGGCGACGAGACCGGCGACGGCGCCGCAGGCCGCGCCCACGACGCTCACCTTCCGCGTGTTCGCGTACGAGACGAGGACCCAGGTGATGGTCGCAGCGGCCGCGGCGATGTTCGTGACCGTGAATGCGCTCGCCGCGAGACCACCGGCGGTGAGTGCAGAGCCTGCGTTGAAGCCGAACCAACCGAACCACAGCAGGCCCGCGCCGAGGACGGTCATCGGCACGTCATGCGGTTCCTTGCTGTCGCCGTTCATGTGGCGCTTGCCGATCATCAGCGCGACGACGAGGGCAGACACGCCGGAGCTGATGTGGACGACCGTTCCGCCGGCGAAGTCGAGCGCGCCAAGCTTGAACAGCCAACCGTCGACCGACCACACCCAGTGAGCGATCGGCGAGTAGATGAGGATCGACCAGAGGATCGTGAAGAGGACGAAGGAGCCGAACCGCTTGCGCTCGGCGAATGCTCCGGTGATGAGCGCCGGCGTGATGGCCGCGAACATCAGCTGGAACATCGCGAACAGCATGAATGGGATGGTCACAGCGTAGATCGGCGAGGGCTCCTGGCCGACGCCGTTGAACATCGCGAAGTCGAGTCCGCCGATCAGGCCGGCCCCGTTGACATCAGGGCCGAAGGCGAGCGTGAAGCCGACGATGACCCAGACGACGCTGACGAGGGCGAGGCCGAAGAAGCTGTGCATGACCGTCGAGAGGACGTTCTTGCGCCGGACGAGGCCGCCGTAGAACAGGGCCAGTCCTGGCAGCATGACCATGACCAGCGCTGTGGACATGAGCATCCACGCGGTATCTCCGGTGTCCATCGTCGACTCGACCTCCGACGCTGCCCGACCCGGCCCGAATCCGGGCTTGGGCGGAACGTTAGGTCTGGGTCGCGCGCGGGACGGCCCCCCGGCAGGGCAGACAAGGTGTCGGTTCGGTGGCGGAAAGCCGAGATTTACCCCGATTCGTTGCGACTCGGGGTCGAGTTCACGACGCGAACGCGTTGACCGCGCGAGCGATGACGAGGCCGACGATCGTGAACGAGATGAGCGCCTGGGAGGCCATCGCGACCTTCGCCCAATGGGCCATCGGCATGGTGTCGGTCGGACTGAAGGCGTTGGCCGTCGTGAAGGCGACATACAGGTAGTCGAGGAACTCGGGGCGCCAGCCTGGCTTCGCCAGCTCGGGATTGAGCTGCTGCGGGAAGGCCAGATCAGGGTGGTCGGGAAGACCCTTGGCGCGCTGGACCGGTCCCCCGTTATCGAATTCCCAGTAGAGCAACGCGAACGCGATGTTGTTCGTCAGCCAGACCTTGGCCCCGGCAAGGAGAAGCGATCCGGCGTCGGCTGTCACGGGCGAGTCGTCGAGGAGGTCGTAGATCAGCAGGGCCGTCGAGGCGAGCGCACTCGCGAGCAGCACGGCGACCAAAAGCACGGATGTCCAATGGAGCCACCGTGCCTCGCGGTCGATCCGCCCGGGATCCGCGATCACGAGGATGAGCAGCAGGATGCCTTCCACCGCGGCAAGGAGCCACCCCGGGAAGAACGAAAGATGGGCGGGCGAGACGACGGTGAGGGCCATGAGGACGAGGACCGCGACAGACATGGGCAGGCGCGATTCGCCTCGAACGGGCCGAACGGTCACGAGCGATCGAACTCGTAGATGTCCACGTCGCGGACGTGCTCGTAGCCGATCTCCTGGTAGATGTGGTTCGAGGTCGGGTTCGCAGCGTCGGTGAAGAGGAAGCAGAACCGGCGACCGCCGTCGAGCGCCTCCTGGCTGACCGCGGCAACGAGCGCGCTCGCATACCCGCGCGCACGTGCCGGCGGTGGCGTGTAGACCGGCCCGATGCGGATCCCGAGCGGGGTTTGGCCACCGATTCCGCACATCGAGACGGGTTCGCCATCGACCCACAGATGGAGGGTTCGACCTCGCCCGTCGATCCAGCGCTCGGTCATCGATTCGACCTCGGCGAGGTCCGCGTGGCCGAAGGCATCGACCATGAACCCCTCCAGCCAGGCGAAGACCAGGTCCCGATCCTCGGGGCCGGCGATCCTGCGCGAACCGCGAACGGGGCGCGGCTGCCGGACGGTCTCGAGGCGGAAGATCCGGTCCGTCTCGCGGAGTCGGCCCGGCGGCCCACCCGCCGCGACCCTCGCCGCGACGAACGCTTCGACCTCGCCGGTCGGCCCCGCGACCCCCGGCAGGTCGACGCCGAGCGTGTCGAGGGCCAAGGCCGCGCCGATGCGCGGGTCATCGATCTCGGAGAGGACCAGGCGGAACGGCGGAGTCTGGATGCCCGCACCCACGACGCGGTCGGTGTCGTCGAGGACGGCCGCGAGGTAGGCCGGTCCCGTGTACACCTCGGGCGTCTCGCGGAGGCTTGCGCAGATCCCGAAGAGCAGGTTGTGCTCGGCCTCGCGCTCGGCGAGAAAATCGCCCACGGAGGTCAGGAACGCCTCGACCTCGGGGTATCGGCGGACGTGCATCGGCGCAGCATAGGGCGGCCGGGCATGAAGAAACGGGCCGCCCGATCGTGGACGGCCCGTCAGTGAGCGGTCGGTCAGACGCGACGGTAGGTCCCGCCCTGGAACAGGCGCACGACGAGCAGCACGATGCACGCGCCGATGACCGCGATCACGATGCTGCCGATATTCAGGCCGGTCACGTCGCCGAATCCGAGCTGCGACGCAAGCCAGCCACCGACGACGGCGCCGACGATGCCGAGGATGATCGAGCCGAGCAATCCGACGCCGCCCCCCATGAGGAAGTCGGCGATGATCCCGGCGATCAGGCCGAGGATGATCCAGCTGAGCAGACCCATGGCACGCCTCGCGCTACGTGGCCGGACCGATCGAACGCGGTTCCGACCACTTCGCAGGGTCGGCTGACGGGCGTCATGGATGCGACCACGGGACGCCGAGAGTCGAAACAACGGTGTGTCTCCTGCGCGGCTACAGTGGCCGGCATGGGGGTCGAGATCGAGCGCAAGTTCCTGGTCGGCGACCTCGGGTTCCTCGACGGCGTCGCCGGGATCCCCTATCGGCAGGGATACCTGTCGGCGGATCCCGATCGCACCGTGCGTATCCGTCGAGCCGGCGAGCGCGGCTACGTGACCATCAAGGGCCGCTCACAGGGCGCGTCGCGCGCGGAGTTCGAGTACGAGATCCCCGTCGCGGACGCGGACGAGATGCTCGCGCTGTGCGTCCCGCCGCTCATCGAGAAGGTCCGCCACCGCGTCGAGCACTCCGGCCGGACCTTCGAGGTCGACGTCTTCGCCGGGGCGAATGAGGGCCTCGTGGTGGCCGAGGTGGAGTTGCCGAGCGAGGATGCCGTCGTCGACCTGCCGCCGTGGATCGGCGATGAGGTGACGGGCGATCCGCGCTACTTCAATTCGAACCTCGTCGCCCGACCCTTCCGGGACTGGGACTGAGCACAGCACCTGACCGTTTGACGTGACGGCTCACCACGTCGGGCGTCCGCATGAATCAGTCGGCGGGCAGCTCGGGGTTCGGGAGGACGATGTCGCGAACGGCCGCCTGTAGGTCGTGGTAGCCGGTGATGAAGATCCGGAGTGTTCGAACGGTCGGCCCGAAGGAGTCGAACTCGTCGACGGTGAGGCCGTCGGGTTCATAGGCGCGCCCGAAGTCGGGGATCCGCCCGAGCAGCTCGTCGATGATGTCGGCGGCGACCGGGACGTGGATCCTCTCGATCGGCTCGGTCCCACTGCGGTTGAAGCGGACCTGCCAGGAATGGGGCATCGTCAGGACCACGTCCCCGCCGACGAGCTCGGTCCAATGCAGGCGGTGGCGATAGGCCGCGGCCAGGAGGCGGGTCCGATAACCACGCTCCTCGAAGATGTCGTACGCGCGCTTGAAGACCGCGAGGCCGGCCCAGTTTGCTGCGGTCGGATCGAGGGCGATGTCATCCCGTTCGACGACGAGCTTCACCCAGTCGTCGAGCCGCCCGATCATCAATGAACAGACCGGGCTGGACCGGCTGATGTCGCCGCCAGCCGCCTCGTGGCGGCGGAGGCCGCGCTCGACGGCTTCGGCGACGGCGATCGCCTGCGCCACGGTGAACGCGACCGTGGCGTTGACGACGACACCACGAGCCGTCGCTTCCTCGAGGGCGATGAGGCCGGCTGCGGTGCTCGGGAACTTCACCTGGATGTTCGGTGCGAGGGCGCTGAATCGGGCCGCCTGTTCGACCATCCGATCCGCGTTGCGGTAGTCGGCGGGGTTGGTCTGGAGGGACATCCGACCCTTTCGTCCGTCCTCGCGCTCGAAGACGGGGGCGAGGATCCGAGCGCCCTCGATCCCCATCTCCTCGATGAGGGCCCAGGTGATCTCGACTTCGGACCAGGCCGGATGCTCGAGCGTGAGAGCCCGGACACGTGGCACCCAGCGCGCCTGCTCCTTCTTCATCACCTCGCCGACGATGACCGGATTCGAGGTCGCCCCGGTCGCCCCCCGCTCGACCGCGTAGGCGATTTCACCGACGGCGCATGAGTCGTTCCAGTAATCGGTCGGGGTGGTCTGCGTCATCCGAAGCAGCGGGCTGTCGATCGCGATCTGTGTCATGCCGTCGCCGGGGCCTCCCAGTCCATGAGCCAGGCGTGGTCGGGATCGAGCGTGAAGTTCCAGGCGCGATTCGGTCCAGCCATCACATTCAGGTAGTAGCAGTCATAGCCGGCCGGAACGCCGACCGGGTGGAAACCGGCTGGGACGAGAACGATGTCGCCATCCATCGGCGTCATGGATTCGTCCAGGGTCTGATCCCGTGTGTAGACACGTTGGAAGGCGAAGCCCTGGGGCTTTGCGAACCTGTAGAAGTAGATCTCCTCGAGACGCGCCTCGGTCGGGGGATCCTCAGTGTCGTGCTTGTGTGGCGGGTAGCTCGACCAATTGCCGCCCGGCGTGAACACCTCGAACGCGATCAGCCGACCGGCCTCGGCGGCTGGCGGTAGGAGATGGTGGACGCGGCGCGCCGTCTGGCCGCTGCCCCGGGCCTCCACGAGGACCTCATCGGGCGGCACGAAGGCCGTGCGATGGACCGAGCCACCTGGCGCCGCTGCGACCGCGACGAGTGCGTCCGTGGTTGCGGTCAGCAGGACCGGGTCTCCGGGACTGATCAGGACGACCGGCGCTGGGGACCCGTCGAACACGGTCGCGCGCGAGCCGACGACACCGAAATCCAGGTCACCCGATCCCACGGCCGCGTAGCCCTCGAGCACCAGCACGAGGCGCTCGCGGTCGTCGGCGACACGCGAGAGGTGCTGCCCCGGCGTCAGTCGGTAGATGGCCAGATCCGTGTAGTCCCATCCGGCCGATGCCGGGTCGACCGAGACGATCAAGCCGTCAGGCCCAGGGGCGCGAGCGCGGCGGATGAGATCGGTCCCGACACGACCTGGGCTTGGATCCCCAGCGACCTGGTCCACGCCCGCAGGGTACCAGTAACCGGTTACCGGGCAGTCCCGTGGGACGGTCAGGACGCCAGGAGTGGCCCGTTCGTGGAGCGAGCCGGGTGGGATTCGAACCCACGACCAAGGGATTAAAAGTCCCGTGCTCTACCGCTGAGCTACCGGCCCATCCGCGACGGTATCACGGCCGTATCGGGCCGTCAGACGCTGTTCATAGGGCCCTGGGTCAGTCCTCGTCGTCCTCGAAGTCCGGCCACGCCGCGATGTCGACGCCATGGTTCTCGGGAGAAGCCAGCGTCCACCAGTGGGGCGCGTGCGTATCGTCCGCGAGCCTTCCGCCCGCTGCGAGGGCGGCGGCGACTCGAGCCTCGGCCTCCTCTTGCGGCACGCTGACGTCGATGTGGAAACGGCCGCGGCGCGGCTTGCGTGAACGGAGCGTCTGGAACGAAACGTGCGGGTTGCGTCGGTGCCGGTCGACGACGTCCTGATTTGCTCCGAGGCTCCTATACCCGAGGGCGGCAGCCCAGAACGGACCGACATCGCTGTCGGCGGGGTGTGCGACAGCGATACCGAGTGCCTGTACCTCGGAGGGATCAGGCTCGAGGTGCAGCTTCCGGGCCGCGCCCGAGATCCGGCGGGCGATCTCGACATCACGCTCGCTCAACGCTCCATATTCTCCCGAGCAGGTGCGGACGGTTACGCCCTCGGGACGCAGGTCCACGTCAGGGAACTGGCCAACGGCGTCGGCGATCTCTGCGATCGCGGCGACGAACCTCGCGCCCTCGGAGAACGATGCGACGCGATAGTAGGCGTGCGCGCCCGAGAACAGGACCCTCCAGTCTTCGACGCCCTCGGCGTCGTGGAACCTTCGAGCCGTCGTTCTCTTCTCGCCCAACTGGCACCTCCGGGCTTGACTAACGGTCCAGGGGTGGGAATCTGACAGCGAACAGGACGAATGCGCCGCAGTGGCGAAGCGCGTCCCCGCCGCACGGTCAGCCTCAGTCGGGCGGCAGCACAGGCGTCGGCAGCGGCTCCCCGAAGACGCCCGCGAGGAGGTTCGCGGCGGCCATCTCGGCCATCTTGCCGCGGGTCGCACGGGAGGCCGACGCGATGTGCGGCACGATCAGGCAGTTGTCCATCCCGACGAGCGGGTCGTCGAGCGGGATGGGCTCCGGGTCCGTCACGTCCAGGGCGGCCGCCGCGATCACCCCGTCCCGCAACGCATCGGCCAAGGCGACCTGGTCGACGACGGGCCCCCGGGACGTGTTGACGAGCACTGCCGTCGGCTTCATCCAGGCAAGGGAATTGCCGTTGATGAGGTGCCGGGTCGCCGGGCTGAGGTTCACGTGGATCGACACGAAGTCGCTTTCGCCGAGGAGCACCTCGAGCGGCCGATACGACGCGCCCAGCTCCATCGCGATGTCCTCGGGGACCTCCGAGACGTCGTGGTACAGGATGTGCATCCCGAACCCTTGCGCACGCCGCGCGACCGCCTGGCCGATCCGCCCGAACCCGACGATCCCCAGCGTCGCGCCGTGGACATCGGGTCCGAGCAGCAGCAGCGGCCCCCACGTCTTCCATTTGCCATCTCGGACGTACCGGTCGCCCTCGGGCAGCCGTCGGGCGGCGGCCATCAGCAGCGCCCAGGCAAGATCGGCGGTCGTCTCGGTCAGAACGCCTGGCGTGTTCCCGACGGCGACCCCGCGCCGCGCGCACGCCGCGACGTCGATGTTGTCGAAGCCGACGGCGTAGTTGCTCACGACCTTCAACGCCGGACCGGCAGCGTCAAGGAAGGCGTCGTCGACCTTGTCGGTGAGCAGCGTCAGCACGCCGTCGCAGCCCTCGACGCGCCGCAGGAGCTCGTCGCGTGGCGGTGGCAGGTCGTCCTCCCAGATGTCCGCCTCGCACGCTTCCGCGATCGAGTCGAGCGCCTCCGAGGGGATCCGCCGAGAGACGAAGACGCGCGGCTGCTCGTTCATACGCGCGCCGCCACGAGAGGCGCGACGAACGCCCGGATGCGACGCAGCGCCTCGAGGAGGTTCTCCTGGGAATTCGCGTAGCTGATCCGGATATGGTCGTCGCCATAGATCCCGAACGCCGACCCGGGCAAGACGCAGACGCCCGCCTCATGGAGCAGCCTCTCGGCGAGCTCGGCACCGGACAGGCCAGTGCCCGCGATCCTCGGGAAGACGTAGAACGCGCCGGTCGGCGTGAGGCATTCGATGCCGGGGATGGCGTTGAGGCCGTTGACGACGAGGTCGCGACGTGCCTTGAACTCGACGACCATGGCGTCCACGTCGTCCTGCGGCCCTTCGAGCGCCTCGACCGCCCCGACCTGCGCGAACGTGGCCACACCGCTGATCGTGTTGATGATCAGCTGTCCGTACATCGCACTGAGCGCGGGCGGGACGATCGCGTATCCCATCCGCCAGCCGGTCATCGCGAACGTCTTGGAGAAGCCGTCGAGGACGATGGTCCTCTCGGCCATCCCGGGGAGTGATGCGATCGAGACGTGCTCGGCGCCGTCGTACAGGATCCTGCCGTAGATCTCGTCGGCGAGGACCCACAGGTCGTGCTCGATCGCGAGCTCGGCGATCCGCTCCAGGTCGCCGCGGGTCAGGACGCCACCGGTCGGGTTGGCCGGCGAGTTCACGACGATCCCGCGGGTCCGCGCCGTGATGAGCGATGGAAGCTCGTCCACATCGAGACGAAAGTCGTTCGACATCCGGATCGGGATGGGGACCGGCGTCGCGCCGACGAACCGTGTCAGCGATTCGTAGATCGGGTAGCCCGGGTCCGGGACGAGCACCTCGTCGCCGGGGTCGACCAGGCCGAGGATCGCGTACAGCATCACGCCCTTGCCACCGACCGTGACGAAGACCTGCGCTGGGTCGACCTCGAAACCCTTGCGCGCCGACGCATCGGCGGCGATCGCTTCCCGCAGCTCCGGGATCCCGGCGAACGGCGGGTAGTGGGTCGCGCCGGCGTCGAGCGCGTCCTTCGCCGCCCCTCGGACATTGGCCGGCGTGTCGAAATCGGGCTCGCCGATCTGGAGGTGGATGATCGAACGACCCTGCGCCTCGAGGGCGCGAGCGCGCGCTGAGACCTCGAAGGCGCTTTCGGTGCCAAGGGTGCCCATCCGGGCGGCGAGACGCATGGCCGCGACCTCCGAGCTCTAGGGCAGCATCTGGCGCACGGCGAACCACACGTTCGCCGGGCGCTCCGCGAGCCGCCGCATGTACCACGGGTACCAGTGTTCACCGTAGGCGATGAGCGCCTGGACCCGATATCCATCCTTGGCCAGGCGATACTGCTGGTCCGTCCGGATGCCGTACAGCATCTCGATCTCGAAGGCATCGCGCGCGATGCCGGCCGCTCCCACCTGCTCCGCGATCTGTTCGATCAGGGCCACGTCGTGAGTGCCGAGACCGAGCCGGATCGGACGCCCGCGACCGTCGAGGAGGAACCGGACCGCGAGCCCGACATAGTTCGAGTCGACGCTCCGCCGGTTCGTGTAGGCGATCGATTCCTTCTCGTCGTAGGCGCCCTTGACGAGGCGGATGGCGGGGTCGAGCGGTCGCAGGCGTTCGAAGTCCGCCGCGGTCCGGCGGAGGTACGCCTGGAGGCAGATGCCGGTCCGCGGTTGGACGGCGCGAAGACGCTCGTACAACGAGATCGTCGCCTCGACGTAGTCGCTGCCCTCCATGTCGATCCAGAGGTAGGAGCCCGCCCCGGCCGCGTGCTCGGCGATCCGGACCAGGTGCGCCAGACAGGCATCCGCATCGTGGTCGAGCCCGAGCTGGGTCGGCTTCACCGAGATCTCGCCGGTGATGCCAGCGGCGACGATCTTGTCGACGGCTTCGATGTAGTGGGCGGCGACCGCGTCGGCCTCGGCGAGGTTCTCGAGGTTCTCGCCGAGGCGGGTGTACATCGTGCCGATCCCGGCCGCCTGGAGCGGCAAGGCAGCGGCGAGCGCGTCCTCGAGGGTCTCGCCCGGCATGAACCGCCGGACCGCACGCTTCATGAACCGAAGACGCGGCAGGCGCTCCTTCAGCCACCGGTTCCGGGCGGCCCACAGGAAGACGCGTCGCATCGGTTCCTCCAGCTCGAACTGTGCTCGAAAGAGCCTGCTGGGATGATAGGCGAGTCAAGGTCTAGAATCGTGCCGATGACCCGGTACTACACGATCGACTCCGCGAACGCCGCGGTCCCCGAACTCGAGGGGATCGTGCGCGTCCTTGGCGAGCAGCGCGCAGAGCTCGTGCGTCTCCGGGACCAGGTGCTGGCTGGTGGAGGCGGCAGCGCGGAGGGTGCCCAGAAGGCGATCGGGGATCGCGGCCCGCGTGGTGACGCGACGGCCGACCCCCAGCTCGTCGACGACCTGCGCCTGACCCGCCTTCGGATGCAGGGCCTCATCGACCAGATGGCGGCGGGCGTTGCGCGCATCGACGCGCTCGGGCTGACGCTCCGGGACATCGAGCACGGACTTGTCGACTTCCCGGCGCTCGTGTCGGGGAGGCAGATCTGGCTGTGCTGGCAACGCGGCGAGACCGCGATCGGGTTCTGGCACGGTCACGAGGACGGATTCGCGGGGCGGCGGCCGCTCGCGGAGCTGCTATGACCGATCGCGCCGTCGTGGTCGGACGCGACGGGCGAGCCAAGGCATACCGTCCCCTGCCCTCCTCGGAGCGGGTCGCAGCGATGGAAGCCGGACTCGTGGCCTACGAGCGCGGCGAATTCTTCGATGCGCACGAGCTGCTGGAGCCTGCCTGGATGGGGACGCCTGACCTCCCCGAGCGAGCCCTGCTCCAGGGGCTGATCAAGGTCGCGGCGGCATACGTCCACGGCGTCCGCGGCAATCCAAAGGGGATCGTGCGGAATCTGACGGGGGCACGGTCGCTGCTCGAGGAAGCACGAACGACGGGTCCGGCGGTCAACGTCGCCGGCGTCGACCTCGTCGCGCTCATCGCGGCCATCGACCTCCGGCTGGCAGATCTTGCCGAGCACCCCTCCGGACCGACGCTCGGTCCGCCCGACCTGCGAAGGAGCGTCGCGTGAGCATGCCAGGCCCGATCCCGACCATCGACGTCGCCGAGGCGGACCGCCGTCTGCGGGAGGATCCCGATGGTCCGCTCCTCCTGGACGTCAGGGAGATGAACGAGTTCGTGGAGATGCGCGCCCCTGGCGCGGCGCTTCTGCCGACGTCGACGTTCATGAGCCGGCTGGCCGACCTGCCGGCGGACCGGCCGCTGCTCGTTGTGTGCCACATGGGCAGTCGATCGGCGGCGGTCGCCGGTTACCTTCTCCGCGCCGGGCGCACGGACGTGGTCAACGTCGCTGGCGGGATGGACGCCTGGGAGCGCGCCGGGTTGCCGGTGCGCCGCGGGCCGCTGGAGCCGGGCGAGGGAGACCTCCCCGCGGACTGACCTACCGGCGCCGGACCCGGTGGAAGACCCGCCCGAACAGCGCTCTCGTCTCCGCCTTGTGGGCGAACGCCACGCCGACGAGGATGAGGATGATGAAGTTGATCGCCCCGACCGTGGCCGCGTTCAGGTAGCCCAGCTGCTGGCCGATCTCGCCTTCGATCTTGAGGCCGGGAACGGTCGCCCCGACGAGCCCGAGCTGGAAGAACGGGCTGAGCGGCGAGGTGTTCGCCCGGGCGCTCGACGCGAGGATCGTGTTCGGGGCCGTCTTGCCGCCGATCAGGATCGCCTCGGGGCCGCTCACGACTGCAGGTGCGCCCTCGAGGCCTGAGTCGGGCAGGTCGCTGACGTCGAGGTGCTTCCACTCGGGGATGTCGCCGCTGGTCGTCGGCACGGCCCAGTAGAGCTCGGACTTCGGACCCTTGCCGTCGTTGCCGCCGGCGAGGTAGATCGCGCCGTTGGCGCCCCAGCCGGACGCGTTGGTCCGCGCCACCGGGAGATTGGCGGCGTTGTTGACGTCCCAGCGGATGAGCTTGCCCGCGTTCGGGTTGGCAGGCAGCCCCTCGGCCGCCTTCTGGCCGAACACCCCACGCTGCACGGCACCGGTCGGGCCATTGGCGTCGCTGCCGCCGTACAGCCAGAGGTAATCCCCGACGAGGACGGCCGTCCCGTCGGCCTGTGGATAGTTGAGCGGCTGTTCCTCGGACCACGCACCCAGCTTGCCCGTGTTGTTGAGAAGGGTCTTGTACGTCGTGGCCACGGGCCCGGAGGCGTCACGGCCCCCGACGAGGAGGAGTCCGTCCGGCGTGATCGCGGCAGCGGCCCCGCTTCGCGGCTGCGGCAGCGCCAGGTAGTCGGCGGTCGACCAGTCGCCGAGCGCGCCTGTCTGGGAGTCCGGGCTGAGGACGAAGGCCGTCTTGGTCGGGGCGCCGCTCGCGTCGGTCCCGCCGATGACATAGATGCTGCCGGCGATGTAGACGACGCTCGCGTCTGCCCGAGCCTCGGGCAACGCCGGTCCTTCTGCCCACTTGTCGAAGTTGCCGGCGCCGACGGTCTGGGCGACGTAGACGGACGACTGGGCCGTGGTCCCGTCCGAACCGCCGATGTAGAAGATCTGCGTCCCGACCTGGAGGGCGGCGCCATCGATCCGCGGCTGGGGCAGGTTGAGCTCAGGCGGCGAGATCTCCCACGGCACGAGGGCCCCGACGGGCGCCGGGCAGGGCAGGTTCTCGTTCGACGGCGGGCAGAGGTTGATCGGCGACCAGACGAGAACGCCGAGGTCGACGGTTCGCCCGACGGTGAGGTAGTAGGCGCGGTCGGGAAGGTAGCCGAGCATGAAGATGATGATGATCAGCCAGACGAACGCCTTGACCGCGGCCCAGCCCCAGCCGTCGGCGTCAAGCAGCCCGAACAGGGCACGACGTCGCGGTACCGCGGTGCCTGGTCCGAGCGCCTGTTGGGCCATCGTCCTCCATCCCTCGGCCATCGCGCCTCGCGGCGGATAGCGAACGTCACTGAACGGTCAGCGTCCCTGTCATCGGCGGATGCACGGTGCACACGAATGGGTAGCTCCCTGCCGGAAGTGCGGGCACCTGATAGTCCTGGGTGGCGACGCCGGGGAAGGTCGCGCCCTGGAATTTGACCGCCCCGCCGGAGTCCTTGATCTCGATGTTGTGCGGCGTGCCCACATCCTGGTTGTCGAACTTGATGACGAAGGCCTTGTCGGCCGGCGCCGTGATCGTCGTCGGGTCGAAGGCGATGTTCACGGCCTTGATGTCGACGACGGTCGCATTCGCATCGCCCGAGGCCGCGGGCTGGCCGGACGGCGCGCCGGATGCCGCGGGGGACCCTGACGGCGCGCCGGAGCCCGACGGGGCGCCCGAGCCCGACGGTGCGCCCGAGGCCCCGGGGGACCCGGACGGCGACGCGAACTCGTCCGCCCAGCAGGCCGGATACGGGGTCGATCCAGGAGCAGGCTTGTAGTTGACGTCGACCCATCCGGTGAACGTTCGGACCTTGCCCGTGACGGGGTCGAGCTTGGGTTCGCCAAGCGACGGGTCGCGGACGGTGTATGTGTCCGTGTTCGGCGCACGGATGAACGCGATCAGGTCCTCGATCTGCACGTAGTTGAGGGGCCCGGGCGGGTGACCCTCGTTCGACCAGACCGGCATCACCGAGTTGACGTTGCCGCAGGCATAGCGGCCGCCGGCGACGAGCATGTTGTTGATGTAGTCGACCGACAGGTGCGCATACAGCTTGTCCTGACGATTGAGCGCCGGACCGATGCCACCCTCGCCGTTCGTTCCGTGGCAGCGCGCGCAGTTCGCCTCGTACAGGTTGTAGCCGCGCTCCACGGCGGTCACCTGTTGGGCTCCGGCCTCGGCGTCGAGACGCGGCTCGAGAAACCCGAGCGGCGCAAGCTCGTAGAACCAGTAGATCGTGATGAACAGGATGACAACGACGACCGCGAGGAAGCCGACCCAGCGAGCGTTCGACGACTGGCGGACGACCTGGGCCGCACGCTCAGGCGACAGCTCGACCGACCGCGTGGCGGCGGGCGACGTGAAGCGCTCGACCGGGGCCGTCTCGATCGGCGGTCGGGGCACGGGAAGACGCTGCTCGGGCTCGAGCTCCGAGCCGGAGCCGTTCTCGGGGGTGTCGGTCATCGAGCCTGGGCCATCGGATGCGTCATCAGATGCAGCCCGTCGGCGTGCGCGGCGGGATGAGCCCGGGCTGCCCGAGCGCGACCGGGAGCGGTCCGAGGGTGATCTTGCCGGTGTTGATGGTCAGCACCCCGGACGGATCGACGGTGATCGAGAAGCGATCCATCCCGCGGGGCGCCGGGCCGAACGCAGCGCCGTCGGCCTTGATCCCGAGCCGGTCGTAGCGTGAGCCGTGACACGGACACTCGAACCAGAAGTTCTTGAGGCACGGGTTGGGCTTGCAGCCGAGGTGCGGGCAGCGCTGGTAGAGCGCACGGACGTTGAGGGCCTGGCCGTCGCCGGTCGTGTCCTCGCCGGCGTTGAACCGCTGCTGGCCCGGGTCATACAGGATGACGAAGGCGCGGGCCTCGGGGTAGTAGGCGGGGAAGCCCTCTTCGATCGGCAGCGTGCTGTTCTGCAGCTTGATCGTGTCGAGGTCGCCGATCGGGATCGGCGCGCCGAATCCGCCCTTGAGGTTCGGCCACGAGAAGGCCAGCGTGCCCGCCAGCACCTCGAGGGTCCAGAGTCCGACGCCCGTCCCGAGCGCCAGCCGCATGAGCTGACGTCGCGACAGCCCCTGGACCTGCTGCTTGCGCAGCGACTTGATCGCCTCCTTGGTCAGGGCGGCGGGCTTGTCGATGAGTTCGACCTGGTAGTTGCTCATGCGCGCGGTGTCCTTCGGAAAGTCATCACAGGGCGAAGTGCAGGCCGGGGCTCGTGATGTACGGGATCACGAACGTGTAGCCCGGGCCACGGAAGAAGATACCGACGAACGTGACGATGAGCCCGAGGATGCAGAAGAAAGTGAACAGCATCACCGCGGTCTTCCGTTCGGAGGGCCGGACGGCCAGCACGTTCTCACGGTCGATGTACGGGATGAGCGCGGCGCCCACCAGCACGAACGTCGGGACGAGGACGCCCGCGACGGTCGGGTGGAAGTAGGCGAGCAGCTCCTGGAGGCCGAGGAAGTACCACGGTGCCTTGGCCACAGCCGGCGTCACGTTCCCGTTCGCCAGCTCCTCGAGCGGCGCGTTGATGAAGAGGCCCATCAGCAGCAGGAAGATGCTCATCATCCCCGCTGCGAGGAACTCGATCGTGAGCAGGTGCGGCCAGGTCATGACCGTGTCGTCGGGTTCCTTCTGGACCCGGACGACGGCATCCTGCTTGACCAGCGCGAGCAGCCGGTACGGCCGCGCGCTCATCGGCACGCGCTGCTTGTCGATCTCCGTCCGCCGCGCCGGGTCGACGGGCTGGACGACCCGCGTCTCGGTCGGCTTCTTCGTGTCCGTCATCAGAGCGGCCCGCTGATCCCACCGTCCTTACGGATGCGCCAGAAGTGCACCGCAAGGAAGATGGCCGCGATCAGGGGGAACATGATCACGTGGGCCACGTAGAACCTGAGCAGGGTGTTCTGGCCGACCTCGATCCCGCCGAGCAGGATCAGCTTCGACGGCGTGTTGAACAGCGGCGCGTAGCCGGCCATGTTCGTTCCGATCGTGATCGCCCAGTACGCGATCTGGTCCCACGGCAGCAGGTACCCCGTGAAGCTGAGCATGATCGTCAGGAACAGGAGGACGACCCCGACGACCCAGTTGAACTCCCGCGGCGGCTTGTAGGCGCCGTGGTAGAAGACCCGCATCATGTGCAGGAACACGAAGAAGACCATCAGATGGGCGGCCCAGCGGTGGACGTTGCGCGTGATCAACCCGAACGTCACCTGGCTCTGGATCTCGAGGATGTTCGTGTACGCCTGTGACTCCGACGGGATGTAGAAGAACATCAGGTAGACGCCGGTGATCGTCAGGACGAGGAAGAGGAAAAAGGACAGGCCGCCGAGGCAGAACGTGTAGGCGAACTTCACGGCGTGCTGGCGAACGCGGACCGGGTGGAT
>JBJMMQ010000079.1:0-7170 GCA_045804705.1 Chloroflexota bacterium
CGATTGGTCGCCGGTCTCGTCGAGCAGGCCCGCCTGGAAGCCGGTTCCGAGGGTCCGACCCGCGAGCTGCTCGATGGGGCCACTGCCGCTGTCGCTGCTGCGTTCGACGCCACCAATGGTGGTTGGGGGCGCGCCCCCAAGTTCCCGCAGCCGATGACGATCGAGTACCTGCTCCGACGCCACGTCGCCACCGGTGACCCGGCGCCGTTGCTCATCGCCAGGCGCTCGCTCGACGCGATGGCCGACGGCGGCCTCCGCGACCAGCTTGGTGGCGGGTTCCACCGCTACTCGACCAACGCTCGGTGGCTGGTCCCGCATTTCGAGCAGATGCTCTACGACAACGCCCAGCTCGCCCGCGTGTACGTGCACGCGTGGGCCTTGACAGGTGAGCCTCGGTACCGCGCGGTCGCGACCGGGACGCTCGAGTACATGATCCGCGAGCTCACGACCGACGACGGCGCGTTCGCCGCGAGTCAGGACGCCGACACGGACGGCATCGAGGGACTGACGTTCACCTGGCGAGCCGCCGAGATCCGCGAGGTGCTGGGCGACGACTCGCGGCTCTTCGAGGCGGCCTACGGGGTCACGGACGAGGGGAACTGGGAGGGCGTCACGATCCTGTCGCGCGTCGTCGACGACGAGAGGCTGGCGGAGTCCTTCGACCTGACCGTCGAGGACGTCGCGGACCGACTCACCAGCGGCCGCGAGCGCCTCTTGCGGCGTCGAACCGAGCGGCCCCAACCGGCTCGGGACGGCAAGGCGCTCGCGGCCTGGAACGGTTTGGCGATCGGAGCGTTCGCGGACGCTGCAGTGGCATTCGCGTCCTCTGACCCCGAGGGTGCTGCCCGGTACCAAGCTGCCGCCCAGCGTGCGGCGGACACCATCCGCGGCGGCCTGCTCGCGCCCGACGGTTCGCTCGGCCGCTCCTGGAAGGACGGCCGGGCGACTGGACGCGGGGTGCTCGAGGACTACACGCATCTGGCGGATGGATTCCTTTCACTTTATGAGACGTCTTTCGACGAGGAATCGTTCGAAATCTCTCGGCGGATGATGGATCGCGTGCTCGAGCACTTCGCCGATCCCGGCGGCGGGTTCTTCGATACTGCCGACGACCACGAGCGGCTCGTGACCCGACCGAAGGACGTCCAGGACAACGCCGTGCCATCCGGGAACGCGATGGCGACGCATGTCCTCCTGCGTCTCGCGGCATGGACGGGCGAGGCGCGTTACCGGGATGCCGCGGAACGGGCGATGCGGGTCGTCGTGCCATTCGTCGAGCGGTACGCGACCGGGTTCGCCCAGTGGCTTTCGGCGATGGATCTGGCGCTCGCGCCCGTGGTCGAGGTCGCGATCGTCGGTGCGCCGGACGACTCGGCGACACGGGCGTTGCTGGGCGAGGTACGGCGGGGGTTCCGGCCGAACCAGGTCGTCGCCGTTGCCGCGGATCCGGCGGGGAGTCGGATGCCGCTCCTGCAGGACCGCATCGCTCTCGATGGGCGGCCGACGGCGTACGTCTGCCGGAACTTCGCCTGCCGCCTGCCGGTCACCGACCCGGCTGCCCTGCGCGAGGAGCTCGCGGCGGCCGCGGGTGGCTGACGCGGACACGCCCGCGTTCACGATCCGCGAGATCCAGCCCGACGAATACGTCGCCCTCGGTCAGATCACGGTCCGGGCCTACGCGAACCTCCTGAGCCCGGCCGACACCGAATACATCCACGAGCTGCGCGACGTCCAGGGGCGTGCCGCGGCTGTGCCGGTGCTCGTCGCGGTCGATGGCGATGGGCGCGTTCTGGGCGGCGTGACGTACGTGCCGGGACCGGGGACGGCGCTCTCTGAGGGCGAGCGCGACGGCGAGGCCGGCATCCGGATGCTCGCCGTGGATCCATCGGTGACGGGGCGTGGGATCGGCCGCGCCCTCGCTGTCGCCTGCGTGGACCGGGCGCGTGACGAAGGCCGCTCGGGAATGACCCTGTACACGCTTCCGACGATGACGGTCGCGCACCGGCTGTACGAATCACTCGGCTTTCGGCGTGATCCGGACCGCGACTGGGAGTACCTCCCGGGCGAGTGGCTGCTGTCGTACGCGGTCAGGCTCGAGCCGGCTCCGTGACGGCATCTCCGGGCGTCGTCGTGCCGCGGCCGGCGGCGACCGTCGTTCTGCTGCGGCCGGGTGACGTCGGTCTCGAGGTCCTCCTGACGCATCGGCCGGCGACGATGGCCTTCGCGGCCGGGGCGTTCGTCTTCCCTGGCGGGCGGGTCGACCCGGGCGATGCAGACCCGGGGCTGGCGGCACGATCGGTGGTCGGGGCTACCGACGCCGCGGTGGCCCTCGGCGGCGACCTGCCGGCCGACGTGGCGCTGGCCGCCTACCTCGCCGCGATCCGCGAGCTGTTCGAGGAGGCGGGCGTGCTCCTCGCGGACACGTCCGCGACGGACGATCAGATCAGTCACGCGCGATCCGCGTTGCTCGCCGGGCGCATGGCGCTCCCCGAATTGGCCGAATCACTCGACCTCACGCTCAGGACCGACCTCCTCGTTCCGCTGTCGCGCTGGGTGACTCCCTCGTCGAGCCCGCGGCGGTTCGATACCCGCTTCTTCGCGGCCATGCTTCCCGACGGCGCCGAACCCTCGTTCGAGGGCGACGAGGTGGCCGCTCACACTTGGCTCCGCCCGGTCGACGCGCTCGCCGCGATGGCCGCCGGCCAGCTCCTTCTGTGGCTGCCGACGAGCTCCACCCTCCAGCAGCTCGAGCACGTCGTCGGCTTCGACGAGGTCCGTGAGCGTCTTGCGCCCGGCAGACTCGGCGATGTGCTCATCGACACCATGTCGGACAGCGTCACGCGGATCGTCATGCCTGCCGGCGGTGGAGTCGCTGGTCAGCCGGTCAACGCGTACCTGGTCGGGAATCGGCGATTCGTCCTCATCGATCCCGGGGATCCCACCGGTCCAGCGCTCGATCGGGCGGAGGCGCTCGCGGCCGAACGAGGCGGCGCGATCCGCGCGATCGCCCTGACCCACGCCGACCCGGACCATGCCGCCGGAGCCGAAGCCCTGGCGGAACGCCTCGGGATCCCAGTCCTCGCGGGTCCGGGAGCCGCTCGTTCGCTGCCGTACGCCCTGCGCCAGATCGGCGACCTGCAGGTCATCGGCGAGGGCGACGTCGCGCTGACGGCCGTCCATACCCCGGGTCCACGGCCGGACCATCTCGCCTTCATCGTCGACGACGGTGCCGCCATCATCATCGGCGACCTGGACGGGATCCGCGGCGCCCGCTCCATCCCGGGACCGGTCGACCTGCCGGCGCTCGAGGCGTCGCGGGGCCGGCTCGACAAGCTCGCTCCCAGTGCGATCCGCCTGCCCGGTCACCCGGCGGTTTGACGGGTTGCCTCGCGGCCGCGACCCTGCGCTGATGCATGACGAGACCGCCCAGCCGATAGAGGACGCCCGCGGGCCCCACCTCCCCGACGTCGTCACGAGGAACTGGGCGGCCGCGTTCTTCGTGCTGCTGGGCATCGCGTACGTGATCTGGTACGCGACGCATCTCTCGTTCGCGCCTGATGCGTCGCTCGCCGACTTCGTCGTGGCCGTCCTCCAGCCCGTTCCCGCCGTGACCGCGATCCTCCTGCCGGCCGCCATCCTGTTGCGGCATCCCGACGCATGGCAAACCGTTCGGACGATCCTGTTCGGGGCGATCCTGTACGCCGCCGTCCAGGGGATGCTGATCCTCGCGGATCCGCTCGAAGGCTTCTTCGAAACCCTCACGCCCGCGAGCGAGGACCTGCCATTCCTCGTCCCTGCGTCGGCCGTCTACAACGGGCTGATCAGCATCGTCGCGGCGTTCGGTCTCGGCTACATCGCGGTCGGCCTGTCGATATCCCGTCGCTACACGGACACGCGGTCGCGCTGGGTGACCGGCTGGTTCGTGCCGGTGGCGACGGTCGTCGCGACCGTCCTCGGCGTCCTATCTGTCGCACGGATCGATTTCGTCGGCACGCCTTTGACGCCGCCACTCGCGGTCTACCTGGCGTCGTCGGTGATCCTCGGCGTGGTGCGAATCGTCGTGTGGGCGTTCCTGTCATCCGTCGTGACCCGTGGGTGGCTCGAGGGCGAGGAACCGCGTGCGGGCTGGGCCCTGGCGTCGATCGCGACGTGGCTCGTCCTGCTCACGCTGCTGACCGTGAATCTCACCGGAGTCATCGACGTTCCTGTGGACACGGTCGGCACCCTTCTCCGCTACCTGATCGTCTCGGCCTATGCCGCAGGTCATCTGCTGCTGCTGTTCGCGTTCCTCGTCGGGCTCCCGATGATCGAGGCCGTGGGGACCGCCGACGACGCCGACGGCCCAGACGAGGAGGACGACGAGGAAGACGAGGACGACGAGGACGTCTTCGGGGACGACGACTTCGAAGACGAGGACGGCGAGGACGACGACTTCGAAGACGAGGAGGACGAGAACGAGGGCGAGGCCCCGCTCGCGCGCTAGTTCCGGTCGGCGGGCAGAGCTGCCGCGAGATTGCGCACGAAGTTGAGCCCCTCGTCGACCTGCTCGATCGGGGCGTA
Organism: Chloroflexota bacterium; assembly: GCA_045804705.1. Classification (GTDB taxonomy): domain Bacteria; phylum Chloroflexota; class Limnocylindria; order Limnocylindrales; family CSP1-4; genus SPCO01. The sequence goes on from JBJMMQ010000079.1 coordinate 4,561, forward strand.
GGGACCAGGCATCAGGAAGCACGGGCGGCCGGCCAACGCGACCTCGGGAAGCTGGCCCCACGGTTCGGGCAGCTGGCGGCCCGCGCAGATGTTCGCGACGCGCTTGTAGATGAACACGACAGCGGCCGGGCGCCAGATCGCGATCTTCTGCCAGAGGGGACCGACGCCGGCCGTCAGTGCCGCGTCGGTCGCCTCGTCGCGCGCCGTGGGGAGCTTGATCAGATCGGTGATGCCGTGGCCCTCGGCCATCAGCGCGTCGTCGGCGGTCTCGATGGGGGAGCCGGGCGGGATGACACGGGCCGTCATGAGCCGCCGCCAGAACGTCTGACCGAGACGCCCCTGGTGGTAATGGCCGGCCGCGACGCTCACCGGCGATGGGTTGAGCCCGATGAACAGCAACCGGTCGCGCGCGGGTGGCAGGTCGGCCAGCGTCTCGACCGCGGCGCCGTCGATCTCGATGGTCGTCCTGTGGATGCCGGGGCCGGGGCGCCTGGTCAGCGCCTCGAGCTCGTCCTGAGTCACGCGATGCTCCGCGTCAGCCGCGGGGTGCTCAGGATGGCGAGTCGCCGCCGGTGTCCTTGCCGGAGTCACCGGACGCCCGCGCCTGGATCTCGGCCTGGGCCTTGCTCGCCTCGGTCCGCGCGTCGCGCATGCCCTTTCCGAGCGCCGAGCCCCACTTCGGCAGTGTCTTCGGGCCACGGATCATGAACACGACGGCAAGCACGATGACGAGGAGGATCAGGAGGTCCATGCGCCGATGGTACAGCGCGCCCGGTCAGCGCGGCCGTCGGGCGACCGGGATCACCAGGCGGAGAGCGGTATGGGTCGGCGAGAACGACGCGACCTTGTTGTCGACCAGGCCCGCGTCCTTCGCTGCGTCGATGACGTCGGTGTCGCGGATCGTCGCCGACTTCCCCTTCCGTGAGACGACCCAGATCGCGCCGTTCGGCCGGATGCGTGTCGCCAGCTCGGCAAGCGGCTCGAGTTCGTCGAGCGAGTCCGCGCCGAGCAGCACGATGTCGGTGTCCGGCTCCGGCCAGCCTTCGGTCAGCTCGGTCGTTCGGTCGGCGATGAGCGGGCGGATGTCCTCGTCGTCGATGTCGATGAGAGCGACTCGCATTCCCGGCCGGAGACCGAGCTTGTCGAGCAGGGGAGTGGTGTAGACCCGTTCCATCGCCGGTATCGTGCCACCGCAATGCTGCTCGTTCACGGCCCCCGATCCACGACCTACGACTTCGGCCCGGGGCATCCGCTGACGCCACGGCGGTTCGGCCCGGGGATCGACCTGCTGCGTGCCGTCGGGGCCGAACCCGGACTGGCCCCCGAGCCCGCGCCGGACGACGAGCTTCTGTGGTGCCACACGCAGTCGTACATCGACATCGTCCGGGCGTTCTCGACCGATCCGTTCGGCATGCCGGCTGCCGGCATCGCCGAAGGCGGGGACGTCCCGCCGTTCGCCGGGATGCACGAGGCATCCGCGGCCGTCGCCGGTGGCTCGCTCCGGGCGGTCGAGGCGATCCTCCGCGGTGACACCGAGCACGCCTTCCACCCGGGCGGCGGCCTCCACCACGCAATGCCCGGTCGTGCGTCGGGCTTCTGCGTCTACGACGACCCGGCCCTCGCGATCGCCCGGGCGCGGCAGGACGGTCTGCGCGTCCTGTACGTCGACTTCGACGTCCACCACGGTGATGGCGTCCAGGCGATCCATGCGTCGGATCCCGGGGTCCTGACGCTGTCCTTCCACGAGACTGGTCGCTACCTGTTCCCCGGCACCGGCGAGGTGGACGAGCTCGGCGAGGGCCCGGCCGCCGGGACGTCACTCAACGTGCCGTTCCAGCCGGGGGCCGGTGAAGGGCCGTGGCTGGCCGCGATCCAGTCGCTGCTCCCGGAAGTCGCGGCGGCCTTCGCGCCGGACCTCGTCGTGTCACAGCACGGCGCCGATTCGCACGCCTTCGACCCGCTCGCGCACCTGCGGGTCACGACGACTGCCATGGGGGAGGCGGCCAGGCTCGTGGACGTGATCGCGCATCGGTACGCGGGAGGCCGGTGGCTGGCGACGGGTGGCGGCGGGTACGACGTCTACCGGGTCGTCCCCCGGATGTGGAGTCTCGTCTGGCTTGCCGGCGCTCATCGCGAGGTCCCCGACGCCATTCCCGACGCGTGGCGCGAGCGATGGGCCGCGGACGGGGCTCGGTACGGGCAGGCTCCGCTCCCCGAGCGTTTCGTCGATCCGCCGAACGCCGGGTTCCTGCTCGACGCGTCCCAGATGGCGGCCGAGACGCATTCGGCCGAGACGGCGGCACTCGTCCGGCGCGTCGTCGTGCCCGCTCTCCTCCGCGAGGCACGGGATCGCGGCTGGTGGGATCCGCTCGCGACGCCACGCACCGGTCAGGAGACCCCGGACGATCGACCGGCGGATGCCATCTCTTCGCCGGCCCTCGTCGCCGATATCGACCTTGCGACCTGGGAATCACTGTCCCTGGCTGCGTCGGTCATCACTCCCGCCTCTACGTCCGACGGTCATCGGCTCGTCGCCGCCGGCTTCCGCGACGGCTTGGGCGCGACGGTGGCCATCGCCGGCACGACGATCGTCGGGGCAGCGCTGTCGCG
>JBJMMQ010000080.1:0-9389 GCA_045804705.1 Chloroflexota bacterium
GGTGCCTTCCTCGAGGAGCAGCTCCTCGCGGCGTGTGCCGGAACGCTGCACGTCGATCGACGGGAAGATCCGCTTCTCCGCGAGCTTCCGGTCCAGGATGAGCTCGGAGTTGCCGGTGCCCTTGAACTCCTCGTAGATGACGTCGTCCATCCGCGATCCGGTGTCGACGAGGCAGGTGCCGATGATGGTCAGCGACCCACCCTCCTCGATGTTCCGGGCGGCCCCGAAGAACCGCTTCGGCGGATAGAGGGCGATCGGGTCGAGGCCGCCCGACAGCGTCCGACCGGACGGCGGCAGGGCCAGGTTGTAGGCGCGCGCGAGGCGGGTGATCGAGTCGAGCAGGATGACGACGTCGCGGCCGGTCTCGACCTGGCGCTTGGCGATCTCGAGCGCCATCTCGGCGACGTGGGTGTGGTTCTCGGTCGGCTCATCGAAGGTCGAGGAGATGACCTCGCCCTTGACGCTCCGGCGCATGTCGGTGACTTCCTCGGGGCGCTCACCGATGAGCGCGACCATCAGCAGGATCTCGGGGTAGTTGGCGCTCACGCCATTGGCGATCTGCTTCAAGAGCATCGTCTTGCCGGCCTTGGGCGGGCTCACGATCAGTGCGCGCTGGCCCTTGCCGATCGGGTTGACGAGATTGATGAGACGCTGGCTCAGGTTCTTCGGGTCCGTCTCGAGGTTGATCAGGACGTCCGGATGGACCGGGGTCAGGTCGCCGAAGACGGGACGCGCTCGCGCGGTGTCGGTGTCGACGCCGTTGACCGAGTCGACCCGGAGCATGCCCCAGTACTTCTCGGCCTCACGCGGCGCGCGGACGGCGCCGGAGACGCGATCGCCGATGCGCAGGCCGAAACGACGGACCTGGCTCGAGCTGACGTAGACGTCTTCCGGGCTGGGCAGCAGGCCGTGCCGACGGAGGAAGCCGAAGCCCTCGTCGACGATGTCGAGGATGCCGGTCGCGTAGTCGTGGCCCGCGCGCTCGGTCTGGCGCTGGAGGATCAGGTCGACGAGGACGTCCTTGCGATCGCCGCTGCCGGCCTCGACTTCGAGGTCACGGGAGACCTGACGAAGCTCCGCCACGCTCATCTCGCGGAGATCGGAGACCTCAAGGTCGTTCCGCTCGCGGGCGGCTTCGAGCTCGAGCTGCTCGTCGTATTCGGTGACGGGGGCGCGCCCACCGCTGATGGGTGCGCGTCGTCGGGGTCGGCGGTTGCGTGAGCGCTGATCGCGCTGGTCGGGGCCGGGTCCGGGCATATGGGAAGGGTCACCTACGGGTGTCGGGGGACCGGGCGATGGTGCGCGCGGACAAGGCTGCCGCAGCGCGGGTGCCGGTCGGGATGGGCGGAGCATAGACCCGCGATGGGCCGCCGTCAACGGGTATCACGCAACGCGGCGAACCAGGCAATGGCGCGCGCTCGAGCTTCGGCGTGGTCGACGATCCGCGCCGGGTAGTCCCGGCCGATCCGGCACCGGGCGGCCGCCTGTTCCTCGCTCGACATCATCCAGGGGGCATGGACCGATGACGTCGGGACCATGCTCAGCTCCGGGAGCCAGCGACGGACATAAACCCCATCTGGATCGAACCGTTCCCCCTGGATGACCGGGTTGAAGACGCGGAAGGACGGCAGTGCGTCGATCCCCACTGAGGCCGCCCATTGCCAGCCGCCGAGGTTCGACGCGGGGTCGCCATCGAGGAGATGGGTCATGAACCAGGCCTCCCCTTCGCGCCAGTCCACCAGCAGATCCTTGGTCAGGAAGCTCGCGACGATCATCCGGGCGCGGTTCGGCATCCCGCCCGTGGTCATCAGCTGGCGCATCGCGGCATCGACGATCGGATACCCGGTGCGGCCGGCACGCCATTCGTCAAGCCCCTGCGACCCAGGCCAGTCGATCCCGATGAACCGGCGGACGTGAGGCTCCCGGGCGGTGCGCGGTTCGTGCCACAGCGCGTGTGCATAGAAGTCGCGCCAGGCAAGCTCCGAGACGAAACGGTCCGGGCCCTTAGCCCCGTCACCGGCGCCGAGCGCGCGGGTTGCGACCTCGACCGGCGAGAGCAGTCCGAACCGGAGGTCTGCGCCGAGTCGTGACGTGCCCTCGGCGTTCGCGAGATCGTCGCGTGTGTCGGCATATCGCGCGATGCCCTTGCCGGGCTCGCCATCGAGCCAGGACGCCATCCTCGTCCGCGCTGCCGGCTCCCCTGGCAGCGGCATGGCGGCCGGGTCCGCCGTGGGTCTCGGGACGCCGATGGCGTCGGCGTCAGGGATGCCGCTCGTCCGGATGATCCCGGGAAGGAACACGCGAGGTGCCGTCGGGATCGAGGTCGGCGTTTGTTCGACGATGGGCATCGGCAGTGACCGCCAACGGCGATGGAACGGCGCGAACCGGGTGAAGGGCCGCCCGTCGGCGGTGAGGACATCGTCGGGTTCGTGGATGAGCAGGCCGCGGCAGGCGCGGAATCCGATCGCCGCGCGAGCGAGGCGTGTCGCGACGACGCCGTCCCGCGCCCGTCCCGCCGGCGCGTAGTCGCGGCTCACGACGACCTCGGACGCACCCACGTCGCGCGCGAATGCCGGCACCACGTCGCTCGCTCGTCCGATCCGTACCGAGAGCCGGCTGCCTCGCATCTCGAGGGTGTCCGAGAGCGCGCGCAGCGAGCCGAGCAGGAACCACGTCCTGTTGGGCGACGCAAACCGTCCGTGGAGGAGCGCGGGATCGAGGACGAACAGGGGCGCGATCCGGGCACCTGAGCGGATGGCCTCGGCGAGCGCCGGGTGATCATGAACGCGCAGGTCGCGCCGGAACCAGACGACGCTCACCCGCGAGCCGGGCACGGTCGCGGCGTCACGTTCGCTAGGCATCCCGCGACTCGGCACCGGCTTCCGCTCGCTTGACCGCGGCACCGACGACGGCCACGGCCTCATCGATCCCGGGCGGCAGTTCGGTGGCGCCCGAGAGCAGGCGGACGTCGCGCGCCGCCGGCCCCCCTCCGAAGCAGACCGGTGGCCTGTCGAGCATCGCGAGCGCGTCGACGACCGCGGCCGCTGCCGTCGCATCGGCCGTCGTCACGACTCCGAGGACCACGACCGGGATGACCGTCTCTCGCGTCGTCCGGAGCCAGCTGTCGACCGGGACATCAGTCCCGAGGTAGAGAACGTCGAGTCCTGCTCGACGGCACGCGACAGCGAAGGCATACGCGCCGAGCTCATGGCGGCCACCGGGCGGCATCCCCACAAGGACCTGTGGCGGTCCCCCGCCGGTCCGCGCGGCATCGAAGAATCGAGCCAGTCGCCGTCCGACCGCCTCGGTCGCCGCATGCTCGCCGGCCACGTCGAGATCGCCGACCGACCAAGCGTGGCCGATCCCGGTCAATGCCGGGAAGACGACGCGACCCATGGCCAGCTCGAAACGCTCGGTGGCGAAGGCCTCGTCGAGGATCCGTTCCATCGCCTGTCCGTCGACGCGTCGTGCGGCATCGACGAATGCCGTGACCGCGACGTGAGCCGGTCGGAGGTCGTCGCTGAGGCGCTCGTCCGCGTCGCGGGAAGGGCCGCCGGACAGGGTCTCGAGATCGACCGTCGGGTCACGGAGGCGGTCGGCCGCGTCGCTCGGACGCCAGCCCTCGGTGACGAGCGACCGCATCACCGAGAGCCGCCGGAGTGCCGCGTCGTCGTAGAGGCGATAGCCGGCTGTCGTCCGGATCGGATCGACGACGCCGTAGCGGCGCTCCCACGCCCGGATGGTCTGGACCGACACGCCCGTGCGCGCCGAAGCTTGGCCGATTGTGTACACAGTTTGTACACGATATCACGTCACCATCGCTTGACAGGGTCGCGTACGCCGCCGTATTGTACCGCCATAACCTATACAAACGCTTGACAACGAAGTCGTTCCGACCGGGTCGGCGTGTCCCGCCACAACTGACCGTACCGCCCCCCGACCTCACTCCCTCGCAGACCCGGCCGGTCGCCTCGGCCGGGTCTGCTCCCCCGAACAGGTGTCAGTGATGCCCCTCGATGTCCCGGGCCGGATCGGGCCCCCCAGACAGATCGACGATCGCCGCCCACAGACGCGCGCGGTCATCAAGCGACAGACGCGTCATCGGCACCCGGTCGAACGGGCGCGGACGCCGATCCAGCCAGAGCGACCCGCCTGGGGCGTCGCGACCGGCGCCGGCCGCAAGCCACACGAGGGTGTCGATCCCCTCGGACGGCGTCCGCAGGATCGGGCTCATCACATTCGTGAATGTCGGCAGGCTCTCCGCGAGACCGGGCGTGTCCGCCCAACCTGGGTGCATCGAGTCGAACCGCACCCCGCGCGGACCGACGCGTCGCGACCACTCGCGGATGAGCGAGACCTGCGCCCGCTTGGCACGAGCGTAGGCGCGCGTGCCCGAATACGGCTCGGCAGCGTTCTGCAGATCGCCCAGGTCGAGGCGCTGGGCGTACTGCCCGCCCGACGTGACGGCGATGACCCTCGACCCAGCCGTTCGGTCGAGCAACGGCATCAACCCGCCGATGAGCGTGAACGGCCCGACGACGAGCGTGGCCAGCATCGCCTCGATGCCGTCCGGACCGATCGTCCGCTCCTGGTGGATCGCCCCTGCGTTGTCGATCAGGACGTCGAGCCGGGTCTCGGACGCCACGATGCGTTCGGCCGCCGCACGTACGGACGCCAGCGAGCCCATGTCGGCGACGACCGTCGGGAACCGGTCCTCGCCGTGACGCTCGATGAGCTCATCACGGACCCCCGCCAGGCGTTCCTCGCTCCGTCCCACGAGGACGACCCTTGCGCCGAGGGCCGCGGCGGCCTCGGCCGCGCTTCGTCCGAGCCCCGACGTCGGGCCGGTGATGGCGATGGTCAAGCCGGCCATCGCCGCGAGCGCCGGTGGCTCCCACTCGAACACAGCCCTGCGTGCCGCGTAGCCGATCCGCGAAAAGGACCCGACGACCGTCACTTCGAGCAGATCGTCGATGACCGAGCGTGGGTCCACGCGACTCCCTTCCGAGCGCCCGCTAGCGCCAAGGCCGATCGGCCGCGTCGTGGCGAGGAACGAATGATGAACCAGAGGCCAAGGAGGCACAGATGACCACGCTCCACGAACGGATAGAGACATCGCTCCCAATCGAGGAGGCGTTCGCCTACGTCGCGGACTTCGCGAATGCGCAGGAGTGGGACCCGGGCGTCGCGACCGCGGAACGGATCGATCCGGGACCGGTCGGCGTGGGCTCGCGCTACCGGCTCGGCGTCCGGATGGGTCGCCGGGTCGCCGAGATGGAGTACCGCATCTCAGCGTTCGAGCCCCCCTTCCGGGTCCTCCTGAGCGGATCCGGCTCGGGCGTGGAGGCGGTCGACGACATCCGCTTCGAGGCAGTCGAGAACGGCACCGTCGTCGACTACACGGCCGACATCAAGCTTGGTGGAGTCCTTGGGCTCATCCAACCCCTTCTCGGCCGGGCGTTCGCAAATCTCGGTCGGAACGCGGTCGACGGGATGCAGCGCACGTTGGATGGTCGCGCGGCGGGCGGCCAGGCGGATCGATCGTGAAGGTGGCCATCGTCGGCGCCGGCATCAGCGGGCTGACCGCGGCGTATGCGCTGCGTCACGACCACGAGATCCGGCTGTTCGACGCGGACCCGGCAGTGGGCGGCCACGTCAAGACGGTCGCCGTGGAGACACCGAACGGACCCGTCGCCGTCGACACGGGGTTCATCGTCTATAACGAGACGACGTACCCGACCTTCCTCCGCCTGCTCGGCGAGCTCGGCGTCGCGACCCAACCGAGCGACATGTCGCTCGGTTCCGCCTGCCGTGCCTGCGGGATCGAGTTCAGCTCGCGTGGCGTCCGAGGCTGGTTCGCCCAACCCGGCGCCGTCGCCCGCCCCAGCCACTGGCGGATGATCGGTGACGTCCTGCGGTTCTACCGGGACGCCCGGGCGACCTTGGACGCGACCTCGCCCTCGTCGAGGACGCTCGGCGACTTCCTTGACGATGGCGGTTACGGACCGGCATTCCGTCGCCATTTCATCGTCCCGATCACGTCGGCCGTGTGGTCCACCGGTGCCGCGGGCGTCCTCGACTACCCGATCGACTACCTCCTGCGGTTCCTCGACAACCACGGCCTCATCGGCTACGGCAACGCCCTCCAGTGGCGGACGATCCAGGGCGGCTCGATGCGCTACGTGGAGCGGCTCATCGCCTCGTTGCCCCCGGGGGCCGTCCGGGCCGGCAGCCCGGTCGTGGACGTCTCTCGTGATCCGGCAGGCACGACCGTGCGGACCGGGGACGGCGCGACGGAGCGCTTCGATGCCGTGGTCCTCGCCACTCATGCGGACCAGGCGCTCGAGGTGCTCCACGACGCGGACGGCCTCGAACGGTCCGCACTCGGAGGCTTCGACTACTCCACGAACCAGGTCGTGCTGCACACGGATGGGGCCATCCTGCCGCGGCGCGCCTCGGCACGCGCCTCCTGGAACGTGGACCAGGAGGATTGCACGCGTCCGGGCGACGCGCTGACGATGACGTACGACATGAACCGGCTGCAGTCATTGCCGGGTCCCGTCCGCTATTCCGTGTCGGTCAATCCTGGCGACCGCGTCCGGGCTGAGCACGTCATCGTCGAGCGAGCCATGAGCCACCCGATGTACACGTTTCGGACGCTCCATGCGCAGGCCGCCCTGCGTCGATTGCAAGGCTGGCGCGGGACGTATTTCGCCGGCGCGCATCTCGGCTACGGCTTTCACGAGGACGGCTGCCGCTCCGGGTGGGATGTGGCGAGTCTGATCGGCGCGTCAACGGTGGAGCGGGCCGCATGAGGTCGCATCTGCTCGAGGGCGTCGTGCGACATCGGCGCGTGCGGCCGTTCGACTACGGACTGCAACACGGCGTCTTCTACGTCGCGCTCGATCTGGATGAGCTCGACGAGGTCCCGCGGCGGCTGCGCCTCGTCGGCCGGAACCGCAGAAGCCTGCTGTCGTTCCACGACGCGGACCATCTGGTGCCGCCTGCCCGAGCGGTCGAGGAGTCGGTCCCGGACATCCTCCGGGCCGAGGGGTTCGACCCCGACGGGTGGCGGATCACGCTCGTGACCAACCTTCGAAGCTTCGGATACGTCTTCAATCCAGCCAGCTTCTTCCTCTGCCGCGATCGGACTGGCGAGCTGGCCGTCGTGATCGTCGAAGTCCACAACACGCACGGCGAGCGACACCTGTACGTCCTGCGCGGCGGTCGGACGGACGTCGGTTTCGTCGACTCGATGGACAAGGCGTTCTCCGTGTCGCCATTCATCGAGATGGCGGGGCGGTACACCGTCCGGGTGCGGGACGAAGCCGACCGGCTCCGGATCACGATCAACGAGGGACAGGACGACGGGCTGTTGCTCCACACGAGCCTCGACCTCCGACGGCGGCGGCTGTCCGATCGGATGGTGCTGCGGATGGCGCTGCGCTACCCCTTCGTCAATCACAGGACGATCGCCCTGATCCACTGGCACGCGCTGCGGCTGTGGCTTCGTGGGGCTCCATTCCATCGACACCGGGAGGCGACACGATGACCACACCGACGACGGTCCGGCAGATGCCGGGCATCGTTGATCCGATCCTGTCACGGCTGGCCTGGCGGATCGCGAGCGCGGCCGGGGATCGCGTCGCGGTCGGTCACCTCGTGGCAGTCCTTCCCGATGGCACGCGGCGGACGTTCGGCGACGCGACGGCCGAACCGGCGGCCGAGATCCGCATCCACGACATGCGAGCGCTGACGAAGCTGCTCGTCGACGGGGAGACCGGCGGCGGCGAGGCATACATGGACGGCTTGTGGTCCAGCCCGGATCTTGCGGGGCTCCTCCGCTGGGCGGCGCTCAACCGGGAGTCGCTCGCGCTGTCGGCAGGCTGGTTCCGGGCACCGGCTCAGCTCCGGAGGACCCTTGCCCACCGTCTTCGTCGGAACACGAAGCGGCAGAGCCGGAAGAACATCACGGCCCACTACGACCTTGGCAACGACTTCTACCGGACCTTCCTCGACGAGACGATGACGTACTCCGCGGCCGTGTTCGAATCACCGCAGCAGTCACTGGCCGATGCCCAGCGGACGAAGTACCGCCGGATGGCCGACGGCGCGGGCCTGGTCGCCGGCCAGCACGTCCTCGAGATCGGCACGGGATGGGGCGGGTTCGCCCTGTACGCCGCCGGCGAGCGAGGCTGCCGAGTCACATCGGTGACGATCTCGAAGGAGCAGCACGCGCTGGCGACCGAAAGGGTCCGCGCCGCCGGATTGGAGGATCGTGTCGAGATCCAGCTCCGCGACTATCGGGACATCGATGGGACGTACGACGCGATCGTCTCGATCGAGATGCTCGAGGCCGTCGGGGCCGAGTACTACTCGACGTTCTTCGACGTCTGCGACAGGGCGCTCAGGCCGGGAGGACGCCTGAGCCTCCAGTCGATCACCTTCCCGGATGCCTCCTACGAGAGGCAGCTCCGCGGCGCGAACTGGATCCAGACATACATCTTCCCGGGCGGCCTGTGCCCATCGCTCGCGGTCATCGAACAGGCGACGCGTGAGACGCGGTTCCTGATCACGGAGGTCACCGACGTCGCGGCGGACTATGTCCTGACCCTGCGCGAGTGGCGGAGACGCTTCCTGGACCACGCCGGCAGCGTCCGAGCGATGGGTTTCGACGACCGTTTCATCCGGATGTGGGAGTACTACCTCGCGCTGAGCGAGGCCGGATTCGCGACCGGGATCAGCCAGGACCTTCAGATCGTGCTCGAAACGCGCCGCGGGATCGGCGCCGCGGCTCACCCCTGAGGGAGCAAGGCGGTCCTCTGCGCGAAGCCCCCTGGTCGGACGGCGGAGGAGGTTCAGCGGGCGCAGCGAGCCGGACGACGTTCCAGGAGCGGGCGGGAAGCCGGACCGCGAGCCCGTCGCCCGTGATGGTCGCGCCGTCGGCCGGGCGGGCGATGACCCGGTACGGATCGGCCGCGGTGTTGTGGGCGGCGAGGTCGGAGCCTGTCAGCACGGACTGACCGGCAATGACGAGAGGGTCGAATCCGCGCAGCGAGGCATCGAGGCGGATCTCCGAGGCCGCCCGGTTGACGGCGAAGACGGAGACCTCGCCGGTGACGGCGTCATGCACTGCGGTCGCCTCGACCGGACCGACCGCGCCGGGCGCGATCCCGTCGATGTCGAGCTCGAGCACGCTGCCGCGGCCAAGCCGTCCAGAGCGCGCGACGTCCGCGAACGGGTAGGCAGACGCCTGGAGCCAGGCAGGGCCGCCGTCGACGGTGCGGATCGCCGGGATGACGTTGACGAGCTGAGCGAGACAGGCGATCGAGACCCGGTCGACATGGCGCAGGAGCGTGATCAGCAGGCAGCCGACGACGAGCGCGTCG
>JBJMMQ010000081.1:0-18485 GCA_045804705.1 Chloroflexota bacterium
GTCTCATCGATCACGCCGATGCCCAAGAGCGTCCAGGCGACCGGGATCTGCGTCTTCTCCGCGAACGCGAGGAGGTCGTCCCAGGCCTCCGCATGGAGCACGCCATGGCCCGCGAGGATCACCGGGCGCTTGGCTGCCGCGATCTCGGCTGCGGCCAGCTTCAGCTGACGCGGATGGCCGTCCATGTTCGGTCGGAAGCCCGGCAACCCCGCGACGATCTCGTCCTCGGTCGGGTGGGTCGCCCGCGTCTCCTGTTGGAGCGCGTCCTTGGTGATGTCGATGTGGACGGGACCTGGCCGCCCGGTCCGGGCGATGTGGAACGCCTCGGCGATCACCCGCGGCAGGTCGTCGGCGTCGCGGACCAGGTAGTTGTGCTTCGTCATCGGCAGGGTGATGCCGTTGATGTCGATCTCCTGGAAGGCGTCCTTGCCGATCAGGGCCGCCGGGACGTTGCCGGTGATCGCCACCATCGGCACCGAATCGAGGAGGGCGGTCCCGATCCCGGTCACGAGATTCGTGGCGCCAGGGCCTGACGTGCCCATGCAGACGCCGACGCGGCCCGTGACCCGAGCGTAGCCATCGGCGGCGTGGGCGCCACCCTGCTCGTGGCGAACGAGCACGTGCCGCAGCTCCGGGTAGTCGCCGAGGATGTCGTACAGCGGCAGGATGACCCCGCCCGGGTACGAGAAGAAGACGTCGACGCCCTGGCGAAGAAGCGCCTCGCACAGGACGTCCGCGCCGATGCGCGTTCGCTTGAGGTCCCGCCCTTCGTGAAGCATGCCCTTCCTCGCACGCTCGATCGCCGCGGCCTGGGCCGTGCCGTCGTTGGGCACATGGCTGCGTCTGGTCGCTGGGTCGCCCTTGGCGATCGTCATCTGGATGGGCCCTCCTGCGTCCTGGAAAACGAAAGACCCTCGCCCACCCGGCGAGGGTCCTGAAGGTGATCGGTGGTGGTGGCGCTAGCGGCGCTCGTCCCTCCGTGTCCCTCGGTCCCGCCGGGAGCCGGTAATAAGCCCAAGAAGGCCACCAAGCCCCGGAATGGAAAGGAGAAGGTCGAGGAGGGATACGTCAGCGGGATCGACAGGGACATGCACGCGTCGGCCGTCAGACGTGACGACGACGGCGACCTTGCGGCGATCCCCTGTGAACCAGGCCAATGCGGTCTCCTGCGAGCGCGTCGACAGGGATACTGCGACGTGGCGGCAGTCTAGCATCGTTCGCCGAGCCGTCAACCGCACCCCACCGTACCGGGAAAACGGGACGGCGCTCACGTTGGGACGGAGCGCAGCTGCTCGATGAGCCAATCCGAGCTTCGGCGAAGGGCCTCGAGGTCGAGCGGCTCGGTCGATGGCCGGTCCGTCGGTCGTCCGAGCAGGTATCCCTGTCCCGCCGAGATGCCCAGTGAGCGGACGACGTCGAGCTGATTGGGCGTCTCGATGCCCTCCGCCACGACGAGCGCGCCCCACCGATCAGCGAGCTCCCGCAGCGTTCGGACGACTTCGAGCGAGGCGTCGTGGATCGCGCCGCCCTGGACGAGCGAGAGGTCGATCTTGACGATGTCGAACCGCAGCTGGCTCAACAGCCGCAGGCCGGCGTTCCCGGCGCCGACGTCATCCGCGGCGAGGCGGATCCCGGCGACCCGGCACGCTTCGACGGCCTGACGCAGCCGTCCGATGTCCTCGACGCCTTCGCGCTCGGTCAGCTCGAGGACGATGCGCCGCGGATCGAGGCCGTGGCGGACGATGATCCGCGACAGCGCATGGACGCTGAAGTCGTCCCTCTCGAGCGTCCGTGGCGACAGGTTGACGGTCAGCGTCCCGGGCAGGCGCAGGCGGGATGCCGTCTCCATGACCATGTTGAGGCAGGCGATGTCGAGCTCGGCGGTCCGCCCCGTCGCTTCTGCTGCCCCGAACATCGCTCCTGGGTCAGTGAAGCCGCTGCCCGGCAACGGTCGCACGAGACCCTCGAAGGCCTGCGGGACGCCCGTCGACAGGTCGTAGATCGGCTGGAAGACGGCACGGATCGAGCCGGTCGCGGCGACCCGGGCGACCATGGCCGACAGCTCGGCGCCCGGTCGCTCCGCGATCGGGGAATCGTGGCGCTTGTCGTCGTAGATCGTCACGCACGTCCGCCCGTGTCGCTTGCCCCAGGACAGTGCCGCGTCCGCCTGTCGGTAGAGCGAGTCCCGGTCGTCGGCCAGTCCCGGGATCGCGCTGATCCCTGCCGAGAACGAGACGGCCTCGCCATCCGCATCACCATCGAGGCACGCGGCGAGGACGCGCCGCACCGCGACATACGCTCGATCGGCATCGGTTCCGGGCATGACGATCGCGAACTCGTCGCCGCCGATCCGGAACGCGCTGTCGGATCGGCGCAGATAGGTGGCGATGATCGCGGCCGATCGACGAAGGACCTCGTCGCCGGCGGAGTGCCCGCGGACGTCGTTGACCTGCTTGAAGTCGTCGAGGTCGATGATCGCCAGCGCCAGTGGCATCGCATGGCGCGTCGCCATCGCCCACTGGCGCTCGACCTCCTCCTGGAAGCCGCGGTGGTTGCCGAGACCGGTCAGTGCGTCACGGAGCGACTCGGAACGGGCGCGGTCGTACGCATCCTCGAGGATCCGCCGCGACTCCTCGAGCCGGACGGCGGGCTCCAGGACGCGACGGGCCAGCCACAGAGTGACCGTCCCGAGCGTCGCCGCAAGTGCGAGGAGGACGGCTGTCGGAACGACCAGCGAAGCTCCGAACCCTGACCCGAGCCCGTAGATGACGGGCGCGGCGATGACCATCGGGATCGCGAACATCGTCACGAGCGCGAGGAACAGGCGGAGTCGCACCAGTCGCAGGTTGGTGGACTCGCCGAGGACGCTCCGGGGGGCGCGCTCGTCGTCGATCGCTATGGCTCCTTGGGGGCACGGGCGGTGGCGGAACGCACCGTTTATAGCGCGGGGTCATGGCGCCGCGGACGGGGACCGTCGTACCGCGGGGCGTAGGACGAACGGCTCCATGCGCGGTCGACGGGCTGCGCTCCGAAGGTCTGCTAGGCTCGGACGATGACAGCCCCGACCCCGCGAACCATCGTCGAGAAGATCTGGACCGACCACGTCGTCACGCAGGATCCGGGTGCGCCCGCTGTCCTTGCCGTCGATCTCCACCTCGTCCACGAGGTCACCAGCCCGCAGGCATTCTCCGGTCTGCGCGCTCGGGGCATCGGGGTCCGTCGCCCGGGGCAGACCGTCGCCACGCCCGACCATTCGATCCCGACGACCGATCGAAGCCTGCCGTTCATCGACGCCATGGCGCTTGCCCAGGTCAACCAGCTCGAGGCGAACTGCACCGAGTTCGGGATCCCGCTCCATGGGATCGGTGACCCCGGGCAGGGCATCGTCCACGTCATCGGTCCGCAGCTCGGGCTGACGCAGCCTGGGATGACGATCGTCTGCGGTGACTCGCATACGAGCACGCACGGGGCGTTCGGCGCGCTTGCCTTCGGCATCGGGACCAGCGAGGTCGAGATGGTCCTCGCGACGCAGACCTTGCTGCAGCGCGATCCGAAGACCTACGAGGTCCGCGTTGACGGCCGGCTCACCCCGGGCGTCAGTGCCAAGGACATCATCCTCGCGCTGATCGCACGGATCGGGATCGGTGGCGGGACCGGTCACGTCTTCGAGTACACCGGCGAGGCGATCCGCGGGCTGACGATGGAACAGCGGATGACCGTCTGCAACATGAGCATCGAGGGTGGAGCGCGGGCCGGGCTCATCGCCCCGGACGACACGACCTTCGATTACCTGCACGGCCGAGCCCACGCTCCGAGCGGTCCCGCCTGGGACGCGGCGGTCGCGGGCTGGCGGACGCTGCCGACCGATGAGGGCGCCACATACGACAAGACGATCACCATCGACGCGAACGCCCTCGAACCGATGGTCACCTACGGCACGAACCCCGGCATGGGCATCCCGATCACGAGCGCGGTCCCCTCGCCCGACGAACAGACCGACCCTGGTCAGCGCCGCGCCCTCGAACGCGCGCTCGAGTACATGGACCTCCAGCCGGGACAGGCGATCCTCGGCCAGAAGGTCGACGTCGTCTTCGTCGGCAGCTGCACCAACGGGCGGATCAGCGACCTGCGCCTCGCCGCAGGCGTGCTCAAGGATCGGCGCGTCGCCGAGGGCGTGAGGCTGATGGTCGTGCCGGGCTCGGACGAGGTGAAGCGCGAAGCCGAGGCCGAGGGCCTGAGCGACATCTTCAAGGCCGCCGGCGCCGAGTGGCGCGAGGCCGGTTGCTCGATGTGCATCGCGATGAACGGCGACCAGCTCCAGCCGGGTCAGTACGCCGTCAGCACGAGCAATCGCAACTTCGAAGGCCGCCAGGGCAAGGGTGGCAGGACGTTCCTCGCATCGCCCCTCACCGCGGCGGCCAGCGCCATCGCGGGTGTGGTCGCCGACCCGCGCCGGCTCCCCGGGATCGAGAGCCTCGCGGCTGTCGGGGGCCGCTGAGCGTGGCCGAGCCGTTCACGGTCTTCACGAGCGCGGTCGTCCCGCTCCCCGCCGAGAACGTCGACACCGACCAGATCGTCCCGGCGCGCTACCTGAAGGTCACCGACAAGGCGGGCCTGGCCGACGCGCTCTTCCGGGACTGGCGGTTCGAGGAGGACGGATCGCTCAAGGACCCGCCCTTCGTCCTCGACCAGCCGGCGATGGCAGGCCGGAAGGTCCTGCTCGTCGGTGACAACTTCGGCGCCGGGTCGTCCCGGGAGCACGCGCCCTGGGCGCTTGCGGCGTGGGGCGTCCGGGCGATCCTGTCGACCTCGTACGCCGACATCTTTCGCAACAACAGCCTGAAGAACGGCGTTCTGCCGATCGTCGTCGACAAGGCGACTCACGAGCGGCTGTTCGCCCTGGTCGCCGCCGATCCGGACGCGAAGCTGACGATCGACCTCGCAGAACAGGGTGTCCTGCTCCCGGACGGCACGACGGTCGACTTCGACATCGACCCGTTCGCGAAGCGGATGATCCTCGCGGGGACGGACGAGCTCGGCTACCTCCTGGCGAAGGAGGCCGAGATGGAGGCCTGGGAAAGCGCACACCCGCCGCGGATCGACACGCTCGCCGGAGCGCGCTGACCAACGGGCGGCGGGTGCTGCGACTGCTCGGCCTTCAGCCGTGGCGGGGCGATGACCAACGGATCTCGATCGGCGTCAGCGTGGTCCGCCGAGCGCAGATCGGGCAGCCGAGGAAGGGTGTCGGCAGGTGATCGCGGTGCGCTTCGACGGCTGTGCGCGTCAGCCGGAAAGGTCGTGTGGCCGGATGAGTGAATGGGCGGGTCATCGGGAATGGTCTCCAAGCTCGATCGGGGTGGGTTCGTGGCGTCGTCGGGGACGCTGGATGAGAGTCGTTCCCGCGCGCGGCCCGCGACAGTGACTGACGCCCTCGACGGACACCGACAGATGTCGATGCGGACGGTCGCGGTGCGGAACTTCGGACGAGCCGTGCTCGTCTGGCGGCCATGACCATCGCCGGACGCCTCCTGTCGCTCGTCGTCGCAGGTCTCGTCGTGGCGGCGTGTGGCTCGGCCGCGACCCCGTCGCTCGCCCCGACCGCAAGCCCGCCGCCCTCGGCGGGCGCGTCGTCGCCGGGCACCGACCCCAACGCACCTGTCGGGATCGACCTCCCTCCGGGCGGCGGCGGCGACCCGGGCGTCGTCGACCCCAACGCCGGCCGGATCGTCGTGCCGAAGCCGGGCCAGCTCGATGTCCACCCGATCGCCGCGCAGGCATTGAGCGCGAGGGTCGACGGCCGCCGTGTCGGCGTGTCGATCGCGTATGCGAGCGGGGTCGAGCCGTGCAACGTCCTCGATTCGATCGTCGTCAGAACAGGACCCGGCTCATTCGAGATCACGCTGCGCGAGGGCCACGGACCCGGTGAGGGCGTCTGCATCGATCTCGCCGAGTTCAAACGAGCCCTCGTCGACCTCGGAGAGCTTGAGCCCGGCACGTACACGATCACCGACGGCACAGGCGTCGCGAAGCCGATCAGCGTGACGGTGGCCTGAATCGGTCGGGGATCACCTGCCCCCAGCGCCAGCGGCGGCCCCCGTCTGGCAGATCGTGCACCCACAGACCGTTCGGGCAGAACGGAAACGCAACGCCGACCGACATCGCGCCGAATCACCGACTTTGATGCTCGATAAGGCATCAAAGGAGCGCCAGGCTGACGATTTGACGGGCAAGGCGACGGCAGAACGGCCATAACGGTCCCCGGGTGCACGTATCGCCATAACGGGCCGGCATCTGCGCAGCTGCGACCACCGACCCTCGGACCCTTCAACGGCGCGTCGGCGCGGCCTGTGCGACGATCGAGCGGTGAACGCGATCGACGCACTCACGCTGCTCCTGATCGTTGTCGCCCTCGTCCTGGGCTGGCGGTCGGGAGCCATCCCCCAGGTCACCGGCCTCCTCGGCGCGATCGTCGGAGGCGTCGGCGCCATCCTCGCGCTGCCCTACCTCGCCGACCTCCTGTCGGATCTCGACCCGACCGTCCGGCCGTTCGTCGTCCTCATCGGCCTGATCGGCGCGGTCGCCATCGGCGAGTCGGTCGGTGCCGGGATAGGCCGGAGCGTCGCGGCCAAGCTGGGACCGGGTCTGCTCGGCACGGCAGACCGGACCGCCGGCGCCGGGCTCGGCGTCATCCAGGTCCTGCTGATCGTCTGGCTGGCGGGCAGCCTGCTCGCGGAAGGACCCGTCCCGCGCCTGGCCGAGGCGGCGGGCGGCTCGACGGCGGTCCGGACGATGGCCGGCATCCTGCCCCCACCGACGGAAGTCGCTATCGGTCTCGGTGGCTGGCTCGACACGACGGGCCTCCCCGACGTCTTCGTCGGCTTCGAGCCGCTGCCGGCGCCGCCGGTCGACCAGCCCAACGATCCGACCGCTCGTGCGATCGCAGCTGCCGCCCAGGCCAGCACCTTCAAGGTCACCGCGGCGACGTGCGGGCTGTCGTCGGTGGGGACGGGCTTCGTCGTGGCGAGCGGCTACATCCTCACCAACGCCCATGTGGTCGCGGGTGCCGGCGAACGCGGCATCAGGGTCAGCCGCGGTGATGGCGACGTCCACGACGCGACGCCGGTGCTCGTCGACCCGGCCTTCGACATCGCGCTCCTGTCGGTGAAGGATCTCCAGGCGCGCGCGCTCCAGTTCGCCCGCAAGGATCCCGACCGTGGCGCCGTCGGCGCGACCCTCGGCTACCCGGGCGGTGGCCGCCTGACGGTCCTGCCCGCGGCGGTCTCCAGCCGGTACGCGGCGACCGGCCACGACATCTATTCGCGCGACCGCGTCCGCCGCCAGATCCTCGAGCTCCGCGCCGAGGTCGACCGTGGCGACAGCGGCGGCCCGCTCATCCTTGCCGACGGGACGGTCGGCGGAGTCGTGTTCGCCGAGGCCCGGACCGACCCCCAGGTCGGCTATGCGCTGGCCGCGTCGGAAGTGGCCGACCACATCAGGCTCGCGATCGGTCGGACGGCCGCTGTCGACACCGGCGAGTGCGTCGTCGACCGCTGACGCTGCGCTCCGTCGACCCCGAGCCCGTGTAGGGTTAGAACCCACCACCACCTCTTCCCGGGAGACCCCCAGATGTCCGACGCGCCCTCTGCCTCCGACCCCGCCAAGCGCCATTCGGCGGCGATCACGGACGGCCCCGACCGGGCCGGCGCACGGGCGATGCTCAAGGCGATCGGCTTCACCGACGAGGACCTCGCCAAGCCGATCATCGGCGTCGCGACGACCTGGATCGAGACGATGCCGTGCAACATCAACCAGCGTGAGCTCGCCGTCGCTGTCAAGGCCGGCATCCGCGCTGCCGGTGGCACGCCGATGGAGTTCAACACGATCGCGATCAGCGATGGCGTGACGATGGGCACGGAGGGGATGAAGACCTCGCTCATCAGCCGCGAGGTCGTGGCCGACTCCATCGAGCTCGTCATCCGTGGCCAGATGATGGACGGCGTCGTCTGCATCGTGGCCTGTGACAAGACGGTCCCCGGCGCGGCGATGGCGCTGGCCCGCCTCGACGTGCCGGGCATCGTGCTCTACGGGGGGACCATCAACCCGGGCGTGTACAAGGGCCAGCGCAACATCACGGTCGTCAGCGTCTACGAGGCGATCGGCGCGTACCGGGCGGGCAAGATCACGCTCGACGAGCTGACCGACATCGAGAACGCGGCGTGTCCGGGCCCAGGTGCCTGCGGCGGCCAGTACACCGCGAACACGATGAGCACCGTCATGGAGTTCATCGGGCTGTCACCTGCCGGCCTCAACGGCATCCCTGCCGAGGACCCCGCCAAGGAGATCGCCGCCCACCGGACCGGGGAGCTGATCATGGACCTCGTCCGGCGGGACGTCCGGCCGTCGCAGATCGTCACGCGAGCCGCGCTCGAGAACGGCATCGCGTCGGTCGCGGCGACCGGCGGCTCGACGAACGGCGTCCTCCACCTGCTCGCGATCGCCCATGAGTTCGCCATCCCGCTCGACATCGACGACTTCGGCGCCATCGCCGACCGGACGCCCCTCATCGGCGACATGAGGCCGGGCGGCCGCTACACCGCACTCGACATGTACGAGGCCGGTGGCGTCGCACTCGTCATGCGCGAGCTGCTCAAGAAGCCCGGCCTCCTGCACGGCGATCAGGAGACGGTCGACGGCAGGACCATCGCCCAGATCGCGGCGGCCGTCACCGAAACGCCCGGTCAACAGGTCGTCCACGCGATCGAGACTCCGCTCAAGCCGAACGGCGGCCTGGCCATCCTCCACGGTTCGCTCGCGCCCGAGGGCTGCGTCGTCAAGCTGGCCGGCCACGAGCGACGCCAGCACAGCGGTCCGGCGCGCGTCTTCGATTCCGAGGCCGCCTGCTACGACGCCGTCCGTGCACAGGCGATCATGCCCGGCGACGTCGTCGTCATCCGCTACGAGGGGCCGGTCGGTGGACCGGGGATGCAGGAGATGCTCTCGGTCACCGCGGCGCTCGTCGGCGAGGGTCTCGGCGATTCGGTCGCGCTGCTGACCGACGGACGCTTCTCGGGCGGCACGCATGGGCTGATGATCGGGCACGTCGCGCCCGAAGCTGCGCTCGGCGGTCCAATCGCGATCGTCGAGGAAGGCGACACGATCGTCATCGACGTGGATCGCTCCGCGCTCGACCTCGACGTGCCGGCCGAGGAGGTCGCGCGCCGATTCGGCAGCTGGTCGCCGCCGGAAGCCCGGTACACGAGCGGGGTCATGGCCAAGTACGCAGCGCTCGTCGGGTCGGCTTCGCAGGGCGCGGTCACGACCGGCGCGCGGATGACGGCCAACCTCAGGGTCCGGTGACGCGGCCTCGGCCCCCTCGATGACGTTCACCATCCGCGAGGCCGGAGAGGGTGACGGCGACCTCGCGACGATCGTCCGTCTCGTCAACACCGTCACGCCGGACGACCCGGACTCGGTCGAGAACCTGCGCTGGTCGAACGAGACCTATCCCGGCACGTCGCGGTTCATCGCGGAAACCGATGGCCAGCCCGTCGGCGTGGCGACGGTCGGGCGGATGTACGTGCATCCTCCGGAGTTCGAGGCATTCTGGGCGAACATCGCCGTCCTCGAGGGCTCCCGTCGTCAGGGTATCGGCACAGCGCTCCTGACGACGATCTCCGAGCGAGCCCGATCGCGTGGCAAGCACGTGCTGCACATCCCCGCGAACGACGCCCGGCCAGAGGGGATCCACTTCCTGACACGCCGCGGCTTTACGGAGTACGAGCGGAACAAGGCCGTGAGCCTCGACCTCGCGACGATCGACCCGCCGCCGGCGGACGTCCCAGCGGGCATCGTCCTGACGACACTTGCGAAGCGACCCGACCTCATCGACGGTGTCTACGCCGTCGCAGTCGAGGGGTTCGCCGACATCCCTGGCGGCGAGACGCCGATGACGACCGGCGATCCCGCCGAATTCCGGGCGCGTGAGATCGACAGGCCAGGTATCCCGCATCACGGGTTCATCGTCGCGCTCGACGAGGGGACGGGCGCCGTGGTCGGCTACGCCAGCCTCATCCGGATCCCGGCTGCCGCCCGATCGTCGGCCTGGCACGACATGACCGCGGTCGCCCGCGATCACCGTGGTCGTGGGATCGCCGGCGCGATGAAGCGAGCCGTCATCCGCTGGGCGATCACCGACGGCATCGAGGTCCTCGAGGCGGGGAACGACACGGACAACGCGGCGATGCGCGCCGTCAATGCGCGACTCGGCTACCGGCCCCTGCCCGATAACGTCATCCTGCGCGGTCCGGTCTTCGACGGCATCATGTCGGTATGACCAGTCTCCCGCCGAACCCCGCCGAATACGACTCCCCGCGGGCGGAGATCGCCCGCGCGAAGGGTCTCGAGCAGCCCTACATCGCGGGTGGCACGGACCCCGATCCCGGACCTGGACTCGCAGAGGAACGCCATTACGGCAAGCTCCTGATCGCGATGGTCGTCGCGCTGATGTTCGGCGGCTTCATCATCGGGGTCGCACTCACCATCGCGGCCGGCGCCGCTCCCCGGTGACGAGCGTCACAGCGCCGTCGAGCGCGATCGAGGGACCCGCCTGGGCGTTCGCGGTCGATGCGCTGATCGACGACCTGCGCGAGCTGATCCGGATCCCGTCGGTCAATCCGCCGTCGGCCGACGCTCCCGACGGGGAGCTGCAGGTGGCCCGCCTGATCGAGGCACTCCTCGTCGAGCTCGGCCTTCAGCCCGAGGTCGTCGAACCCGAACCGGGACGTGGGTCGGTTCACGTGCGGCTTCGCGGGGACGGGACCGGCGGCGAGCCGTTCCTCCTCCTGTCGCACCTCGATGTCGTCCCCGCGCCGCCGGAGCGCTGGACCCACCCTCCGTTCGCCGCGGACGTCGCCGACGGCTACGTCTACGGCCGCGGTGCGGTCGACATGAAGGCGATGGTCGCGATGGAGCTCGGCGTCGTGCGCCTCCTTGCCGCCGAGGCCCGAGCGGCGGGTCTCGATCCAGCTCGCGACCCCATCCCGGGCCTCCGGCGCGACGTCCTGTTCACGTGCACCGCGGACGAGGAGGCGGGTGGCCTTGCCGGCGCGAAGTGGGTGGCCGACAACAGGCCGGAATGGCTGCGCGCCGCGGGCGCTGTCAACGAATGCGGCGGTGTGTCAGCGACGATCGCGGGCCGCCGGCTCTATCCGATCCAGGTCGCCGAGAAGGGCTTCGGTGCCTACCGGATCAGCGTCCGTGGGACGTGGGGCCACGGCTCGATGCCTCGGGAGGACAACGCGGCGGTCCTCGCGGCGGCCGTCATCGAGCGGCTCGCGACGCCCGGACCGACCCGCGTCACACCGGTGATGGCCCGCTTCCTCGAACAGGCCGCGGCCGCCCTCCCCGACGAAGCGGGGACGATCATCGAGGCTCTCTCGGGTGACGACCCCGGACGTGCCGACGCCGCGATCGGCGCCGCTTGCGATCCGATGTACGCGCGGGCGCTCCGCGCGCTGCTCCGCGACACCCTCAGCCCCGACGTCGTCCACGCCGGGATCAAGTACAACGTCATCCCGGGCGACGCCGTGGTCGAGGTCGACTGCCGCGTGCTCCCGGGCACGACCGAACCCGAGATGCGCGCCCAGGTGATCGAACGACTCGGGCCCGATCTCGCCGCGGTCTGCGATATCGAGCTCATCGTCTTCGGAGCGCCCGTCGAGGCTCCGGCCGAAGGCGTCCTGTACGACCTTCTCGCGGCGACCATCCGCGAGCACGACCCCGATGGGATCCCGCTGCCGGTGATGGTCCCGTTCGCGACCGACGCCAAGCACTCCGCGAGCCTTGGGACACCGACCTACGGCTTTTCGCCGCTCCGGCTCGATCCCGACGAGCGCTTCCTCGAGCGCTTCCATGGCGTCGACGAGCGCGTCTCGATCGATGCGCTTCGGTGGGGACTACCGGTCCTCTACGACGTGGTCCGCCGCTTCTGCTCGTGAGCCGGGCGTTCCCTCAGGACCGTGGGTTGCCGGGGTCGTCGAGCGTTTCGACCATCACTTCCTCGTCGCAGGTCTTGCAGACGTAGATCGTCCCGCCCGAGGCCCAACCGCGTTCCGGGTCGTGGTCCGCGGAATCGTGATGAGAACGCGGCTCGAGCTGACCCCACGTCCCATCCGAGTGGCGATGCTGGATGCGCAGGGCGAGCTCAGCGGTGCGACCGAAATCCATGGCGACCTCCTGTCCTGAGGATGCTACTCGCGCGTCGTTCGGATCAGACGCCCGCGGCGACTGATCGCGTGGGTCGCCAGTGCCGCGACACCCATCGCCACGATGGCACGCTCCGCCGTGGGCAGCGGCCGGACGGCTGACAGGAACTGGTCTGCACGGCCGCGATCGACGACGCGGAGCACGGCGTGGCCCCGCTGCGTCAGTCGGAGCGTTCGCTGGCGCCGGTCCTCGGGCTCCTCGTGACGCTCGACGAGACGCCTCCGGACGAGTCCGTCCACGAGCCGGCTCGTCGCCGATGGGGATCGTCCGATCGATTCGGCCAGCTCTCCGACCGTCAGGGTGTTGCCGTCCGCGAGGACGTACAGGGCGGCGAGCTGTGTGAAACCGAGGTGCAGCTCCCCGAGCTGGCCGGCAAAACCGATGACGAGCTCCCGCCACAATGCTCGGCCCATGGCGACCCGCTCGCTGATCTGGCGGACGTTCGGAAGCCTGTTGCCGGCGGCCAGGACCGGCGCCGAGAGGTCGGCCTCGAAGCGACGCGCGATGGCGCGGGTGGGCGCCGGCCGGGTGGATGGGCGGTTGGCGTGGCGTTCGTCGGACACCGCGACAGCGTACGGCAGCGTCCGAGATGTGTGCAACCATGCATCCTCGTCGTGCTCAGGTGCGCGAATCGACGGTTAGGCTTCGGCCATGCCGCAGATCGCCTTCGTGTGCCCGGGACAGGGTTCCCAGACCGTCGGCATGGGCCGTGCCCTTGCCGAAGCGTCGCCAGCTGCCGCAGCGACGTTCGCCGCCGCCGATGCAGCGCTGGGCGAACCCATCAGCACGATCGCCTGGGATGGTCCCGCGGAGGTCCTCGACCTGACCGAGAACGCCCAGCCCGCGATCCTCGCCACGTCGATCGCGATCCTCGAAGCCCTCCGCGAGCGATGGGCCGCCGACGGCCTCGCCGCCCCTGTTCCGGCCTTCATCGCGGGGCATTCGATGGGTCAATACTCCGCCCTCGTCGCGGCAGGTGCGCTGACGATCGAAGATGGCGTCCGGCTCGTCCGCGAGCGGGGCCGGCTGATGCAGGCGTCGGGCCAGGGTCGGGATGGCGCTATGGCGGCGATCATCGGACTCGATGACGCGCGACTCCCGGAGCTCATCGAGGGAGCCTCTGCGCACGGGGTCTTCGTGGTCGCCAACCGGAACGCCCCGGGCCAGGTCGTCGTCTCAGGCGATCGGCCCGCCATCGATGCCGGTGCGGAGATCGCGAAGTCGCTCGGCGCGAAGCGCGCGATCGTCCTGCCGGTGTCGGTCGCGGCGCATTCACCGCTGATGGCTGAGGCCGCCGACGGGATGCGCGCGACGCTGGCCGACGTGGCGTTCGCCGATCCGGCCGTCCCGCTGCTGGCCAACGCGGACGCCCGACCGATCGAGACGGCGGCGGCGTGCCGCGACGAGCTCGTCGAGCATCTGACTGCGGGCGTCGACTGGGTCCGCGCGGTCGAACACATGACCGCTGCAGGCGTGACCACCTTCGTCGAGATCGGCCCCGGTCGCGTTCTGTCCGGTCTCATCAAACGGATCGCCCCCGACGCGGAGATCATCGCCGCCGACGACCCATCCTCACCCGAACGGCTGCTCGCCCTGGCAGCCGTCCCCGCCTGAACGAACGCTCACAGGAGAAGCAAGGTGCGCAAGCCCGACTACGACCGCCGCGTCGTCGTCACCGGTCTCGGAGTCATCAGCTCCGTCGGCAACGACGTCGACACCGCCTGGACCAACCTCGTCAATGGGGTCTCGGGTCTCGGGCCCATCACCCGGTTCGACACGACGCCGTACGAGGCGAAGCTCGGCGGCGAGGTGAAGGACTTCGTCCCCTCCGACTGGATGGACCCGAAGGCCGCGCGTCGCAGCGAATCGAGCCTTCACTTCGGCGTCGCCGCGGCGAAGCAGGCACTCGCCGACTCCGGGCTCGAGATCACCGACGAGAACCGCACCGAGGTCGGCGTGGTCTTCGGTTCGGGCGCCGGCGGACAGAGCCTGATGATCGACAACTTCGTGTCGATGAAGGAGCGCGGCCCGCGCACCGTCGCCCCGACCTTCATCGCCAACGCGCTCGTCGACAGCTGCTCGGGGATGATCGCGATCGAGACCGGGGCGATCGGTCACAACATGTGCGTGGTGTCGGCATGCGCGACCGGCACCCACAGTGTCGGTGAGGCCGCCGAGGCGATCCGCCGCGGCGACTGCATCGCTGTCATCTCCGGTTCGACGGAAGCGCCATTGCTCGAGGTCGGTCATGCCGGGTTCTCGAACATGCGCGGGATGGGCATGCCCCGCCCCGGCGAGGCGCCGGAGACCGTGTCACGCCCGTTCGACCTGACTCGCGACGGGTTCGTCCTCGGCGAGGGCGCCGGCGGCCTCCTGCTCGAGGATCTCGAGCTCGCCAAGGCCCGCGGCGCACGCATCTACGCCGAGGTCGTCGGGTACGGTTCGGCGGCCGACGGCTGGGACATGATCCAGCCGATCGATGCCGGTGTGGGCTCGGCCCGCGCAATGGAGATGGCCCTTGCGCGGCGAGGCGTCCCGGCGGACGAGGTCGACCTCATCAACCCACACGGGACGTCGACACCGCTCGGCGACAAGCGAGAGGCCGAGGCGATCTGGACCGTCTTCGGCGGGCGTTCCGCCGGCGCGGCACGCGAGATCGCGATCAGCGCGACGAAGTCGATGACGGGGCACATGATGGGCGCGGCCGGCGCCTTCGAGGCGTTCGCCACGGTCAAGTCGGTGTACGAGCAGTGCGCTCCGGCGACGATCAACTACCGCGATGCCGACCCGGACTGCGACCTGTGGGTGGTGCGCGAGACCCAGGCCCACACGATCCGGTACGCCCTGTCGAACAACATCGGGCTCGGCGGGCATAACGGCGCAGTCATCTTCAAGCGCTACGACGGCGATTGACGGCGGCCGGGACGACCGCTGGGTGCGTTGCCGCCTGCGCTCCTCGCTCACGCACGCTCAAGGTGCGCTCGCTTCGGTGCTCGTCGGCGCCTTCCCATCGGACGCCCGGGCCGCCGTCAGCGCTAACTACAATCTCGACAAACCTTGGTAGATCGGAGCCCCGTTGACTGAGCAGGATCCCGCGCGGCGCGCCGTTGTGACCGGCCTTGGGGCCGTCATGCCCATCGGCAACGATTTTCCGACCTACTGGTCGAACCTCGTCGCGGGCGTGACGGGCACACGGACGATCCGCAGCTTCGACCCGAGCGGTTTCGAGGTACGGATCGCCGCCGAGGTCATCGATTTCGATCCGACCATCGCGATGGACGCGAAGATGGCCCGGCGGATGAGCCGGTTCATCCACTTCGCGATGGCTTCAGGAAAGGAAGCCGTGCGCCACTCCGGGATCGACTTCGCGGCGATGGATCAGGACCAGCGCGATCGCGTCGGTGTCGTCGTCAACACCGGCGGTGGCGGCATCGAACAGATCATCGACGGCACGCATGTCCACGACACCAAGGGCCCGCGCTTCGTGTCGCCGTTCGCCATCCCCGCCCTGTCGGGCTCCATGGGCGCAGCGCTGCTGTCGATGGAATACGGGCTGACAGGTCCGGTCATGACCCAGGTCGCCGCCTGCGCGACGTCCGTCATCGCGTTCCACGACGCGCTCCGACTCATCCGGATGGGCGAGTGCGACGTCGTCCTGACGGGCGGCTCCGAGGCTCCGATCTGGCCGATGGGCGTCGCGGCGCTCGCGAACATGGGCGCCCTGTCGCACCGCAACGACGACCCGGCGACGGCGTCGCGGCCGTTCGACGGGACGCGGGACGGATTCGTGCTCGGTGAGGGCGGCGGCGTGGTCGTCATCGAATCGCTCGCGCATGCGCAGGCGCGGGGCGCGACGCCCATCGCCGAGGTCATCGGCGGCGCACTGACCGCGGACGCATTCCACATCAGCGCCCCGGAGCCCACCGGCCGTGGCCAGGCGCGGGCGATGACGCTGGCCCTGAAGAACTCGGGCGTGGCGCCTGACGAGATCGACTACATCGTCGCCCACGGGACGTCCACGTCCCTCAACGACGTGACGGAGACGCGCGCGATCAAGGCGGCCTACGGCGACCACGCCCGCAAGGTCGCTATCAGCTCGCCGAAGTCGATGATCGGCCACCTTGTCGGAGCCGCGGGCATCGCGTCCGCGCTGGCAGCCATCGGCGCGATCCGCGATCAGGTCATCCCGCCGACGGCCAATCTCCACACGCCGGACCCCGAGTGCGACCTCGACTACACGCCGCTGACAGCGCGTCCCGCGAAGATCGAGACCGTCGCCGTCAACGGCTTCGGCTTCGGAGGCCAGAACGCCGTGACGATCTTCCGCTCGATCGAGGCGTAACGGCCAACGGCCTCTCGGCAGGCTGCCTCGGCATACTAGGCGCGATGGCGCTGGACACCTCCGATGGTTGACGGACCCGGCTACGCCGCGCGATCGGATGTCGGGCGGACGCGGACCGATAACGAGGACCGCTTCCTCGCGAAGCCGCCGCTCTTCGCCGTTGCCGACGGGATGGGCGGACATCAGGCTGGCGAGGTGGCGTCGGGCCTCGCGATCGAGCTGCTCGATGCGATCGCCGGACGAACGCCACCCCCGTCCGAAGACGAGATCGTCGACACGATCGAACGATCGAACGTCGCCATCCGTGACGAGGCGCGATCGCGTGCCGACCTTGCCGGCATGGGAACGACCTGCACGGTCGTCGTCATCGACGAGGCCATCCATGTCGCGCACGTCGGGGACAGCCGGGCCTACCGTTTCAGCGACGGACGGCTGGTCCAGCTGACCGACGACCACAGCCTCGTCGCGTCGATGGTGCGCGACGGCGTCCTCTCCTCGGCGGAGGCGCTCGTCGACGGGCGCCGCAACATCATCACGAGGGCACTCGGGGCCGACGACGAGGTCCGGGTGGATGTCGTCGGCGCCGAAAGGCGGCCGGGCGATCGGATCCTGGTCTGCACCGATGGACTGCATGGCCAGGTCGACGAGGCCGCGATCGCCGGCGTGTTGGCCGAGGAGACCGACCTGCGTGTCGCTGCGGACCGGCTGATCGGGCTGGCGAATGCGGCCGGCGGCGACGACAACGTCACCGTGATCGTCATCGATCCCGACGCCCTGGCCGGCAGCGGAGGGGATCAGGCGCGGGACGCGCGCGGCGAGACGGAAGGCGACGCGGGCGTGACCGAGAAGGGCCGTTCTGCGTCGTCGAGGCGGCCCGGGCGGAGGACCGCCGTCTTCCTCGTCCTGCTGGCGATCATCCTCATCGTCCTGGCGATCGTCGCCTGGCTGTGGGCGGCGCCGGCGGTCGCGGGCTGAACGACACTGGCGGAGGGACGGGACCCGCCCGCTACCGGTCAAGCCTCGGTCGGCGCATCCCGTAACGGCCGACCTTCGAAGGTCTCGAGCGCTTCGACGAGGTCGGATGTGAGCGGGACCGGTCGCTCGGTCGCGTAGTCGAACCGGACGAGCACCGACTCGCTGACCGCGACGAGCCGCTTCGGATCGCCCGGGAAGCCGGCGGTCAGGCGGTGTTGCAGCGTGAACGAGGACGTCCCGATCCGCGTCGCCCGTGACTGGACGACGACCGTTTCGCCGTACTGCGTCTGGTCTCGGTAGGTGATCCGGGCCTCCGCGAGGATGAGGCTCTCCGCCCCGTCGTTCCCTTCCGAGAATCCTTCGCCTGTCACGTCCGTCCAGTAGCGCAGCCGGGCGATCTCGCAATAGGTGAGATAGGTCGCGTTGTTGACGTGACGCATGCCGTCGGTGTCCGCGAAGCGCACCTCGATGACGACCTCGTGCGAGAACGACCCGGGGAGGTCGCGAGGGTCAGCGGCTGCCGGTGGATGGTGCGGGTGCGACGACATCGGGCAAGTGTACGGAGCGACGTGGGTCGAATCCGCGAAGGCGTAGCGAGTTCGCGACGACCGACACCGACGAGAGCGCCATCGCTCCTGCGGCAAGGGCCGGGTTGAGCGTGATGCCGAAGGCCGGGTACAGGACACCCATCGCGACCGGGATCAGCACGACGTTGTAGGCGAACGCCCAGAACAGCCCTTGCTTGATCGCCCCAACTGTCTTCCGCGAGAGCGCAATCGCCGTCACGATGCTTCGGAGGTCACCGCCGATGAGCGTGACGTCCGATGCCGCCATGGCCACGTCCGTTCCGGTCCCGATCGCAATGCCGAGATCGGACCGGGCCAGGGCCGGCGCGTCGTTGATG
>JBJMMQ010000082.1:0-15480 GCA_045804705.1 Chloroflexota bacterium
GAATCCGACGCGGACGTCCGCGACGATCGAGCGGTGGGCGATCCGTTGCGGGATCCAGCGGGCCGCGGTGTGCCGGCTGGCAAGGCGGGCGATCAGGGCCGCCGCGAGCGCGAACATGACCCCCTGGATCCCGATGAGAGCTGCCGCACCGACGGCTCCCGCGACTGGTCCCGCGAGAAGGCTTCCCGCGAGGTATCCGGCGATCGCAGCGGCAGTGCAGATCGGGAACAGGCGCTTGGCCTGACGGACATCGAGCGAGGACGTCGCGACCGTCCACGTGATGGTCGCCGCGATCGTGCCCGCCGCCATCACCGTCAGCCACGCGATCGGGACCATGTCGGGGACAGCGGCCAGGAGGACGAACTCGGCGAGCAGGAGCACGCCGACACCCACGAGCGTGATCCCGAACAGGCGCGCCTTGGCGATGCGGCCGAGCGCCGCCCCGAACGCGACGGCGATCACGAGTGAGATCAGGCCCAGTGGGATGTACAGCCAGGGCAGTGCGTCGGCAGGGAGCCGGCTGAGGACAAGCGTATTGACGCCGACCTCGCCGATGCCCCGACCCATCTCGAGCGCCGCGAAGACGAGCGCGATGAGCCGGATGACGGCGACTTCGTCCTCGCGGATGTTGCCCGCGCTGCGAATTCGGGAGCCCACCGTTCTGGTCGCGGCAGTCGGCATCGTCGGAGGGTACCGGACGCATACGGCAACGGACGTGACGTCGGCCGCTCGACCAAGGTCCGCCGGATGGGCGACACTACGCGAAGAGATGACACGGGCCGCGACTGGCGGCCGCCAGCGGAGGACCTGCGATCGTGGCCAAGGTGACGATGCCCCAACTCGGCGAGAGCGTCGCCGAGGGAACGATCGGGAAGTGGCTCAAGCAGCCAGGCGACCATGTCGCGAAGTACGAGCCCCTGGTCGAGGTCGTCACCGACAAGGTCAACGCAGAGGTCCCGTCGCCGTTCGAGGGCGTCCTGCGCGAGATCCTCGCCGAGGAAGGCTCGGTCGTGCCGAACAATGCGGAGATCGCCGTGATCGAGACGGCCGATGACGGTGCGAGCGACGCGGCTGCAGCCGCTCCGGCCGAACCGGTCGCCGCATCCGAGGCGCCACCGGCGCCGGCCTCGTCCGCGACGCCGACCCCGAGCGAGACTCCCGCCGCGGCTCCCGCCCAGGCCCCTGCACCGCCAGTGGCGACAGGACCGGCCGGCAGTGATGAGCGCGGCCCTGCCGAGATGGCCGCGGCGGCCCACGCGTCTGCAGTCGCGGCACCTGCCGCGAACGCCGATCCCGACGCGCGCATGACGCCTGCGGTTCGACGCCTCCTTCGCGAGCACGAGCTGTCGGCAGCCCAGATCCAGGGGACCGGTGGCGGCGGCAGGATCACGCGCGACGATGTTCTCCACGTGGTCGAGTCGATGCGAACGGGATCGCCCGCTCCAGCCGTCGGAGCCGGGAAGAACGGCTCCAGCGCACCGGCGGCGCCCTCAGCGCCCACGGCCCCGTCGGCCCCGGGCGCCGGCGTGAGCCGACCCGCAGGAGCGCCGATCGAGTTCCCGGCCGGAACCGACGAGGTCCTCGTGCCGATGACGCAGATGCGCAAGGGCATCGCGGCGCAGATGACGCGTGCCCTGGCCGTGCCCCACGCGTACGTCCAGATGGAAGTCGACGTCACGAAACTCGTCACGTTCCGCGAGCGCAACAAGCGGGACTACCAGGCGCGCGAGGGGATGCCCCTGAGCTACGTGCCATTCGTGGTCAAGGCATCTGCGGAGGCGCTCAAGCGCAACCCCACCTTCAACGCCCACTGGACGGATGCGGGTCTGCTTGCGAAGCGTCGGATCAACATCGGGATCGCCGTCGCGGTCGAGGACGGACTGATCGTGCCGGTCCTTCGCGACGTCGACAGCCTGTCGATCAGCGGCCTGAACAAGGCGATCGCGGACGTCTCCGAGCGAACACGTGCCGGGAAGCTCCGTGTCGACGACTTCGGGGGCGGGACGTTCACCGTCGACAACACCGGCTGGCTCGGGACGAACATGGTGATGCCGATCATCAACGTCCCTGAGGTCGGCATCGTGACGATGGACCGGATCACCAAGCGGCCCGTCGTGGTCGAGACGCCCGAGGGCGATGTCATCGCGATCCGTTCGGTCATGAACATGGTCCTCGCGGTCGACCACAGGGCCAACGACGGCGCCGGCGGCGCTGCGCTGCTCCGCGATATCAAGGCGTGGCTCGAGGCGGTCGGGCCGGAGACGTCGGTCTACTGACGCACGCCCGCGAATGGCGCGACGGATCTTCCTGACCGGAGGCGCTGGTTTCGTCGGCGGAGCGGTCGCGCGCGCGGCCCGCAGGAGAGGCGATCAGGCCGCGCCGTCGTCCGCGATCTGTCCACGCCGGACGCCCTGAGCGACATCCGCGCCGAGCTCGTCCAAGGCGACCTCGGGACGGTCGGTGCCATCCGCGATGCGATGACGGGCTGCGATGTCGTCGTCCACGTCGCGGGCTCGTACAACGTCGGTACTCCTGACGTCGCGGGACGTACACTCCGAGCATGGCCCGCGACCTTCCGATGCTCGAGCCGACGGCGACGCATCACGCCGAGATGCCGTCCATCGCACTCGGTGGCGGCCTCGCCGGCTTGCCGGCCGCCGACGGGACCACAGCCCTGCGACGTCATCCCGACTGGATCCGCTCCCGAATGCCGTCGGGCGAGAACTACCACGACCTGAAAGGGCTCCTCCGAGGGCTGAACCTCAACACGGTCTGCGAGGAGGCCCACTGCCCCAACATCGGAGAGTGCTGGGACCAGCGGACGGCCACGATCATGATCCTCGGGGACACCTGCACGAGGGCCTGCGGTTTCTGTGCCGTGAAGACGGGCCGGCCGACGTGGTTCGATGCGGACGAGCCGCGTCGCGTGGCCGAGGCGATCGGCGCACTCGGCCTCGAGCACGTCGTCGTCACGTCGGTCGCTCGTGACGATCTTCCCGACGGCGGTTCGAGCATCTTCGCGGAGACCATCACGCGGATGCGAGCGGCGTCACCCGGGATGGGCATCGAGGTCCTGATCCCCGATTTCGACGGGTCCGACGACCGGCTGCAGACCGTCATGGACGCTCGCCCCGACATCCTCAACCACAACCTCGAGACGGTGAAGCGGCTCCAGAAGCCCGTCCGCAAGCGTGCGCGATGGGATCGAAGCCTGTACGTGCTGCGCCGGGCCAAGGAGATGGCGGCCGAGATCGGCTATCCGGTCCATACCAAGTCGAGCCTGATGGTCGGGCTCGGCGAGACGCGGGCGGAGCTCACGGAGGCGTTCGAGGCGCTGCGCGAGGCCGACGTCGACATCCTGACGGTCGGTCAGTACCTCCGACCGACGCTCCAGCACCTCCCGCTCGAGCGCTATTACCACCCCGACGAGTTCGCCGAGATGAAGGCCGACGCGCTCGCCCTTGGGTTCAAGCATGTCGAATCCGCGCCGCTCGTCCGCTCGAGCTATCACGCGCGAGACCAGGTCCCGGGAGCCGACCTCGCTCGTGCCCGTCGGAAGGCCACTCTCGACGCTGATGGACGCGTGGTGCCGCTGGCGGGCTGACGACCGCCCCTTCGAGGCGCGACGCGCCCCGACTCGCGAGAAACGTCGCTGCGCGACCCGTGCCACGATAGGTGGGTGACCGTCGAATTCGACCCCGAGCGGCTCGATCGTGGACGCCGCAGGTTCGAGCCAGCAGTGATCGGAGCCGTCGTCGTCGCTCTCGCCATCGGCGCCGCGATCGCGAAGCCGTGGGAATCGGCGACGCCCGGGCCCGAGGAGTCGCAGGCCGCCGTCATGACGCCTTCGACGCCCGCGCCGCCCGCGTCGGCAACGGAGGCACCGCCCGAAGCATCGCCGGGCCCGGACTGGACCTCCGCGCTCAAGGTCGTGACCGAACACGACGAGTGGGGCGTCACGGCCGTTCTTCGCCACGGGCCCGGAGTTGCCGGACCGGCGCCCGCGACAGCCCCCCGGTACACCGAATGGTGGGCGCCGATCTCGAACAACGGGAACGCGGTCGAGATGGCCGTCGTCCCGCGCGGTGGGGCGGAGGTCGCCGCTCTGGCGGTCACGGCTCCTGACGCCGTGAACATCCGGGGAGTGCGCTGGTGGGAGCTCCACCAGAGCAACGAGTTCGAGTGGATCAACGCCGCGAGGATCGATGGACGAGCGGACGTTTCCGCTCCACTCTTGGCCAGGGTCCCAGCTCGCGATGCTGCCTCGGTCGTGCCTTGGGACGCAGGCCAGTACCGCGCAGATGTCCTGACGGATGACGGCATCCATCGCATCTCGGTCGAGATCGCCAAGCAGTTCGGAGACATCCCGCGCCCGGACCATTGGCCGAGTGGTGGAGCGGATTCCATCGCCGCGATCGTGGGTGACCCCTCCGCGATCCGGGTCGGGATGTTCGCGACCGTCGACGGTGGCGCGGTATCGATCCCGGCTCGCGCATCGGAGCCGCTGAGCGAGGCCGCGGCCTGGCACGACCTCGCTGTCGACACCGACCCGGCGGTCGCCGCGATCTACCTCCCGCACGCGACCGCTCTTGGAGTGATGCTGACCTCGCATGCGGCGGTCCAGGCCGCGAGCATCCAGCGTCTCTCGCCGGACCCACTGCCGAAGGCGCCGACGGCCACCGGCGGCATCTCGAACACACAGGGTCGGACGCCGTTCGTCATGTTCGAGGCACCCGGCGGTGTCTGGACGCCAGGTGTGTACGCCGTGACCGTCGACTGGCAGGACGCGGCGGGGGCGCATCACGGCGCCTGGCACGTGGAGCTACGGCCGGGCGCGGGCTGAGGTCGACCGCACCGGACCTCGGCTATCCTGCGAACATGCCGCGTCCTCTGTCCCGCAAGGTCCCCCTCGCCGAGCTCCACTGTCACCTCGGCGGCGCGGTGACCCCGGCGATCATGTGGGGCATCGCGCATTCCCAGGGGAACAAGCTCCCCACCAAGGACTACTGGGAATTCCGGGACATGATCACCGTGTCGCCGCGCCGGAACCGCTCATTCGACGGCTACCTGCAGCTGTTCCACTGGACCGAGCTGATCCAGAGCTCGCCACTGGCGGTCGAGCGCTCCGTCTACGAGGTCGTCGGTGGCGCCTACCGGAAGAACAACGTCACGACCATGGAGCTCCGCTTCAATCCGATGAAGAGGAACCGCGGCGGCGAACAGGATCTCGACCACATCATCGCGGCGGCCGTCCGGGGGATGGATAAGGCCGGGCTCGAGTACCCCGTGAAGCCCGGGCTCATCTTCTGTCTCGACCGCGCCTTTCCCTACGAGCTCAACGAGATCATCGTCGAGAAGGCGATCGGCTGGCGCGATCGAGGCGTCGTCGGCATCGACATCGCCGGTCCCGAATCTGCGACCTTCCGAGTCGCCGACTACCGCCGGCTCTTCAGGCGAGCGCGCCAGTTCGGTCTCGGCCTCACGGTCCATACCGGCGAATCGGGTCCCGTCGACGAGGTCGCCCGGGTCGTCGAACTGCTCGAGCCCGACCGCATCGGCCATGGCGTGAAAGCCGCCTACGACCCGCGGGCCATGGCGATGATCCGCGACCGCGGCATCGTCCTCGAGATCTGCCCGACCTCGAACCTGAACACGAGGGTCGTCTCCGGCTGGGACGAGTTCCGCTGGATCTTCGACACGTTCCGCCGCAACGAGGTTCGGTTCACGGTCAACACCGACGGCCCCGAGATGCTCAAGACCTACATCCGGGACGAGATGGCGCAGCTCGGGCGGCTGGGGATCCTCTCCGTTGCAGACCAGGAGGCGGCGGCCGCGACCTCGCTCGCAGCGTCCTTCGTGCCGAACGTCACCGACGTGCCTCCGCCCCGCTTGCAGCCGGCGTCGCGGGTCGCCGTGGAGCGCGAAGAGGCCTGACGGGGGTCGCGCAGTAACGAGAACCGTTCTGAAGCGTGGTCCCCATGTCCCGTGCCGCCCATGTCGGGCCGGCGGGGCAAGGTCAGGAGGGCCAGCTGATGCGCCCGATCAAGCTCGGAGGCCGCCTCCGCGCGGTCATGCTCTGCACGGCGATCGTCGCCGGTCTCGGACTGCCGGCCGCGGTGAGCGCCGACACCACAGGTGGTGAGAACGATGGTGCGTCCGTCACGATCGGGACGGCCGTCCACGTCACCGGAAAGCTCGTCGCGGTGGTCGATGTCTCGTTCACGTGCGACCCGTTCCTGATCTTTGACTGGCAGACGGGAACGATGATCGAGTCGACGGTCGGTCACCTCTCGGAAAGCAGCGTCACGCTGTCGCAGGTCCAGGGAAGGTCGGTCGTCACCGCTTTCGGTGAGTTCGGGGAGCGGCAGAACGAGATCGTCGTGTGCGACGGTGCGACGCTCCATACCCGGTCTGTGCCGATCATGGCCTTGACCGTGCCGTGGAAGTCGGGGGCCGCGATCGCCAGTGCCCGGGTCCGGGTCTACAGCGACGGGTTCGAGTCGCGCGACTTTGGCGACAGCGGAACCACCGTCGTCAAGCTCGGGAAGTAGGGGTCGGGCAGCGCTCGTCGGCTGACCGCAGGAACATTTCGAATCGGTCAGTCGGCGGGCGCTAGTGCTCGACGATCACGTACGAGCAACAGCGGTCGCCCGACGCGATGTGGTCCTCCCGGACGACATCGGCGCCGAGGACCTCGGCGAACAGGTCGAGCTCGGCCTTGCAGGCGGCCGGGGATCCCTTGGCGACGCTGTAGATCGCACAGTTGTGCTCACGCATGCGGATCGTGCCGTCGGGCGCGAGGATCGCATCGGCGAGGTAGCCGTTGTTCGCCTGGATGACCGCCAGCTCGTGGACACGCTCGGCAAGCGGAGCATCGGAGGCGATCCGCTCGCTCATCTGCTCCCGGACCCGGTCGCCGAGCTGGCGGCGCCGGGCGGCAAAGACCTGGTCAAGCAGGTCGTCGCCGCCGACCGCCTCGATCGCGGCGAGAAGTCCGCTTGCGAGGGCGTCGTAGTTCGATGGAAAGAGGTCCTGGGCATCGGGCGTCACGTCGTACAGGTGGCGCGGCCGACCGACACCGTGGCGGACGGTCTGGCGACTGACGAGGTTGGCCGCCTCGAGCGCGCGAAGCTGCTGGAGGACGCCTGTGCGGGACGCCCCGAGTCGGTCGGCGAGGTGGTCGGGAGAGCTCGGGCCTTCCAGGCGGAGACGGAGGAGCAGCTCGCGCCGCAGGTTCGACGGGCCTCTTGGGGCGGCAGGTTCGACCGCTGGCGCAACCGCGCGGTGGGCGGCGGCGAGGGCCGTGGGCTCCGGCATTGGGTCAGGCTAGCACCAGCGTCCGGGGCGTGCTCAGCCGGTGTACGCTCGGGGTCATGGACCTCGACCTCGCGCCCGAACACGCCCTGCTGCGAGACACGATCCGGGACTTCATGGTGACCGAGGTCGCACCGGTCATCGACGAGCACGAGCGCGAACGGCGCTTCCCGAGCGAGATCGTCCGACGGATCGGCGAGCTCGGCTGGCTGGGCATCCCGATCCCCGACGACGAGGGCGGCGCCGGGCTCGACACGCTCGCCTACGCCATCGCGATCGAAGAGATCGGCCGCGTCTGGGGATCGCTCGGGCTCATCGTCGCAGCACACACCAGCCTCGGCTGCGGGCCGCTCCACCTCGCCGGTTCGCACGAGCAGCAGCAGCGGTTCCTCGTCCCGATGGCACAGGGCAAGGTGGTCGGTGCCTACGGCTTGACCGAGCCGGGCGCGGGGAGCGATTCGGGTGGGACGCGGACGACGGCACGTCATGAGGACGGCCCCGACGGTGGCTCGTGGGTCCTCGACGGCGGCAAACGGTTCATCACGAACGCTGGCCAGGCCGGCACGTACATCGTCACCGCACGGACTGGCTCGCGCGACGACGGGTCACCGGAGATCTCGGCGTTCATCGTGCCCGCCGACACGCCTGGGTTCTCGGTCGGGCGTCTCGAAGACAAGCTCGGACTCCACGCGTCGGCGACGGGCGAGCTGATCTTTGACGGTGCACGCGTCCGTGCTGCGAACATGCTCGGCGAGCAGGGGAGTGGCTTCAAGACGTTCCTGCGCATCCTCGACGGCGGCCGGATCTCGATCGGCGCGCTCGCCGTCGGTATCGCGCAGGGCGCGCTCGACGCGTCGATCCCCTACGCGCAAACGCGGGAGCAGTTCGGCCGGCCGATCGGCACGTTCCAGGGCGTCGCGTTCATGGTCGCCGACATGGCCACCGAGATCGAGGCGGCGCGCGGCCTTGTCTGGAGATCGGCGTGGCTCAAGGACCAGGGCCGCGACTTCGGGCTCGTCGCGGCCCAGGCAAAGCTGTTCGCCTCCGAGGTCAGCTCCAGGGTCACGAACAACGCGATCCAGATCCACGGCGGCTACGGGTACGTCACGGAGTATCCGGTCGAGCGTTACCTCCGCGACGCCAAGCTGACCGAGATCGGCGAAGGCACGAGCCAGGTCCAGCGACTCGTCATCGCCCGGAAGATCCTCGGTTTACGGGTAGTTTGAACCCGGGTTGTCGCCGGTCCCGGCGGCGACGACGATCGCGTCCCGGAGCGCCGCTTCGAACTCGGTCCCCCATGGCCCCTGGCCGGCGAGGACGAACGGCGACTGTTCGACGGATTCGAAGTTCTGGGCATCGGTGACGTAGGAGCGAGCGCAGGAGTCGATCGTCGAACGGAGCCGCTCGTATGTGGCGCGGTTCCGGAACACGTACAGATAGACCTTGACCGGGGTCGCCTGATCCTTCCCCGACACGTCGAACGAGATCGCCGTCGGCGTCAGGACAGCATCGTTGCAGCCCGCGTCGCCCGACACCGGGTCGCCGACATGGAGGCCCCGCTTCTGGAGCTCGATGGCGATGCCCGGGAAATCGGCCGGCGTCGGCTCCGGTGGCCCGGTCTCGACGAAGCTGCAGGCGGCGACGAGGAGCGCGACGAAGCCGAGGCCGACGGCACGGGGGATGGACACGGACCCGAGGCTACCATCGGACGACGAACGACGCCGCCGGCCGCCGATCAACGGTCCCGGGCACGGCGCTTGGCGTCCCGGAGGCGCGACATCGTGTCGGCACTCTCCGGGGCCGGCGGGGTCTCGACAGCGCGGGCCGGTGGCGGGGCATCGAGGATCATCGCGGATGGCGCCTCTGCCACCGATGCTGCCGCGGCCGGCGCCGCTGCGGGAACGACGTCCACCGGGGCACGCAGCGCCGCTCGGGTCTCACTGGCCCGGACCCGCTCGCTCACCGCGAGTAGCCCCTCGGCCGTCGCAGTCCGAGGACCGGCGGCACGTCGTCGCCGACCGACGCCGCCGACCCAGGCACGCGCAGCCACGAGTTCGCGGCGGCCCAACGACATCCTGCGAAGCGCGATGTCCAGCGGCCACAGCAGCAGCGCGAGCACGAGCAGCAGCGGCCACAGATCGGTGAACCGGTCGGTTGCCGTCAGGTCATGGATCCATGGGTCCTTGGCGGTGGCGATGACGCTCCCACCAGCAGCGGACCGCACCGATGCGAGGAACGGCTCGTTGGCTCCCAGCTGCCGGTACTCGGCGGCCGTCTGGGCGACCAGCCCGACCGTGCGACCGAGCGGCGTGGACCCAGGCCGCGTCTGCGTGACACGCACGGCGTAAGCGCCTGGGTCGATCTCGCCGAGCGGTGCCTGGTAGACGCCGGGCGCGACCTGGACGAGGTCCACGGTCCGAGGCTCGAGGTCCGGCCCCACGACGACCGCGCTCGTGGCGTAGAAGTCGCGCGGCGAGCCATCCGGTTCGACGCTCTCGACGTGGAGTCCGGTCGTCGTGCCGGTCGTCTCGAAGGTGGCCTCGATGCCGCCGGTCTCCTCGCCCGGGAACGTCCACGACACGAGCTGGCTGAAGAACCGGTTGAAGCCGCTCCAGCCGACCCAATCCTTGGCCCAGCGCCCCGTGGAGTCGGAGGTCCACGCGACCGACCGCCCCAGCCCGTACTGCCATTGCGCGAGGAGCGGATCGTCGCGCGATGTGACGAGCACGTTCTGTGCCGCCGGCTTGATCGTCGTGCCGTTATAGCCGCGCAACTGGGGCAGGCCCGCGTCGAGGCCGCGCAGGATCGGCGAGGACGACGTCTGGATCGGGAAGAACGGCTCCTCGACGATCTGCTGCCCGGAGACCTGCTGCGTCTCCTTGAGGAAGATGTCCGGGATGCTCGATGGGTTCGTCGCCGCGTAGAAGCGGCCGCCGCCGTCCTTCGCGAGCTGCTCCAGGAACGGGTTCGCTCCACCGCCCGCGCCGACCGTCGAGAGGGTGATGCCGTCGGCCCTCATCTTGGCGAGGATCGCGTCGTACTGGCCGGACGACGACCAACCGTCGGTGAGCAGGATGATGTGGCGCCGTGTCGCGGACGTGCCCTCGAGCGACGTCACCGCCTGGTCGAGCCCGGCGAAGATGTTGGTCTGACCGTCGGCGCGGATCCCGGCGATCTGGCCCTGGAGATCACCGATGCCGCCGAGCGGCTGCGTTCGGACGACCCAGTGGGCTGCCTCGTTGAAGGCGACGACGCCAAGCTCGTCGCGCTCGGTCATCGCGGCGGCCGCCCGCAGGATCGCCTCCTTGCCGATGTCGACCTTTTGGACCCCGCCGATCCCGCTCCCGCCGCCGGCGCCGGGATTGCCGCCGTTGAAGGTGTTGCAGTGGCACGCGGCCATGGAACCCGACTGGTCGATGACGACGACGAGCGCGATGTCCGGCTGCTTCTGGCGGTCGCGCACGCCCATGTCGACGGGCAGCGTCTCCTCGAGCGCGGTCTTCTGGTAGCCGCCAGCGCCGTAGCTCTTCGGACCGCCGACCATCACGAGACCCTTGCCGAGATCGCGAACGTAGACCTGGAGCGCCGCGAGCTGGCGGTCGTCCAGGCGGAGCCTGGGCACGTCGACGAGGACGACGCTGTCGTACGAGGCGAGGCTCGCGAAGTCGGTCGGCAGGGCTTCCGGAACGATCGTCTCGACCTCCTGGCGCTGACTCTTGAGCGCGGCGACCAGCTCGGCCGCGACCTTGTCGTCGCCGGCGAGCACCAGCGTCCTGGGCTCGCCCTTCACGATCGTGTTCGAGTCGGCCCGGTCGTTCTCGCTGAACGTATCGCGAGCGGCTTCGACGACGGCGCGGAAGGTGTGGAAGCCCGCCTCGGTCGGCTTGACATCGAAGGTGACCGTCGTCGAACCCACAGGGAGCTCGACGGGCTTCGTGGCGGCGAGCGTCCCGTCGGCGAACAGCCGCACCGTCGCCGTCTGGGCGACGTTGGATCTGACCTCGACGGCGACGGGCACCGATTCGCCCAGACGCGCCGTCGATGGCGTCGTGACGCGTTCGATGAGGACCTCGTCCACGTCCCCGAGACCGATCCGGCGGGTTTCGATACGAACGCCCTGCGAGGCGGCCAGCGCAGCCTCGGCCTGGCCAGCCCCGGCCGTGTCGTTCCCGTCGGAGAGCAGGACGATGCGCTTCTGGGCGTCGTCGGGGAATAGGGCCGTCGCGAGGCGAAGCGCGGCGCCGATGTCGGTCGCGGACTTGACCGGCGTCGATGCAAGTCGGTCGATCTCGGACAGGTCGGCCGGGAGACGCTCGACGAGGGCCTGTTTACCGAACGCCACGATTCCCGCGACGTCGCCGTCCGGCCGTTCCTTGAGC
Organism: Chloroflexota bacterium; assembly: GCA_045804705.1. Classification (GTDB taxonomy): domain Bacteria; phylum Chloroflexota; class Limnocylindria; order Limnocylindrales; family CSP1-4; genus SPCO01. Next base: position 11,694 of record JBJMMQ010000082.1, read on the forward strand.
GTTTCGCGAAGGAACGCGAGCGCGTCCTGGCGACCGGCGTTTCCGACCGAGTCCGACATGTCCACGACGAAGACCGTTGCAAGGCGGTCGACAGGCAGCACGAGCTGGAAGCCGGCCAGCGCGAACACGAGCGCCGCCAGGAGAAGCGTGCGGACGCCGAGCGCCAGCCGACGCCGCCCCGAGCCGATCCGGCGACGGGCTCCAAGATGAAGTCCGACGGTCAGGAGCAGCGCCGGGATCAGCAGGAGCAGCGCGAGCGGCGCATCGAACGAGACGCCCATCAGCCGGAACCGTCAGGCGCGCCGCGCACGAACCGTGCCCCGAACCCTCGGCGCACGCGGATCAGCGCGTCACGGTGGTAGACGGCCCACTCGACGCATAGGCCGAGCAGCACGAGCAAGACGATCGGGAACCAGAGCTCGTCGCGGGTCGTCGCTGTCCCGTCCGCCACGGGTCCTGCGCCGGGGTCCCCGGACGCCCCCGGCGCCGCGGTGACGCCGAGCGCCTCGATGGCGGCCGCAGAGCCGGGTGCGATCGTCGATTCGTCCACGTCGAAGAGGGCGACCGCGAATCTGGTTGGCGTGGACGGATCCACAGGCGGAGAGGAGGCTGTCGCCCCGCTTGGAGGTGCCGACGGCGCAGCTGATGCGGCCGGAGCGAGGTGGGGAGTGACGGTGTAGATGCCGGGAAGGTCCGTGTCTGAGAACGTGACCGCGACCGCCTGGTCGGCGCCAGGCACGAGCTCGACGACCGAGCCGTCCGGCCGCTCGACCGCGAGTCCCGTGGCGTTGGCCGGGATGGCCAGATCCACCGGCGTGCCGGGCTGGACCGCCTCGGTCGGTGTCTGCGAGCCACCGAGCAGCTCGCCGGTCAGGTTCGCGAGAAGGACCGGGAAGGCGACCTGCAGCGGCAGGTCCGACTGGCGCGGTTCGAAGGCGAGGACGGCCGTCGGGAGCCCCGCACGCACGCCGGCGTAGAGGAGGGGAGCGCCGGCCGGACCGGGGACGACGGTTCGTGCCCAGTCGGGAAGTGTCAGCTTCGCCGCGGACGCGATGTGGGTCGTCGAGAGGTCCACGTAGCGGAGGATCGGCTCGGCCGGATCGAGCGACCCGATGCCGGGATTCGTCAGCGTGCCTGTGACGGTCCCGAGCGCGCTCGTCGCGGTCGGTCCGATGGCGAGGATCGGTGTCCGCGGCAACGTGGATGGAACGTTCCGCTCGAAGATGATCAAGTCCCAATCGGTGCCGTCGGCGCGCGCCGCCTTCGCCGGATACTCGGTCGGAAGGATGCCGAACAACCGAACGTTGGGCAGGTACGACAATGCGGTCTCGAGGTAGGGATCACCCTCGCCGACGACGAGGATCTCCCGGGGACGGTCGGGCGGGATGATCGCCCAGGCGTGGTCGTCGGCGGCGAGCTGGTCGGGCACCTGCGCCGCGGCCGGATCCGCCCCGACGAGCCGAAGCTCGAGTGTCGCGACGTCGCGCGGGACATCGTCGATGGCGACGTCCGAGCGGGCCTGCGGGTCGAGCTGGAGGTCGCGGACCTCGATCAACCCGCCGTCGCCCCAAACCTCGAGCCGACGGGCGGCGCGTTCGAGGTCGAGATTGGCCACGCTGACGAACAGGGACCGCGTGACAGCCGAGGGCGCCGTCCGGACGGCGAGCGCGACGATCGCCTGGTTCTTCCGCTCGCGGCCGACGGGAAGGACCGTCACCTTGGCCGGGACCTTGGCAGAGGCTGTGACCGGCGTCGCGAGCGCGCCGTCCGTCGCCACGAGGATCTGGGCATCGCCAGAGCGAGCGGCGAGCTTGCCGGCGAGTTCGAGCGCATCGCCAAGGTCGCCGCGGCTGCTCGAGACCTCGATCCCGTCCAAGGCCTGGCGGACTCGCCCGAGATCGGTCGTCTCGTTGACGACGATGCGTGCCCGCCGGTCCGCTGCGATGAGGCTGACCTTGCCGCCTGTCGGCAGCTCGCGCAGTGCGGCGAGCGCCCCGGCCTTCGCGGCCTCGAGGCGGTTCGGGGCGATGTCGGTCGCCCCCATGCTCGCCGAGGTGTCGAGAACGACCACGACGTCTCGTGCCAGCCCGGCCGGTCGCTCGAGGAACGGCCGCGCGGCGAGGACGGCGAGGATGGCGACGAGCAGCAACTGGAGGAGCAACAGCAGGCTCCGACGGAGCTTCTGCCAAGGCGCGTTGGCTTCGACATCGGCCATGAGCCGCGACCAGAGCAGCGTCGACGGCACGATCGTCTCGTCGCGCCTCAGCTTCAGGAGGTACATCGCGACGACCGCCGGGATGAACAACAGGCCGAGCAGCGCGAGGGGTGTGGTGAACGGCATGGCCTAGGCGAGAACGCGGCGGCGCCGGAGCTCGGCGAACATCAGGTCGGCGAGGTTGGTGTCGGAGGCAAGATCGACGTACGAGGCGCGACGCTTGGCCGCCAGATCGGCAAAGCCCGCCTTCCACGCCGCCAGCCGTTCCTTGTAGGCGTCGACGGTCGCAAGGTCCACGGTGACATCGATCCCGTCGCCGGTCTCGACGTCAACGAGGCGAAGGTCGCCTTCGAGCTCCGGGTCGATCTCATCGGGCGACAGGACGTGGAGGACCACGAGCTCGGATCCAGTCGCTGCGAGCTCGCGGATGATCCTGTCTGCGGCCGGGTCGAGCAGATCTGAGACGAGGATGACGACGCCCCGACCATGAAGCTGGGCCGCAGCGTGGCGCGCGGCGGCGACGAGGTCGGTCGGCCCTTCCGCGGGTTCGATCGCCGACAGATCGGCGAGGAGACGGAACACACGGCCAGAGCCGCGCATCGCTGCGCGGCGCCGGGCGATCCTGCCTGAGAGCGCGCTGACCGCGACGCGGTCCTCGCTGGCGAGTCCGATGTAGCCGAGCGCCGCGGCCGCGCGTTTCGCGAACAACAGCTTGGAAGGCGAGCCCGTGGCCATCGATGCCGAGGCGTCGATAAGGAGCGTCACCGTGACGTCCTCCTCCTCGACGAAGAGTTTCACGAACAGCTTCTCGAGCCGCGCGTAGACGTTCCAGTCCAGTTGGCGAAGGTCGTCGCCGAGGCTGTAGTCGCGGTAATCGGCGAACTCGACCGACTGCCCGCGTTTGACGCTCCTGCGACCGCCCTTGAGCCCGCCCCGGACCGGCGATCGCATGAGCAGCAGCAGGCGCTCGAGCTGGCGCAGGAATGCCTCGTCGAAGACGGTCGGGTCCACCTCGCTCGGCAGGAACGCCTGGCGAGTGCCGGCGGCTGGCGGCGTGGTCGGGGTGTCCATCGCGCGGTCGCCGGTCGTGGAGTGGTCTACTCGACCGTCGGCGCGACGACCGCGTCGAGGATGGACCGGATCACGGCCTCGGTCGTGATGCCTTCGGCCTCGCCTTCGAAGTTGAGGATGATCCGATGACGGAGCGACGGCAGCGCGACCGCGCGGATGTCATCTGTCGAGACGTTGAACCGGCCGTCGAGCAGCGCATAGATCTTGCCGGCCGTCACGAGCGCCTGCGCTCCGCGCGGGGACCCGCCATAGCGGACGTAGTCGCGAACGAGGCCCGGCGCGCGCGGCTGATCCGGGTGGGTCGCCGCGAGGACGCTCACCGCGTAGGCCGTCACGTGCGGGGCGATCGGGACCGCCCGCGCGAGGCGCTGCATCTCGACGATCTCGTCGGCCGTGCAGACCTTCTCGGCGCTGACCTGGTCGGCGCCGGTCGTCCGGTCCATGATCGCGACGAGGTCCTCCTCGGACGGGAAGGGGACCATGACCTTGAACAGGAAGCGA
>JBJMMQ010000083.1:0-14740 GCA_045804705.1 Chloroflexota bacterium
TTGCACACCGCGAACTCCGCGCTGGAGGTGGCCGGTGCTCTCGCCGCAGAGTTCGCCGACGGCGCTGTCGAGCGCGACCGCGACCGCCGGCTGCCGTACGCCGAGGTCGAGCAGCTGAAGGTGTCCGGTCTGTTGTCGCTCACGGTGCCGGAGCACCTCGGCGGGCCGGCCCTGCCGCCGTCGACGGTGAGCGAGGTGTTCGCGATCCTTGCCGAGGCCGACCCGAACATCGCCCAGGTGGTGCACAGCCACTTCGTCTACTGCAACCTGATCAGGGTGAGCGCCGCGCCGGCCCAGCAGGCCGCGCTGTTCGACCGGGTGCTCGCCGGACGGCTGATCGCGAACGCACAGGCCGAGCGGAGCGGCCGGACCGCCCAGGACGTCGCCACCACCCTGAGCCTCCGCGCGGACGGCCGCCTGCTGCTGACCGGGACGAAGTACTACTGCACGGGCTCACCGTTCGCCGACGTCATCGCGGTGCTCGCCGAGCTCGACGACGCGACCGGCGCCACGGGACTGCCGAACGGCCAGTGCATCGTGTTCCTGCCGGCCGGCACCCACGGGCTCACCGTCCTCGACGACTGGGACGCCGTCGGTCAGCGCGTGACCGGCTCCGGGACCGTGGTGCTCGACCGGGTAGAGGTCCGCCGCCGCTGGGTCGTCCCCCGCACCGCCTTCGACGCGCCCAACGGGTACGGCGCGTTCGCCCAGCTGTTGCATGCCTCCATCGACGTCGGCATCGCCCGGGCTGCGCTGCGAGACGCAGCCGCGTTCGTGCGGACCCAGTCGCGCCCCTGGTTCGAGGCGGGCGTGGAACGTGCCGACGAGGACCCGCTGACCGTGCAGCGGTTCGGCGAGCTGGACGTCGACCTCATCGCCGCAGAGGCGGTGCTGGCTCGGGCGCGCCAGGCCGTGGACAAGGTGTACGCCGAGCCGAGCGAGGACCTCGCGGCCCGGGCATCACTCGACGTCGCGGCTGCCAAGGTGCTCGCCGAGCGCGCCGCGGTCGGCCTCGGGTCGGCGGCGTTCGAGGTCTGCGGCACCCGGGCCATCGCTCCCGACGTCGGCCTGGACCGGCACTGGCGCAACGCCCGCAGCCACACCCTGCACGACCCCGTGCGCTGGAAGCTCCAGCACCTCGGTCGGCACGTCCTCACTGGACAGGTGCCACCGAGGCACGGCGCCATCTGAGCCATCTGAACGAAGGAGAGCACCCATGGTCCACGTCCTTGCCGTCTCGGGAAGCCCGATGGAGGTCTCGCGGAGCGCCGTACTGCTGCGGCACGTCACCGACCTCGTCACCTCCCACGGCCACACCGTCGACACCCTGCGCGTGCGCGACCTGCCGGCCGAGGCGTTGCTGCACGCGGACTTCGCGCACCCGGCGATCCGCGACTCCCTGGCTCGTCTCGAGCGGGCGGACGCCGTCGTGGTCGCGACACCCGTCTACAAGGCGGCGTTCTCCGGCCTGCTGAAGTGCTGGCTGGACCTCACCCCGCAGTTCGGCCTGCGCGGCAAGGCGGTGCTTCCGCTGGCCACGGGCGGCAGCATCGCGCACGCCCTCGCCCTGGACTACGCGCTCCGGCCGGTGCTCACCTCGATGGAGGCGCGGCACGTCGTCAACGGCTTCCTCGTGCTCGACAGGTTCATCGAGTCGCCCGCCCCGGTCGAGCCGTCACCATTGGAGGCGCCGGTCAACATCCACGCCGAGGCAGCCCCGGCACTGCTCAAGGTGGTGGAAGGGTTCCTGGAGACACTCGACGACGCTGCCAGTCGGGTGATCGCGACTGCGTCCTGACGCCTCGTCGGTCGGCGACCATGCGGGAAGAGCAACGGGGACGCCGGGCTCGGCCCGGCGCCCCCGCGCCGCTCAGTGCTGCCGACGGGTCGTCACGGCGTCGGCGGGACGATGTGGATCTTCGCCGCCGAGTTGCCGTTCTTCACCTCCTGGACCTGGATCGTCGTGTGGTAGCCCACGCCGTCATCGGCCGGATTGCCCGTGCCGAGGAGGCTGTTGATGCCCAGATCCAGCCCGAACAGAGCGGGGATGAGGTTCCCCTGCGCATCGACGACGCGCGTCGAGTACGCCGCGTTGCCACGTGACGGCACGACCGTCGAGGCGTCGTAGTCCCGGTAGAAGATGCTGTTGCCGCGAACCTCGATGCCCGGGTACCACGTCTTGTCGTCGGTGAACGTGCTCACCGCGGGCAAGGCCCCCGTGTCGGTGCAGTACTCGCTGTAGGGCTCGGTGATGTTGCCCTGCGCGTCCGTGGTCTCGTAGCACTCGCGGAACGGCTTCGTGGGCACCAGCCCGAACGCAGCGTTCGACGACTGCGGCCGCGACGGCATGTTGTTCAACGTGCTCGGGTCCTTGTCGGCCGCGACGCCAGCACGGCGTAGCGGGTCGAAGTGGCTGTCCACCAGGAGCAGGCCGCCCTTCGACCCGTTGCTCGGGAGGTCGGTGGTCGTGGCGCCGACGTTGTTGATGTTCCCGTACGTCGTGTCGCGGTACCAGACCAGCGCACCCGGGGCGTTGTACCTGATCTTCTCGACCTTCCACGCGTCGTCGGCGTAGGAGGTGTCGTAGGCGTACTGCAGGCCCTTGTCGAAGCCGTCGTAGTTGCGCCACTCGACCAGGTAGTACTGCGCCCCGGACCGCGTGCCGCTGTCCTTGTGCCACCCTGCGCCGGTCGTGTTCGTCCACGTCCCGGTCGTAGCGGTCCAGCCGCCGGCGTCACCCTCGGTGTCGTCGCTCCACGTCGTCGCGCCGCCCCCGGTCACCGCGAAGTCGTCGGCGAACCAGCCGCGCTCCTCGAAGCCGGCGTCCGTGGCGTACCGAAGCCGGAGCTGCACGGTCTGACCGGCGTACGCCGCGAGGTCGACGTAGTCGTGCCGCCACCCGTCACTCGACCCGGTGAGGCCGTACGACTTGTCGCCGTAGTCGTGCAGGCGACCGTTCGGGTCGGAGTAGTCGTCGGGCGTCGAGACCTCGGCACCGGCCTCGTCGTGCACCTTCTGCTCGTGCCAGGTGTTCCCGCCGTCGGTCGAGACCTCGACGAAGCCGAAGTCCCAGTCCTCCTCGGTGACGTAGTTGTTCCACATCCAGAACTTTGCGTCGCCCGCGCTCGGCACGTCGACGGTGCGCGCCAGCTTGACGTCGGCCCAGCTCTGGTCGCTGCCGGAGTACCACGAGTTCGCGCCGCTGTGCGGCTCGGCGATCGTGACCACCTTCGTCGGCAGGTTCACCTTCACGCCGTCGGCGGTGCCCTTCGGCGTCCGCGAGGTCTGACCGACGACCACGTCACGCGGCGACTGGCCGGGCTCGACCTGCACCGGATCGGCCCACCCGAGTACCCACTTGTCCCAGAGACCCATGTGCGTGGGCATCGACTGGAAGATCGGGCCGGAGTGCGAGCCGGAGCTCATCAGGTCCCAGAAGTCGATGTCGGACTCGCCGCTCGCGGTGATGTCGTACAGGTCCGGCAGGCCCAGGTCGTGACCGTACTCGTGGGCGAACACGCCGACGCCGGCGTCCTCCGGCTGCACGATGTAGTTGCTCAGCTTGAGGTTCGTGCCGGGCACCGGTGCGCCACCGGCGACCGCCGAGGAGTGCGCCCAGATCGCGTACGGGCCCTGAGCGCCGCCACCTCCGGACTTGTCCTCGCCGGCGTGGACGAGGACCACGTGGTCGATGACACCGTCGGGCTCGTTGACGTTGCCGTCGCCGTCGACGTCACCCTGATCCTCGACGTCGTAGTCGGCCCACGGGAAGCTCGGCTGAGCCTGGGCGAGCGCGGCGACCGCGTCGATCGGCAGCTGGCCGGGTCCGAGTGGGTTGTCCGGGTGGCCGTTCTGCGACTGCGGGATGTCGGCGTCCCAGTTGCCCTCGCCGTCCTTGTGGCAGACGTTGGCGCCGTACCAGGCCTCCGAGTGCGCGACCTTGACCCACGGTGTGGCCGCGCCGGTCACCGTGTAGGCACCCTTGGACATCTCCTCGTACATGTTCTTCATCGTGAAGCCGGAGATGTCGAAGCCCGGCTGTCCGTCAGGTCCCGTCAGGTCGGTGCGAACCCGCTGGGTGATGCCGGTCTTCGTGTAGAGCATGTTGTCGTAGTGGGTGGTCGAGAAGTCCGGCACCCACATCGAGTTGTTGTCGGCGTGGGAAAAGGTCGCCGGGTTCGGGATGTGGTTGTGCAGCGGGCCATTCTGGACCGTGCCCGCCACGCAGTCGCGGCTCTCGAACACCGACTCGGGGACCATCGAGGTCGTGAAGTCGTCGTTCGCCCTGTCGTTGAACTCGACGAGGATCGTCAGGAGCTTCGCCTCCTGCATGCCCTTCGCCTTCTTGATCTGGCGCGGGCTCTTGTTCTCCTTGATGGCCTTCGCTTCGAGCTTTGCCAGCTGTCGCGCCGCTTTCGGGTTGCCCGATGCGAACTTGCGGTCGAAGGCCTGCGCCTGGTCGAACGCGGCTGTGCCGGCCGGACGGAAGATGCCGTTCTTGCCCTTGACCAGCTTGCCGTCCGTCGACGGCTGGATCCGGGGCGCGGCGTAGTTGATGTAGTCGTCCTGGCCGGCCGATCCGGTGGGCGACGTCTCGTTCGCGTTCGCGAGTCGCTGGCCGACGAAGAGCGCCGAGGCCAGGAGCGCGAGGATCATGAACGGCGTGAGCAGCCGCCAGGCGGCCGTACGCGTCGTGGATTGCACGATCTGCTTTCCTCCAAAGGTGGGGTCACAGGCGCGCCTCAGCTGCCACCCCGTGGGCGGCGCGAAACACGACTCGACCGAGCGTGCGTTGGGCTGGGCGTCCGGGCGGGGCCTCCCATGATCCCGCGTGGACAGTCACGGGTCGTCGAAGCGCCGCACCTAAGGCTGGGGCGTGCGGGGCATCGTCAATGAGTGCGACGACGGTACTCCCGTCGTTTCCGCCAGGTCAACTTTCGCGGCGTCGCGACGAGCGAGGGGTATCAGTCTGCGGTGCCCATACGCACCGGGCCCGGCGCGCACCAGGTTCGGATGCGTCCCTCAGCCGAGCTTATCGACGAGGTCGCGGACGGCAGCCGACGATGCGTCGAAGGCCGCCTGCTCGTCGGTCGTCAGCTCGATCTCGAAGATGCGCTCCATCCCGGCAGCGCCGAGCACGACCGGGACGCCCACGAACAGCCCGTCGGTCGCGAACTCACCCTGCAGCAGGACGGCGCATGGCAGGACGCGCTTCCGATCGAGAAGGATCGACTCGACCATCTCGAAGGTCGACGCGGCGGGAGCGTAGAACGCCGAGCCGGTCTTGAGCAGCGCGACGACCTCGGCGCCACCGTTGGCCGTGCGCTCCTCGAGCGCCTTGACTCGCTCGGGCGACAGCAGCTCGGTGATCGGCACGCCGGCCACCGTCGAGTAGCGCGACAGCGGAACCATCGTGTCGCCGTGGCCGCCGAGCACGAACGCGTGGGTGTCCTCCACGGAGACACCGAGCTCCTGGGCGATGAATGTCCGGAACCGCGCCGAATCGAGCACGCCGGCCATGCCGAGCACCCGCTCCCGCGGGAACCCCGACGCCTGCATCGCGACGTGGCACATCGCGTCGAGGGGGTTGGTGACGATGATCAGGATCGCGTCGGGCGAGTGCTTCACCGCCTGCTCGACGACGGCCCGGACGATCCCCGCATTCTTCGCCAGCAGGTCGTCGCGGCTCATCCCGGGCTGGCGGGCGAGACCGGAGGTGACGACGACGATGTCGGATCCCGCCGTGTCTGCGTAGTCGTTCGTCCCGGTGATCCGGGCGTCGTGGCCCACGACCGGGGCGGCCTCGGCGAGGTCGAGGCCCTTGCCCTGCGGCAGTCCTTCGACGATGTCCACGAGAACGACATCGGCGAGTCCCGCCTCGGCGATGCGCTGTGCTGTCGTGGCCCCGACATTGCCGGCGCCGATGACGGTGACCTTGTTGCGGGCCATGAAGCCTCGTTCTCCTTTCAGGTCGTCGGAACGACCCATTCTGACATCCGTCGATGGTCGAAGCGGACATCCGTGGATGGTCCGCGCGGTCGCGCACCTCGATTCTCGAACTCCACGACACGCACTTCTGGAGTCACACGATGGACCGGACCCCGGCGCTCGCTCTCCTCGGACTGCTCCTCGTCCTGCTCGCGATCCCGCTGGCCCTGAGCGTCGGCCCGCTCCTCATCGGCGCCATCCTGCTCATCTGGGCGGCGCGCAAGGCTCACCTTGCGCTCGGCCCCGACGCTGGTCAGCCGACGCCCGGCCCCGCCGCGGCGATCGCCGCACTGACGCCGTCGGCGTAATCGGCGAAGTTCTCGCGGAACATCAGGGCGAGCTTCTTCGCTGCTGCGTCATACGCGGCTCCGTCGGCCCACGTCGAGCGCGGATCCAGGAATGACGCAGGCACGTCCGGACAGCTGACCGGGACCGCCAAACCGAAGTTCGCATCGATGCGCCGCTCGATCGCGTCGAGCGACCCGTCGAGCGCGGCCCGGACCATCGAACGTGTGTGGGCGATGTTCATCCGCTGCCCGACGCCATACGGGCCGCCGGTCCAGCCGGTGTTGACCAGCCAAACGGGGACGTCGTCGCGCTCGAGACGCTCGACCAGCATCGCCGCGTACTCGCCCGGGTGGCGGGGCATGAACGGCGCTCCGAAGCAGGCCGAGAACGTCGCCTTCGGCTCCGCGATGCCGACCTCGGTCCCCGCCAGCTTCGCCGTGTAGCCGCTGATGAAGTGGTAGGCGGCCTGCTCTCGCGTCAGCTTCGAGATCGGCGGCAGGACGCCGAACGCATCGGCAGTCAGGAAGATCGCCGTCTTCGGCACGCCGGCGATTCCGGTCTCGTCGGCATTGCCGATGAAATCGAGCGGATAGGCACCGCGTGTGTTCTCGGTGAAACGCTCGGAGTCGAGATCGAGCTCGCGGGTCCGCGGGTCGACGTCGACGTTCTCCAGGACTGTGCCGAAGCGTCGCGTCGTCTGGAAGATGTCGGGCTCGTACATCGGGGAGAGGCGGATGGTCTTGGCGTAGCAGCCACCCTCGAAGTTGAAGCTGATGCCGTCGCCCCAGCCGTGCTCGTCATCGCCGACGAGGCTTCGCAGCGGATCTGCGGAGAGTGTGGTCTTGCCCGTCCCCGAGAGACCGAAGAAGACTGCGGCGTCCCCGTCCTGGCCGACGTTGATCGCGGAATGCATCGGGAGGACGGCCTCGTCGGGCATCAAGTAGTTCATGACGGTGAAGGCGCCCTTCTTGATCTCGCCCGCGTACTCCGTCCCGACGATGATGATCTCCATCCGCCGCAGGTTGAGGAGGATGGCGGTGCCTGTCCTCGTTCCTTCTGTGGCCGGATCCGCCTGGAACGACGGGACGCAGATGATCGTGAAGTTCGGGACGAACGCGCGGAGCTGGTCCTTCGTCGGCCGTCGGAAGAGGTTGCGCGCGAAGATGCTCGCCCAGGCCGTCTCGGTGTAGACCCGGAGCGACCGACGATGGGCTGGTGCCGCACCGATGAAGCAGTCCTGGCTGTACAGGTCCTTCGATCCGGCGTACGCGATCAGCCGCGCGCGCAGCCGCTCGTAGTGCTCCTCGGAGATGGGCCGGTTGACGCTACCCCACCAGATCTTGTCGTGGCTCGCGGGCTCGTCGACGATGAACTTGTCCTGCGGCGAACGCCCGGTGTGCTTGCCGGTCCGGACCACGAGCGGGCCGTCCGCGGCGACGAGACCCTCGCCGTGCCGGATGGCGTCCTCGTACAGCTCGGCCGTCGGGAGGTTGGGTCGGACGGATCGACCGAGCAGCGGTCGAGTCAGCGGTGCGGTCGTGGCCATCGGCTGGTGGACTCCTGCGGCATGGGCGATCACGGTCTGATCGACCGGCCGCGCGTGATGCGTGCCAAGAGGCTCGCAGGAGTCGGCTTCCGCAGTCGTAAGTGCCCGGATGCTACCACGTTGCGGGACGGTATCGAAATGGTCGCGGCCGGGTGTCGGCGTCTCGCCTGTCGTTGACAGGTCAACCCGGCCGCCCGTAGCATCGGCTGACAACCGAAGAGCTCTTATCAAGAGTGGCAGAGGGACCGGCCCGTTGAAGCCACGACAACCTACCGACGAATCGGCAAGGTGCCAAGTCCGGGCAGGTCCTCCTGCACGATAAGGGAACCTCCCTTCGGAGCCCCCCTATCCGACCAGACGGTCGCCCGTACCCGGTCCCGAGGCACTCCTCAGCCTCCCGGAGACGACCATGGCGATCGAGACACCACCAGCCCCCGAGACGCGCACCGATCGGCGCATCCTCGGCATGAGCTGCCGCAACTGCGGCGCGACGCAGCCGATCGGGCTGAACTATGTCTGTCCGGCGTGCTTCGGGCCGCTGGAGGTCGCCTACGACTACGAGGTCGTGGCGTCGACGCTGACTCGGGAGGCGATCGCCGCCCGGCCACCCGGCATCTGGCGCTACCGCGAGCTCCTGCCCGTCGACGCGCCGCCGGCCCGTGGGCTGCCGGTCGGTTCCACCCCACTCCTGCCGGCAGACCGCGTCGCGCCCGTGCTTGGACTCGACCGCCTCTGGATCAAGGACGACACCCGCAATCCGTCCCTCTCGTTCAAGGACCGGGCGGTGGCGGTCGCGGCGGCGCGGGCCTCCGAATTCGGTGTCGAGGCCCTGTGCTGCGCATCGACCGGCAACCTGGCGGGCGCGACAGCCGCGGCAGCGGCCGCGATCGGCCTGCCCGCGCACGTGTTCATCCCGGCAGACCTCGAGCCCGCCAAGGTCGACCACGCCCTCGCCTATGGCGCGACGGTGGTCCCGATCGAAGGCACGTATGACGACGTCAACCGGCTCTGCCTCGAAGTCGCCGACGAGACCGGTTGGGGCTTCGTCAACATCAACCTCCGCCCGTTCTACGCGGAAGGCTCCAAGACACTCGCCTACGAGATCGCCGAGTCACTCGGCTGGCGGTCGCCGGACGTCGTCGTCGCGCCGGTCGCCTCGGGTGCGATGTTCACCCGGGTCGCCCGGGGCTTCGAGGAACTCGCCGACCTTGGCCTCATCGAGCGCCGGCCGATCCGATTCGTCGGCGGCCAGGCGGCCGGCTGCGCGCCCGTCGCCACCGCGTGGGCGGCGGGGACGGATGTGATCGAGCCTGTCCGAACGCCGGACACGATCGTCCGGTCGCTTGCGATCGGCAATCCGGCCGACGGTCGCTACGTCGTCGAGCTCGTCAACGAAACCAACGGTTCGTTGGAGGCGATCGAGGACGACGTCACCGCGGAGGCCATCCGCGACGTTGCCCGGCTTGAAGGCATCTACCCGGAGACGGCCGGCGGCGTGACGCTCGCCGCCGCCGCTGCCGCGCGACGACGAGGCGTGATCCGGCCGGGGGACGAGGTCGTGGCACTCCTGACCGGGAACGGGCTCAAGACGCCGGACGCGCGGACGCTGGGCCACGGCGACGGCATCGCGCGCCCCGGACAGCCCGGTCTTGCGCCGGCCATCCGTCCGAGCCTCACCGCGTTCGAGCGGTGGCTCGAGGGCGACGCGGGCGGCTGACGATCCCATCGGTCGATGCGTCTCCGAGACGCACGATCTCGATAGCGGAGCGCGATCGGACGCGCATCACGACAGCACTGCTTGGGTTCGCGTGTGCGTCGCGCTTGTTCATCTCGAAGGTGCGTCTGAGAAACGCGTTGGCGCTCTAGGATCCCTGCCACTCGGCGCCGTCGGGATAGCGGTAGCGGTCGATCGACGCTGGCAGCATCTCGGCGCTGTAGCCCGGTGACGTCGGGAGGAGGTATCGGCCGCGTTCGATCACGACGGGATCGAGGAAGTGCTCGTGGAGGTGGTCGACGTACTCGATCATCCGGCCCTCGAGGCGGCCGCTGACGGCGATGTAGTCGAATGGCGAGAGGTGCTGCACGAGCTCACACAGGCCGACGCCGCCGGCGTGGGGGCAGACCGTGACACCGAACTTCGCGGCCAGAAGCAGGATCGCGACGACCTCGTTGACGCCACCGACCCGGCATGCATCGATCTGGCAGATGTCGATCGCCTTTGCCTGGAGAAGCTGCTTGAACATGATCCGGTTGTGGACGTGCTCACCGGTGGCGACCCGGATCGGGGCAACGCCCCGGGCGATCGCAGCGTGGCCGAGGATGTCGTCCGGGCTCGTCGGCTCCTCGATCCAGTAGGGGTCGAACGGCGCCAGGCGGGCCATCCACTCGATCGCGGTCCCGACGTCCCAACGCTGGTTCGCATCCACGGCCAGCATGTGGTCCGGGCCGATCTCCGAGCGGATGAGGCGGATCCGCCGGACGTCGTCGTCGACGTCCGCGCCGACCTTCATCTTGAATCGGGTCCAGCCCTCGGCCAGTGCCTCCCGGCAGAGTCGTTCGATCTTGGCGTCGTCGTAGCCGAGCCAGCCGACCGACGTGGTGTAGGCGGGGTAGCCGTCGCGCCGGAGCTCGGCCTGACGCTCGGCCCGACCGGGCAGCGCGGCCTCGAGGATCGCCAGCGCCTCATCGGGTGTCAGCGCGTCCGTCAGGTAGCGAAAGTCGACCAGACTGACGATCTCCTCGGGCGACATGTCGGACAGCAGCTGCCAGACGGGCTTGTCGGCCCGCTTGGCCACGAGGTCCCACACGGCGTTGACGACGGCGGCCGTCGCGAGATGGATGACGCCTTTTTCTGGGCCGATCCAGCGCAGCTGGCTGTCGCCCACGAGGTCGCGCCAGAACGCACCGAGATCGGATTCGATGGCCTCGAGGTCACGACCGACGACAAGCGGCGCGATCGCCCTCACTCCGGCGACGACGACCTCCGTCCCCCGACCGGTCGTGAACGTGAAGCCATGTCCCTCCAGTCCGTCGCCGGCGTCGGTCTGCAGGATCACGTACGCGGCCGAGTAATCGGGGTCGGGGTTCATCGCGTCAGAGCCGTCGAGGCCCTTCGACGTCGGGAAGCGGATGTCGACGACGTCGAGCGAGGTGATCGTGGTCACGTCCCTATCCCTTCAGCGCGCCGGCGAGGAGACCCCTGGTGGTGTACCGCTCGAGGGCGACGGCCATGACGACCACGGGCCCGATCATGATCAGGATGAGCACCGACATCGCCCACCACTGCGGCATCGTCTGCGCGTTGGCGCTGGTGAGGACGAGTGCGAGCAGGAACTCGTTCCAGGCAAAGCTCAACACGATCAGGAACGTCGCGACGAGGCCCGGCACCGAGACATTGTCCGCTCTTGACGAGCGCGACATCGTTCAGGATCGCGTGGGGTTGTCCAACCTATTCGACGACGCGGTGCCCCCGGGTCGTCGGCCGCAGCTCGCCGGCGACGATCCGACCGTCGAGATAGGCCCGGCCCTGCTGGTGCGGCCCTCGTCCTCGCGGTGGTGCCGACGATGTCCACCACCGGATCGAGCCCGATTCGCGCTCGGACGAGCGCTTGACAGGTGGCGTAGGGTGTCCACTGCAATGTGTTATCGGTAACTGGGTTATCGATCGCAGCACCCGCGCCCGTCACGCCCGAGCGACCGCCCCGACTGTTTCCTTGCCGATGGGAGATGCTCGACATGGATGAACTCCTGGTCGAGATGGTCGATATCGAGAAGAGCTTTCCGGGGGTCCGGGCGCTCGAGAACGCGCAGTTCGAGTTACGTCGGGGCGAGGTCCACGGTCTCGTCGGGGAGAACGGCGCGGGGAAGTCCACTCTGATGAAGATCCTGGCCGGGATCTATCGCCGCGATGCGGGCGCGATCCGAATCCGCGGCGAGGAACAGGAGATCAACTCCCCGCGGGCCGCCCAGGACCTCGGGATCAGCATCATCCACCAGGAGCTGAACCTGATGGGCCACCTGACGGTCGCCCAGAACATCTTCATCGGCCGCGAGCCGCGCCGCGGGCTCTTCCTCGACGAGAAGGCCCTCAACCGGAAGACCGCGGCGCTCTTCGAGGACCTTCATATCCGGCTGGATCCGACTGCACGGGTGTCCCGGCTTGCCGTGGCACAGCAGCAGATGGTCGAGATCGCGAAGGCACACTCCTACAACTCGGACGTCCCGGTCATGGACGAGCCCTCCGCGACGCTTACCGACACCGAGATCGACGAGCTGTTCCGGATCACGCGACACCTTCGGGAAAGAGGCCACGGGATCGTCCACATCTCGCACCGGCTTCAGGAGCTCAAGCAGATCACGGATCGGGTCACCGTCATGCGGGACGGCCGCTACATCAGTACGGTGGCCACGGCTGAGGCATCGACCCACGAGATCATCAGCATGATGGTCGGGCGCACTGTCTACGATGCGACGCCGGAGCTGCCCCAGACGCCCGATCCGACGGTGATGCTCGAGGTCCGCCACCTCAATCGCGGGCGACAGGTCCGGGACATCAGCTTCTCGCTCCACCGGGGCGAGGTCCTCGGGATCGCAGGTCTCGTCGGAGCGGGCCGCACCGAGGTGGTCCGGGCCATCTTCGCGGCGGACTTGCCGGAATCCGGGGAGATCCTCGTGAACGGGAAGCCCGTCATGATCAGGACGCCCGCGGATGCCGTCAGCCACGGGATCGCCTACCTCTCCGAGGACCGCAAACGCTACGGGCTCGCGCTCGGAATGGACGTGGAGACGAATGCCGTCCTGGCGTCCCTTGGACAGTTCACCAATCGGTTCGGGTGGGTGAAGACGGCAGCTACCCGGCGGAAGGCGCTCGAGCTCATCGACACCCTGGCGATCAAGACCCCACGCGTCACCCAGCGGGTCAAGAACCTGTCGGGTGGCAATCAGCAGAAGGTTGTCATCGCGAAGTGGCTGATCGCGGACACGCAGATCCTGATCTTCGACGAGCCGACTCGCGGCATCGACGTCGGCGCGAAGAGCGAGATCTACAAGCTTGTGAACGACCTCGCTCGACAGGGCAAGGCCGTGATCATGATCAGCTCGGAGCTGCCAGAGATCCTGCGCATGAGCCACCGGATCCTCGTCATGTGCGAAGGACGGATCACCGGTGAGCTGGCGTCGGCCGAGGCAACGCAGGAGCGGATCATGACGCTCGCGACGCAGCGGGATTCCGTGGCTGCCGCATGAAGCCCCTCACCACCTTGGCCATCCCAGTGGGAGCGATCTGATGCAAGCCTCCGCCGCGGCACCTTCGCGCGTTCGGGCGCTGATGACCGGGGAGTCGGTCCAGCGGCTGCTGGCCCTCGGCGCGCTGGTCATCCTGCTCGTCTTCTTCTCGGTCACCGTTCCCCACTTCGCGAGCACGAACAACTACATCGACATCCTGACCGCGACGGCGGTCAATGGCGTGCTCGCGGTCGGCGTCACCCTGGTGATCATCACCGGCGGCATCGATCTGTCCGTGGGGACGGCCATGACGTTCTGTTCCGTCGTAGCGGGCCTCGTCGCCGTGACCTTCGGCCTGCCACTGCCGCTCGGCCTCCTCGCCGCACTCGCTGCCGGAGCCGCGGTCGGCATCGTCAACGGCAGCCTCATCGCGAAGGCCAAGCTGCCGCCGTTCATCGCCACGCTGGGCATGCTCTATGTCACGCTGGGCCTGGCGCAGGTGCTCTCGGACGTTCGCCCGATCTACTTCGAGGCGACCCAGCCGGGCTTCCAGGCGTTCTTCATGAGCAAGTCCGTCGTCGGCATTCCCAACATCGTGTGGGTCATGCTGGGCGCCGCGGCCATCGCGTGGATCCTTCTCAACAAGACGACCTTCGGGCGGTACACGTTCGCACTCGGCTCGAACGAGGAGGCGGCGCGCCTCTCCGGCGTCATCGTCGACCGGTGGAAGATCACCGTCTATGCGGTGGAGGGGCTCTTCGTCGGTCTCGCCGGAATCATCATCGCCTCACGCATGAACTCGGCGCAGCCCGGCCTGGGCGTGGGCTACGAGCTCGACGCGATCGCCGCGGCCGTCATCGGCGGCACGTCCCTGTCCGGCGGAGAGGGAAGCATCGTCGGGACCGTCATCGGCGCATTCCTCATCAGCACCCTCCGCATCGGCCTGTCCGTCGCGGGCGTCCCCGACCAATGGAAGTCGGTGATCACCGGGATGGTGGTCATCGGCGCCGTCTGGCTCGACATCCTTCGCCGCCGCGCTCAGACCTGACGAAAGTCGGAACAGAGAGCGAGGCTCATCACGGACCTAACGTCGGACCCGGACCGCCGGGTCGGGCAGACAGGGTCAAGGCAGTTCTCGTATGGAGGAACGCATGAAACTCAAGGGCATCCTGGGCCTGACGGCCACCGTCGCGATCGCGGCAGCGGCCTGCTCGGGCTCCGCATCGTCACCCGCGACATCCGCCGCGGCAGGGTCATCCGCTGCCCCCGCAGCGTCCGGCAACACGTCCGGGGCGGCATCCGATTACACGCCGCCCACCGACGCCGGCGCCGCCAAGGGCAAGACCATCGCGATCATCTCGAAGGGCGAGCAGCACCAGTTCTGGCAGGCCGTCAAGAAGGGCGCGCTGGACGAGGCCGCGAAGCTCGGCGTGACCGCGACGTACCAGGGCCCGGCGACCGAGTCCGAGGTCGACAAGCAGCTCACCATGCTGCAGACCGCCCTCAGCACCAACCCGGCGGCCGTCTGCTTCGCGGCGCTCGACAGCAAGGCCGCAGGATCGCTCCTGCAGCAGGCGAAGGACGCCAACATCCCGGTCATCGGCTTCGACTCCGGTGTTGACAGCGACATTCCCGTCACCACCGTCGCGACCGACAACATCGCCGCCGCCGGCGTCGAGGCAGACAAGCTCGCCG